>JAADGH010000176.1 GCA_013152475.1 Planctomycetota bacterium
CATGCTCTCGACGAAGATGGTCAGCTCGCCGGAGAGGGGTACCCGTGGTCCTCTGCGCCGTTCCCCTCCAAAGCCGCGTGTCTCCACCGTGATTCACCTCGTCCCGAAACGCCGGCAACGCCCGGCTGGTTTCCAACATCATCTCACGGAATCTCCCCTTTCGTCACGCCCTGAAGCGGAGGCCCGGGGGAACGGGCCGCCCGTCTTGCGACGAAAGTCCGTGAGAGATGCAGGCCGGTGCGGGGGGCGTCGACGGCGTTCTCCGCTACGACGCGGCGCTGTCTTGCCGGCTTTTTTCCGGTGCGACGAATTTTCCGTAGAGCGCGAGGCCGATGACCGAGAGAATGCCCATCGCCATGACGCCGCCGAAGAACGCCGCCGGCACGATCGGCTTGCCGGCCTTGAAGGGCCCCTCGATGAACCACTGGTAGAGCAGCCCCGCCCACGGGCCGGAGTAGATATTGCCGATGAAGATCGCGAAGAACGAGTAACCGAGATACACGGCGACCTGGTCGGAAGGAGCGATCGTTCCGCAGTATTCGAAGAACCTGGCCGAGCAGGTCATCTCGCCAACGGACCAGATGAAGATGCCGAGGGCGACGAACCCGGCGAGCGGCGACATCCCCGGGAAGATCCACGACAGCGTTGCGACGAACGTCCCGAGCAGCATGGCGCGGAGGGTGGGCCACTTGCGGGTCAGGTAGCTGATCGGCGCCTGGAACAGCACGATGAGCAGCGCATCCAGGGAGATGAAGACCTCGGGATTGAGCCAGTGCCCGAGCGGGATGACGTGGTTGATCGCCGCCTCGATGCCGTGGAGGTTCGTGAACGTCTCGACGTACAGCGGCATGAAGCCGAACAGGACGTTCATCATCCCCCAGAACCCGGAAAAGATCACGAGAAGCAGCACGAAACGCCAGTTCCGGAGCACGAGAACGATCTCGGCGAAGACCTGCCCGAGCGTTTTCCCGGAAGACCGCTCCGCCTTCGTGACGACCTCCTTGAACCAGAGCGCGGCCTGGAAGAACATCAGCGCGCAGGCGAGCGCGGAGACCAGGAAGACGTAGCGGAAGGCCGTGTGGTTTCGGACCTGGGCCGCGATCACCGGGCCGATCAGTCCGCCGGCGTTGATCATCATGTAGTAGATACCGAAGCCCACCGGGCGGGTCGAGCCCTCTTCCGTGGTGCGGGTCACCGTTCCGGAGACCGTCGGCTTGACGATCGAGCCGCCAACGGCGATCAGTCCCAGGGCGACGCAGATCATGCCGAAGCTCGTGAACGTGCCGAGGATCGTGTAACCGGCTGTCAGCGTCGCAAACGCGACGATCATGGCCGGCTTGTACCCGAACCGGTCGGCGAGCGCCCCGGCGACCAGTGGCAGGAAATAGAGAGCGCCGGTGAAGATCCCGTACAGGATTCCATAGACGTCCGCGCGGATCCCCAGGTGCTGCACGAGGTAGATCGAGAGCACCAGCACCATCCCGTAATACGCGAGCCGCTCGAACAGCTCCATGATGACGGCCGAGAACAACGTTCCCGGAAGCTTCCGGACGAGGTCGAGATCCATGGCGCACCCTCCCGGTCCGGAAGCTTAGCAGAAAGACAGCCCCTGGATACCTGCGCCTGGATCCGGAGGTTTCGAGCCCGTGCCGCAGGTGCTGCCGGAGCTCAACGAGCAAGGCGTGAAGGACAAGCCGGCGTTGGGCATCGAGCGAGGCGTCCGGAGCGATTGCCAGGCGGGCCTCCGGGGGATGCCATCCCATCCCGCCCTCTTGGTAATCGTGACGCACCTCATCACGGCCGCCGCCGGCCCGCGATGAAGGGGACGCCGGAGCCGGGAGCATCTCCATCCTCCCGCGCCCGCGTCTCACGATGCCCAACGCCTCCACCAAGCCCCCACCGTCCGCCAGCTCCGGCCCTTGACACCCGCCCCGGTCACGCGGGATCATGGAAGTACGAAAAATCACCCCCCACAGGGCAAAGCGCCCCCTGGTGGTGTACGAGTTGGATAACCGAAGCGTTTTCAGTGACCTGCGTGCAGATCCATGGGCGGTAGCCATGTGTTCTCCAACCTCCCGGCCGCAGCCATCGCGTGAGGAACCGTCGATAATAAGCAGCGAAACCGCCCCGCTGCAGGTGCCCTGTTTGCGCACATCACGCACGCCTCTCCCGCAGCGCCGATGGGAAGACAACATCGTGCTACGATGGAACTTGGAGTTCAACAACCAAATGACGCATAAGACCCTGCTGCAAAGCAACCCGTCACTTCGGGCGCAGAATCAGTGGTTAGCCAGTATCCGGTCACCGGGTCGAGGTTCACGGTGAATCGATGATGGACTACTTCAGCGATCGCGAGCGAGGCCCTCGGGCGCGGACGAAGCTCGAAGTCGAGGCCCCCGCGTGGGGCGGCCTGATCACGCTCATCAACAGCTATATTTCAAAGGGCGGATTCGGCATCGACTTTCCGGAGGCGTGTCCAGATGGCGGTGGCCCAACTGGAACCGACGCTCATGCTTTCGGCCTTGCGCTGCGTGCCGAGATACCCGATATCGATTGGCCTCTTCGAGCGGATACGATTCCTCGTACGCTCAGCGCACTCGATCTGGTGGAGTTCTGCCACCGCCACGTGGCCGAACCCATCGGGGGCAGCTACCACAGCTTCTATTGGCATTCGCATCTGAGTTTCGACCGGTCAAAAGGACAAGCTGACTTCACGGATCGAGTGAACCGCATCTTGAGTCGTAACGGAGTAGCTTTCGCCTTGGAGTCAGACGGAACGGTTACGCGGCTGGCCCCGCCGGTTTTGGACGAGGAACTTCGTCGGGCGGCTTTCGATACAGGCGACGCAACGCTCGACGCGCTCTTGGAAGCCGCACGAGCCAGGTTTCTTGATCCAGATCCAGCTACACGCAGGGAGGCGCTCGAGAAACTTTGGGATGCCTGGGAACGCTTGAAGACTGTTGAACCCGGCACGGACAAGAAGGCATCCGCAACATCGCTCCTCGACAAGGCTGCAGACGAGCCCAACTATCGCAAGCTCCTTGAGGACGAAGCAAAGGCCCTAACCAAGATTGGCAACAAGTTTCGCATCAGGCACAGCGAGACTACGCAGGTTGAAATACAAACCGAGGATCAAGTGGACTACTTCTTTCATCGGCTACTCGCTTTGATCCTTCTGCTGGTCCGAGCTCGATAGCCATGCTGGCTAACATTCCGCGTAACCTGCAAGCGGCGAAGCCGACTGACAGGTTCACGCGGTTGTTATGCTCTCTTTCGTCCATTCGACATGCCCTCAGTCTCGTCTCATTTTCCAGATTCCCAGACGTTCCACGATGGGATCCAGGAAGCAGAGCAGTACTCCTAGGACGACCGTCGCAATGATAGCAACACACGGCGCGTCAATCGAAACTCCCTGATTTCCCACGGCCAGATATACGCCAAGCAATAGCAGACACACTGTTGCCATGAACGCGCTGCGCTGCGCGCGGTCCAACGCATAAAGTTTCCTGCTGTTGGGGTCGATCTGCTTCCTATACTCCCATACCTTCTTGGCGATCTCAAGCTTCAACGCGTCGGAGGCACTCATGCTTTGAAACTCAAGTATCAATTCAGGCTCCAAGCGATATCTTACACCCACGGAGAGGCACCGAGCAGCGTAAAAGCCCGACTTGAGTACAAATGCCACCGCAAACACATAGAGAACGTGGCCGGCGGCCCAGGGTACGGCTGAGTCGGAGGAGATTGCGCCCGCGAAGTGCACCAAGAACCCAGCAAGCACTCCAACTACTGCGAGCATTGCCGTTGCACGCGCCTCAGCGTTTCTTCCCCGTTCCGCTTCGCGCGCCAAGCGTTCGTTAACAAACCGTAGGCTCTGTTCCACAACACTTTGATCTGTGCTGGTTAGACGCTCACGAAACCTCATGCGTGTCCCCCGTCGGTCCGGCTAGTAGCTCATCGAGTATGGCATCTCGGATAGCTTGGCCCGTCAGTTGCTCGATCCAGGCCCACTGGCCCGCCGGGTTCATTTCGAGAAAGTAGTACTTCCCATCCTGCCCAAGCACCAAGTCGATTGCGGCGTATCTGAGGGCAAATCGCCGCAGCAAGCGCCGACAGCGCTCAACTACTTTCGCCGGGAGCTCGATTGGTTCGTGGACCAGATGAATACCTTGTGAGTCTCCTGCCCGCCAGTCGACTTTGGTCTCCACGTGATCCTGAGAACGAATGGCTGTGGCAAAAGTGCGCTTACCAATCAGCGTCAGCCGGATATCGTACTGTTTTGCGATGTGCCTCTGCCAATTCATCGGTACTGCCGCATTTGCCAGTGCCTTGTCCACAGCTGCGTCGTCCATTGCCTGGGTTATCGCAAACTCAATGGCGTCTCCTGTGGCGTAGAACCCGTGTTTGACAGCCTTTACAACAACGTCCACTCGATGCTGGGCGACGAACTCTCGAACATCTCCGACGTCATTGGATATGCAGGTTGGGGGGATCGCCAGGCCTACTTCGCTCGCTTTGAGAAGTTGGTCCACTTTGTTGGTCGCGGCCATCAGCAATCGGGGATGATTTAGCCACTTGTGTTCCGGAATCATGCGCCAAAGCGATCGAAGGTGCTCGAGCATTTCCCGCCTGGCGAATGGAACATCGTCCTTTTCGACAACCCCGGTGGGATCTGGCGCCCGCGGCTGTCGGAAGAAGACCCCAGTGATGTCCTCCTCCTTCACCGTCCTGCCGTCACGGAGCTTGATGGCGACCTTCGCGCAGCTCCCGTCGAGAAGGAGCGTAACAGAGAATGCCCGGCCATAATCCTCAGTGTTGATTCGTACGTATTCGGTCCCGCGCTCTCGCGCCCTGAGAATCAGATAGTCAGTCGCCAAGTCGGTCCTGTTGGAAACTATTAGTAGCAATCTTCGTCATCCGGATCGGGGTCGTCGTCGCCTGGCGCAGCCATCGTCTTCGAGGACGTTTCTTGTGGTGGCAGATTCGTGACCGCTGGCGCAGCGGAGCCGTTCACTTGGATCATGTTCAACCCGGTCACGGTGTCGTACTCCATCTCTCGTTCCGTCATCGGAAGACGAAGAGCACGTGTCAGTAGATATGGTCTTTCTTTCATTCGTATCCTCCGGTTGATAGCTGCATCTCGCACTGCATCCCGATACATGACCGCCGTCTTGCGCATTGCTTCAGGTGCATAACATAAAAGGTCAGCGGACCCGGCCCGCCGGAGCGTAGCGGAGGCGGGTTGGGGTCCGCTGCACCGCTTGGTTATGCATATCCATCGCCCTCCTCAACCAATTCCAAGAAATCGCTTTCCTTAAGGACGCGGATCTGCTGCCCTTCCGCAATCAACTTCTCGGCCATAATGTGTTTCGAACTCTTTGCTTTCCCCGCCAATTTCGTCACATCTTGATCACCAACAACCAAAAGAGTCGTCTTTTTGGTTACAGCTGAAGCCACAGAGCAACCAGCTATTGCTGCCAAATCCGCCGCCTGCCTACGGGGAAGCGTCAACGCCCCGGTAAACACCAGGACTTCCCCGTACAGGTCGCCTTCTGGATTTCCTTCCCGGGTGATTGTTGAGGCAACACCGGATCTCGCCGGATCGATGGGTTGGTTTACCCTTTTCAACCAAGAGACAAGATCAAGGCCGGTGGTCCGGATGGCGGCGATCAAGACTTGTCCACAGGCCTTAGCGTCTTCAAGTGCATCATGGTGTTGAAAGTCGTACCCTATCAAACCACAGACGTTCGATAAGCCGTAACCGCGATGAGAGCATTCGGGCCAGGTACGACGGGCTACGCGGGCAGAATCGAGCCAAGTGGTCTCTATTGGATCTAGGGAATACTTTTCAACGGCCTTCCGGATGGAGACCCGGTCAAAGTGGGTGTGACTAACGGCAATCCTACTCGCGAGGAATCCCATAAGGTCATTTCGAATCTGTGGGAAAGTTGGAGCCTGGACAACATCTTTCTCAGTGATTCCATGGATAGCAGTGTTGAAGGGATCGAAGTAGTCCTCTGGATCTATCAGTGTTGACCATTCGGCAACCAAAACGTTATCTCTGAATTGAGCTATACCGACTTGACAAATGGACGCCATGTCAGCATTCGCTGTTTCAACGTCGATCGCCACAAATTCCATCATCGATTCCTCTTTCCGGTGTTGTAGCTCGCATAACTACTAATTATGCGTCCGAAGTGACGTGTTGCGTTGCAGCGGGGTGTTATGCGTCATTTGGGTTGGTCGCCTCCATGTGGCATGGTATCATGACGTTACTTCCCCATCCACGCTGCGGAAGGAGCATAAGTGATGTGCGCAAACACGTCATCCGCAGTGCGGAGGCCAAACTTGTTGGGTCGTGTTCGGGAGGCGGCCAGAAAACGAAAACGCGCCAGAAACGTGCCAGGCACAGCGAACATGTGTTATGCCCTTCTTTTCCTGGAGGTTGTTTGATGCCGCGGGTGGGTAGGGTCTTTTTCGATGGCGCGGTTTACCACGTCTACAACCGGATAGCTCGGGGCGAGCACGCGCTTGGGGTGGATGTGAGCCAGCTTGCTGGGCGAGGACGGGGCGAAGCCACCGTGCGAACGCGGGACCTGCTCGCGAGCCTCGGCGCCGAGTGTTTCGGTTTGCAGGTGAAGGCCGATCGGGGAGGCGCTGGGCAAGCACCCCGCCACCGCATCGGGCTGGGTGATGCGGGGCATCCGGCGTCGGCAGGACGATGAGGAGTTCAAGGCGCGCTACGATGAGCTCGAGCGCATCCTGTCATCGCCATAAGAGACTTCCTTACTCTGCAGTGCCCGGCACCTTTAACTCGCGCCTCATGCTCGGCGTTCGGTGGAGGGAGGTGACGACTATATCTACACACTGGCGTAAAAGTGGTAAGTACTCTTACACGAAAGGAAGAACTTATGCTCAAGAAACTATCACAACTTACCGTAATCGTGGCAACATGCTTGCTGTTTTCCGGTTGCATGGCAACCACGTACGGGGGCAAGCCCGTAGCCAATCCAACACAGAAAAACGTCTACACATTTACGCTTTACAAGAACGCGTTTGCAACGCGTGAATACATGGATAAGAAAGCTGATGAGCAATGCCAGAAGATAATGGCCGAACACGGTTACAAAGACTACAAGATACTGAAAGTAGATAGTGGCATTCTCATCAATAAGGACACATTCCACGTCAAATTCTATCGGAC
>JAADGH010000047.1 GCA_013152475.1 Planctomycetota bacterium
CGCGACGGAAAGGGACACTGCCTGAAAATTCACAACACCGAACCGGGCACAGCGTGTCCGTTGATCTTGAAGGGTCCCATCGAGGTGAAGAAAAACCTCATCCTCTCCTTCTGGCACCGGGAGGAGGTCGAGAAGGGCTATGAAGGCAGCTACCTCGGCATGGGCTGGTTCGTGAACGGCAAGCAAGCCTTCTGGTGCAGCGACAAGTTTTCCAGCAAATGGAAACTGACGCAGGTCCAGATCGGCAAACTGAAGGGACACTGGGGCGTGGACGTGAAGCTCGGCCTCAAGCTTTCCAAGGTTCAGCTCTACGGGCGTGTGAAGGAGAAGACGAAAAAGCGCGGCGAGACGAAGGCCCGCATCACCGTTTGGTTCGACGACATCCGGCTCTTCACCGGCTACCCCAAGCGCACCCTCTCCGAGCGCACGCGCGAGTCCTACTCCAATCCGCCCCTCCTCAACTGGCGAAAAGAGGAGGAGGGCAACCAGAAGGTGCAGTACTCCCTCGACCCGACCTTCCCCGAAGGTGAATCCACCACGGTCGATGTAAAATGGAACTTCTACACCCCGCCCAAGCCCCTCAAGCCGGGCACGTGGTACTGGCGGGTGTGGAGCGATAGCGAACTGTCCGAAGGCTGGTCGGAGGTGGAGCAGGTGGTTGTGCCCCCGAATGTCCACGACTTCACGACGGAGCCGATCCCCGTTGACCAGGTGCTCAAGATGCCCCGCCCGCGCCTGCTGGGGGTGGCAAAGATCGGCCAGCCGGAGCTGACAGAGAAGCGCAAGGCCGCGCTGAAGAAGAGCGCCAGGAAGCTCCGCGAGTGGCCGTCCAACCAGTACCGCGCCGTGCCGGGGAACGTCCCTGCCCCGGAGAAGACCTACACCGGCCCGGACGGCAAGCCCATCGTCCTCGGTCGAACGGGCGTGCAGGTCCATCCCGGCCCCCATGTGAAGGGCGACAAGCGCTGGCCCACGTGGATCGACTGGTACGGCAAAGTGGCCGGCGGAATCACCGGGCGAACGGGTCGGAAACTGCAGCGTATCGCGCAGTACGCCATGCTCACACAGGACCCCGAGGTGATCCAGTGGGCGAAGGAAATGGCGATCATGGCCTGCATGTGGGACCCCGCTGCCGGCAGCGCCATGCACCGGGGCGACATCGGCGCGCACCACCTCCTGCGCGGTCTGAGTTGGTGTTACGATGTCTGCCGCGACGGCATGACCCCCGCCGAGCGCGAGCTGATGCAGAAGATCATCGTCCAACGCGCCATGCAGTTCTATGACCGCCTCAACCCCTTCCGCGGCCACGAGGCGAACAACCATGCCTGGCTCCAGGCCTTTGGCGTCTCCGAGGCGGGTCTTGTGCTGCTGGGCGACTACGATCGCGCCGCGGAGTGGGCGGAGTACGTCCGCCAGCTCTACCTCGGCCGCTTCCTCTGCTGCCTCGGCTACCAGGGCGATAACAACGAGGGCCTGTCCTACTGGAGCTACGGCCTCATGTTCATCGTGGACTACGCCGACGAGCTGAAGGCCGTCACCGGCATCGACCTCTACAAGCACCCCTGGCTGGCGCAAACCGCGCGGTTCGTCATGTATAACAGCCCGCCCAACGGCTGGTGGGTGTCCTTCGCCGACAGCGGCATGCCGAACCACGGCGCGCGCAAGGGGCCGTCGTGCACCCGGCGCGTCCGCGACCTGGCCCTGCGCACGCGTGATCCGTACGCCTTATGGTATAGCGGGGAGCGGGAGACGGTGGACGGTATCACACCCAAGCCGCCGGTGGACCTGCCCCAGTCGATCCATTACCGTCACATCGGATGGGTGGTATTCAACACCTCTATCGTGGACGGGCGGGACGATGTGACCGTGGCGATGCACAGCGGGACGTACTTTGCCGGTCACCAGCACCCGGACCAGAACAGCTTCGTCATCAACGCCTACGGCGAGAAGCTGGCCATCGACGGCGGCTACTACGACTGGTACGGCAGCCCGCACTTCAAGGCCTATTCCTCGAACACACTGGCGCACAATACGCTCCTCGTAAATGGCGAAGGCCAAGCGGCCCGAAAGAAAGGGACGGATGGAAAGGTTCTGACGTATTTCGACTCGCCCGGCTATGGCTACACCGTGGGCGATGCGTCCGATCCCGACATCTACAAGGGCCTGCTCAAGCAGTTCGACCGGCGCATCCTGTTCATCAAGCCCGGCTTCGTCGTCATCCACGATCTGGTGGCGTCGGCGAAGGGCCCGGCGAAGTACGACTGGATGATGCACGCCATCGCGCCGATCAAGGTGGATGACAGCAGGAAGTCCTTTGCCCTCCAGCGCGAGAACGCGGCCCTGCGGGGGCGGTTCTTCGCGCCCGCGAATGTCGGCCTGAAAGTCTCAACGGGCTTCCCGGTCGAGCCGGTGAACCGCTACAGCACCGACCCCGTGCCGAAGGAGAAGTACTTCCCCGAGTGGCATCTCTACGCCACACCGGCCAAGCCGGCCGTCGAGGACGAATTCCTCGCGGCCATGCAGATCCAGCGCCTTGGCGCGGAGGCGGAACCGGAGGCAAGGTTCGAGAAGATAGAGGGAGAGAACTGCCACGCCGTCCGGCTCGAATGCGGCGACCGGACGCACCTCGTCCTGCTCCGCAAGCGCGGAGCCGAGGGCGTCTTGAAGGCGGACGGTCTCGAGAGCGACGGCGAAGCGGCCGCGATTGAGATCGATGCGTCGGGGAACATCCGGCGGTCACTTGCGATCAAGGCAACGTTCCTGCGCTTCAAGGGCAAGGCCATCGTGGAGGGGGAGAAGTCGAACTGGTCCACCCTCGACCGCCCCGATCTCAAGTCCGGCCCGATCAAGGGAACGTGGGTGAGCGTCAACGGCAAGAAGTCGAAGCTCTTGGGCTATGAGCGCCGCCTGCCCGATACCATGCTCCGCGACTGGTGGGGGCGCGTCGAGCTGCCTCAGAGCGACCGATACACCATCGCCCTCGACGGCTGGACGGGCAATCTCCCGCCCCGCCTGAAGCTCGGCGACAAGGAGATCGAGTTGAAGAACGGTAAGACAACCCTCTGCTGGCTCAAGGAGGGATCGTACGCTATCGAGATCGCAGGAAAGGGAACGCTCAAAGGCCTGACGATTACCGGCGAGGGCGTGAAATTGATTCCTGCGAAAATGCTGCCGAAGGACTTCAAGCCAGCCAAGGGCAGTCTCATCATCGAGGCCGAAAGGACATCGGCCGGACAAGGCAAGCGATTCAAGATCATGAAGAAGGTCGCCGCCTCCGGCGGCAAGGCTCACTGCTGCTGGGATACCGAAGGGGACTGGGCGGAGTGGACCTTCGACGTTGCGACGGCCGGCGACTACGAGCTCCTCATCCGCGGCGCGAGCGAGCACAGCATGATCCTCCGCGAGCTCAAGCTCGACGGCAAGCCGCTGGCCGCCGACATCGGCGTCGTCCGTCTGGAAGGCACGGGCGGGTGGTGCCGGACAAAGGACGACTGGCGCACTTTCGCCGTCGTCGATTCCAATGGCGCCATTGCCCGCATCCCTCTCACTGCAGGCAAACACACCCTCCGCATGGACCAGCGCGGCGGCTCGATGAACCTGGATATCCTGGCCTGGCAGCCGGCGAAGTGATCCGCCGTCCGAGGTCGCCAGACTTGACAGACAGCGCGCCGTGGGGTAGAGTATATTGTGACGTATGCGAATCTGCGGAGAGGACTTGTCATGAGCGTGAGACTCCCCATCGACCGCGAGAAGATCGCCGAGTTCTGTCGGCGCAACCACATCCGAAAGCTCTCCATATTCGGCTCGGCGCTGCGCGATGACTTCGGGCCGGAGAGCGATGTGGATGTCCTCGTGGAGTTTGAGCCGGGCCACGTGATCGGGTTCCGCATCTTCGATATGGAACAAGAACTCTCACAGCTTCTCGGAGGACATGCGGTGGACATCATTCAGCAGAAATACCTGAATCACCGTCTCCGAGATCACGTGTTCGCCAGCGCGGAGGTCCAGTATGCAGAAGGATGATCTCGTGTATGTCGGGCACATGCTGGACATGCCGGAGAAGGCCCTGCAAAAGGTCAAGGGGAAGCCCCGGGGAGACTACGACCAGGATGAGAACCTGCGTATGGCGCTGGCGCATCTGATCCAGGTCATCGGTGAAGCGGCGCGGCATGTTTCGCCTGAGTTTTGCGACACACATCCGGACATTCCGTGGAGCAAGATCGTTGGCATGCGCCATAAGGTGGTGCACGACTATCTTCATGTGGACTATGATATCATCTGGGATGTGGTGACCGTGAATTTGCCGCCCCTGATCGCCGTGCTTGAGAAGATCGTGCCACCACAGGATGAAGCGTAGGCCCAGCAGTCGAAGACGATATCCGCATGAAGCGACTTGCCAAACCCGAAGGCTTCGGGAATGTGATTGTCGAGGAGGTGGATGTTCCCGAGATCGGTGACGGGGAGATTCTCGTCCGCATCCACCGGTCCCTCATCAGTCGCGGCTCGGAGATCGGAGGACGATATCGGAAAGAGGGGGCCGTCGATGCCGACCGCATGGGCTACTCCGCCGCCGGGACTGTGGAGAAGGTCGGAGATGGTATCGACGATGTCGCCGTCGGCGATCGCGTGTCCCTCATCGCCCCGCACGGGGAGTATGGTGTGGGCAAGATGGAATGGCGGCCGGGCGAGCCGTCCTATGTGAAGATCCCCGACGAGATGTCCTTCGAGCATGCTACGTTCATCCCCCTCGCCCGCAGCTCCGTCGGCTGGGCGAGAAGCGCCTGCATCGAAGAAGGGGGCACGGTGGTCGTCCTCGGCCAGGGCCTCGTCGGCGCGCTGTGTCTGCAAACCGTTCGCGAGATGAAACCGAGCAAGGTGATCGCTGTCGATGCCATCGACATGCGCTGCGACCTGGCGAAGACGCTCGGGGCGGATGTCGTGGTGAACGTGTCGAAGCAAAACGCGGTGAAGGCTGTCCGTGATGCCACCAATGGTCGCGGGGCGGACGTGGTGATGGACTGCGTCGGCGGTCCGGCGGGTGTCAAATCATTCGCCCAGGCGCAGGACATGGTGCGCGGCGGCGGCGTGATCCAGGTCGTGGGTCTCTACCATGAAGCCCCTCTCCCCCTCGAAGCGTCGAAGATCCAGGGCAAACTGATCGTGGGCGGCATG
>JAADGH010000079.1 GCA_013152475.1 Planctomycetota bacterium
GGCGTCTACGGCATCGGCTTCCTCCTCCTCACCCTCCTCTACAAAATCATCGTCACCATCAGAGAACGACTCCAAGTGGCGGAATGATGAGGTCGCGGGGCTTCCGCGCTGCTCGCCGCCGAAAGACCGACACGCCGGTTGACAAGACTGCTGTCCCTGGGCTATCATTGTCTTTAGATATGGATGCTGTTTCGGTCTCTTTTGGTAGCTGCATGGTACTTCGACCGGTCTATGTTCTTGCCTTTTTTCTCAGCCTCGCATCTCTTTCGTGGGCCGATGAGGTCATTCTGAAGAGCGGCATCTCACTGAAGGGCCAGGTGGTGGGGCGCAACAGCAGGCAGGTCGCCATTATGAGCAGCGGACGAAAGATGACGTACAAGACCGACGACGTGGTGAGCGTCAAGCTTGATCCCCTGCCCGAATTCGAAGAGGGGAAGAAGCACCTTGCCGAGGGCAATGTTGCTGCCGCCATCCGGGCCTTCGAGAGGGTCTTGAGTGGACCACGGGTCCTGTTTCAGGAAGATGCGCGCGCCGAGCTTGTCTTCTGCTATTTCCGCAGTGGCCGGCCCGATGACGCGGTGGCCGCCTTTCTGGATATGGTTCGAGAGGCGCCGGATTCTCGCCATCGCTGGCGCTTCCCATGGCACTACGAGGGAGAACTCGGAAACGCGTCGCGGATACGGAAGGAGATTGAGAGCGCTCGACATGCCACAGGTCTGAGGTCCGCCCTCGAGGCCTGGGTGGCCCTTGTGTCGGGGAATATCGCCGAGGCGCAGAGTAAGATACCGTTTCTCCTGCGCGACAAAGACCCTGTTGTGGCGGGCGTGGGCATCATCCTTCAGATCCGGCTGCTGTATCAGTCGAAAGACCTCGAGGAATGCATGAAGCTTGCCGCACAGCAGAAGCCGAAGGCCCCGGATGATGTGCAGCCCTGGCTTGACTATTGGCGCGGGCGGTGTTTCTTGGCCAAGAAAGACTATCCCCGGGCGGCCCTGGCGTTCCTTCACGTGCCGACGTTGTATCCGCAGAATGAATGTCTGGCCGGCGACAGCCTTTATCTCGTCGGGCAGTGTTTTGAAAAAATGGGGGAGACGGATCGAGCGAGAAGAGAATACGCTGCGTTGATGAGTCAGTTTCCGGCTGCCATGGCGGCGGATCAGGCCCGAAAGCGCGCTGGCGCGCTCAAGTAACCTTATGACAGGAGTACCAGATGACCGGCAGGAAATTCCGAAAGCAGGCGTTGATGGCGGCCTTTTGTCTTGTTCTGGTTGCCACCGTTGTCATGGCCACGGCGACGGCCCAGGAGACGGGCAATGGTAAGAAGGCCGTTCAAAAGGTGTCGCTGCTCGAAACATTGAAGAAGGGTGGCGTCATCGGATGGACGATTGTCTTTCTGAGCATGGCGGCGGTTGCTTTGACCGTTGAGCACGCCCTCAGCATCCGTCGGTCGGCTTTGCTGCCCATGTCGTCTGTGCTGCAGATGCGGGCGTTGATCAAGAAGCGGGACTTCGGTGAGCTGCGGGATTTTTGTGAAGAAGACCGGTCGTATATCGCCAAAGTGATCGGCGCTGCGGTGTCCGAACCTCGCGGGAGCTATGAGGATGTGGAAGATGCGATGATCGAAACGGGGAGCGATCAGTCGGCAAGGCTCTATCGAAAGATCGAATACCTCTCGCTCATCGGCAACGTGTCGCCCATGCTGGGTCTGCTGGGGACGGTGGTCGGCATGATCCAGTCCTTTAATACCATCGAGCGGACGGGCGGGTTCGCCAAGCCGGCGGAGCTGGCGGGCGGCATCTCCAAGGCCCTGATTACTACTTGCCTCGGGCTGATGGTGGCCATTCCCACGCTGGTGGTGTACGTGTATTTTCGGAACAAGATCGAGCAGCTCAGCACCGAGGTCGCCGACGTGGGCGAGGAGCTGATGAAGCCCATCCGCATGCGCGCGCTGCGGGAAGGTGAAGGGGAGGACGCAAACGAGGGATGAAGCGCTGCCACCTGCCCAAACGGCGAACGGGGCTGCACCTGAACATGACGCCGATGATCGATGTCGTGTTCCTGTTGATCATTTTCTTCATGACGGTCGCGGAGTTTTCACGTATTGAAACGGAGGAGGTGGAGTTGCCCGTTGCCGACGAGGCGGCGGTGGAGGAGAGCGTGCCGCCGGGGCGGGTGGTAATCAACGTGGACAAGGACGGGCGGCTGGTCGTGTCGAAGCAGCAAGTGGACTTCTCCACGCTGCAGGGATGGCTGCGGGGCGAGGCCCAGCAACACCGAATCGGGAAGGGCGAGATCAACCTACAGGTGCTGGTGCGGTCGGACGGCCGTGCGGACTTCGGCCGGATTCAGGACATTATGCTCGAGTGCGCGCGAAACGGAATCTGGCAGATTTCCTTTGCCGCGCTCAAGAACAGGGCTCCGGGCGACGCCGAAACGGGAGGGCTGTGATGGAATTCAGGAAACCCAGCAGCCAGAACGAGGACCGGATGCAGATCCGCATGGCCCCCATGATCGACGTTGTTTTCCTGCTGCTCATCTTCTTCATGTGCGTGTCCAAGTGGAAGCAGCCGGAGGGGAACCTTGCCGCCGAGCTTCCCGCAAAGGGTGCGCCTATCGACAAAGCACCAGAGGAGCCGCCGGACCTGGAGAAGATCGTCATCAAACTCAAGAAGTCAGGGGACACCGTATACATCAAGATGAACGAACGCTTGTGTCCCACTTTTGACGTGCTGTATAATCATCTGCGAATCCTCCGCCAGCAGGTGGACGTTCCCGTGATTATTGACGTTGACCGAGACGTCCAATTTCGCTTTGCGATCTCCGCCCTGAATGCCACGGAAAAGGCAAAGTTCTCGAACGTCTCGTTCGCCGCTCCTCTGGCCGCTCTCCCAGGTTAGGTGACATGCGTATCCGGTCGGTCTTGTGTTCAGCCTTGATTCTTACTGCGGCTTGGGCCGTGGGGGGACAATATCCACGCGATGAGGAGTTTGTGAATGCGCTCATGGCCAGGGGCTATTACGACCTTCTCGATCTGCAATATCACGACTGGCTGAAGCAGCCGGGGCTGAAGCCCGAGCAGGTGGTCGCCCTGAAACACGGCTTGATCCGGGTCTACACGGAGTGGGCCGAGGCGGCTTCAGGCCGGGATCAAAAGAATAAGCTCTGGGACCGGGCGATGGAGGAGACCGAGAAGCTTCTCTCGGGAACACTCTCCTCCAGGGACCGGGCGCGGCTTGAGCTTGATCTCGGCATTGTCTACCTGAACAAGGGGAACGCCGACATCCCGGATGCGACGGCGGGCAGCCAGTCCGCCCGGGAGCGCGCGCGGCTGAATCTCAAGAAAGCGGCCTCGATTCTGAGGTCGGCGAAGGACGAGGCATCGAGGCTGCTGGAGGAGAGTTTCCGTCTCGGAGGGGGAAAGGGCAAGACCCGTCGGAAACTGGTGGCGCTGACGCTGGAAGGCGAGTTTCGACTGGCTTGGGCGCTTTACGGCTTAGCTACGACCTCGCCCGCCGGGGGCGAGGAGAAGATGAAGCTCCTGCAGGAGGCGGAGACTCGTTTCAGGTCGATCGCCGAGAGTTGTCCGGGCACGAGCGCCGCCCGCGAATCGAATCTCGGGATCGCGCTCTGCTTGCGTGGGTCCCGCGACCTGATGGGGGCAGAGCAGGTACTGCGAAACCTTCTCCGCGACGTAAACAATCCTGCGTTCAAGTCGAGAGTCTACTACCACCTGGCCCTTTTGTGCCAGGAGATGGGAAAGAGCAAAGACGCGTTGGACGCGGCCCGGACGGCGCTGCGGGTCCTTCGTGCGCCCAACCCGGAGATGGAAAACGCCTGCCGCCTGCTGATCGCCAAGTGCCTCTACAGTTCTGCCGCCAAGGGCAAAGGCCCCCCAGCGGAAAAGGAGAGGGAGGAAGCCCGGGAGATACTACGGAAGCTCGATGCCGTGGGCGGTCGCTGGGCTCAGGCGGCGCGGCAGGTGATGATCGCCCAAGCGAAGACCGAGGGGGGAAGATATAAAGCGTTCGCCGAGGCCGAAGCGAAGATGGGGAGCGGTGACTACCAAGGCGCCATCAAGGACCTGGAGCGCTTCCTTTCCGCATCCAAAGGGAAGATGGCGCCGGAGCTTAGAGCGGAATTGTTCTTCAAGATGGGGCTCTGCCATTCGAACCTGAAGCAGTACGACAAGGCGGGCGAAGCCTTCGAAACGGCGTCGAAGACAGGCGGCAACGCCGACCAGTCCGCCCAAGCAGCGTACTTTGCGGTGGTGTGCTACGGCAACCACTTTAGCCAGACCCAAACCAAGGAGGCGGAAGACGCCTACGTCGCCTCATTGAAAGACCTGCTTCGGCGATTCCCGGAGCATGCGGACCGAAATGATGTGCGGTACCGTCTGGCGAGGATTCTGGAGGAGAAGAAGAAGTTTGCGGCGGCGGCCCAAGAGTACGAGCGAGTTGATCCCGACTCTCCTCTTCGGCGAGGGGCGGTGGACCGGGCGGCCGGCTGCCTGGAAAGGCTTCTGCGGGATGCATGGGCAAAGGGCGAAGCGCCGGAACAGGAGAAAGATCTCCTCGCAAAGGTCGTTGCGCTGTTGAAAGAGGCCGGCCGGCCTCTGGGCGAAGGGGAACGTCAGGATAAGGAGGGGCGCGAGGCCAATGCCATCGCTGCGAATGCCTGCGTGCGCCTGGCTCGGCTCTACCTGAACGACAAAATAAAGCAGCCGGGCAAAGCGGTAAGCCTCCTGACGGATTTCGGCCGGAAGCACCCGAATGAGCCAGGCGCCCTCGAGGATGCGTTGTTCATGGAGGCGTGGGCTTTGGGCAGTCTGGGCAAGCTGGATGCAGGACTGGCGAAGCTGCAAAAGGCGCGGGCCGCCTTCCCGAAATCCACCAAGGCGGGACCCGCGGCCATCACGCTGGCCCTTGGCTTCGAGATGCGGGCCAGAAGCGCGAAGACCCCAAAGAAAGGAGGCTCGGCCCGGGAAACGGCTGCCGAGCTCTTCACGCTGGCCCTCCAGTCGCCGGGAACGGGAGAACAGGAAAGCGTGCAGATGTGGCTTCACTTGGCCGAGATCTATGTCGAGGCGAAAGAGTGGAAGCAGGCCAAGCAGGCCTATTCGACGCTGGAGCGGCTCTTCCCGAAGGCGGTGAATGTGCACGAGGGCCTGGCGCGATGCGACACGGGGCTCGGCGAGTTCAAAGAGGCGCTCGTGGAGTGGCGTTTTCTGGAGCGTGCGGCGAAGCCGGGGAGCGAGAAATGGTGGGAGGCAAAGTACATGATCGTCTTTATGCACTACAAGCTGCGGGACTACAAGAAGGTGCAGAAGATCATCAGCGTCACGAAGGTCTTGAGACCCTCTCTGGGCGGGCCGAAATACAGGGAAAAATTCCTCGATATGGAGAAGCGCACCCGGTAGCCCCGCCTCACGGCACGTAGCGATACTGCCCCATACTCATGCCCGCGATCCTGCGCAGCAGCGACTCCCCCCCTCTGTTCTGAAAGGCAATGGTATTGATGCGGATCTTCTTGCCGTTGGCGTTATACTTGAGGTAGTTTCGAATCTCGCTCACCACGCCCTTGTCGAACTCGCCGTCGGTCAGGAAGTAGATCAGATCGGGCATCGAGGAGATCGCCTGCTTCATGGCGCTGGCGGGTTCGGTCGAGCCGTAGGTCGTCATGTCCTTGACGAACTCGTAGGCCTTCGCCTTGTGTTCGGTGGTTGCCAGGGCCATATTCTCCCAGCAGGGTTTGTGCGCGCCATGATCGCTGAAAAAAATGACGTTGAACATGTTGGCCACCGTCAGCCGTTGGATGCTGCGGTTGAGCTCTTGCTTTGCCCGCTTGAGCCGCTCCCCTTCCATGCTGGCCGAGCGGTCTACGACGAAAACCACGCTCGAAACCCCGGACCCACCGCCGCTTCCGAAAAAGGAAACAGGGCCCGTGGCCACGGCGAAGGGATTTCCCGATCCTCTGACCGTCGAACCGGTAATGCCGATAACGGGAACGACACCGGCCTCCCCCGGCCCCGCGGCGATCCCGGCGGTCGGGGAGGCATCGGGCGCGGTGAAGATGGATGTCCGCACCGGGAGCATCTGGTCCAGGTTTTTCTGGATGTCCTCTTTTTTCAGGTAGACATCCTTCTTGTCCTTCTCTATCTTGAGTTGGACATTGACCTGAACGCCGGGATCCTCCTTCTCGGGAATGGTCACTGTGATCACGGCAAGCAGGATGAGCAGGACGAGATGAACGGCCATAGAGACGATCCAACACGGGCCAGCCGTCCTCAAGCGATGCAGCCATTCCTCCCACCACGGAAGGATCACGGCGAAGGATGGCGTCTCGTCATACTCCTCGGATTCGTCCCCATCGCCGCCTTCGCTCAGATCCACCGGCGCCGCCAGCAGGTCCTTCTCTTCGGGTTCCTGCGGCGGAGGGGAATCGGGTTCCTTGAGGAGGAACTTCGTTTTGCAGTGTGGACAGCGGCCGTGCCTGCCGACGAACTCCCGGCCGATGCGCAACTTCTTCCCGCAAGCCACGCAGGCGATCTCGACCAGGTTGTTGTCCGATGTGTTCTTTGACATGGCCGTAAGTCCCTGTCCGCGTGGATCGTACATCTATTATAGTCTATCCGATGGAGCGGTTGCGGTCAAGATAAAGAGGGAGCGCCATACGATGGATTACGCGGAACCAGCCCCGGAGGGGTCTATTCCGGCTTGTATGCGCCGATCACAACGTTGTCGTAGAACTGCCAGAGGGTCTGTATATCGGTGAAGCCCGCGTCCGCGAGCCACTGAAGCTGCTGATCCAGGAAGGCCCATTTGTTTGCGCTTTTCTCCGGCTCACGATAGACGCGGTGATACATGGCGCCGATCAACGCCGCCTCTTTGGCGAATTCCTCCCGGCGGCGGTGCGCCCGCCGCGCGCTTTCGATCCTGTGGTTCTGGAACGCCCCCACCCAGCGCTCCGACCGAATCTTCACCTCTTCCCCGAGGAGAAAAACGCCCCCGGGCCTCAGATGCCCGAAGATCTGGCGATACAACTGCTGCTTCCCGTGGTCCTCCAAATGATGGATGGCCCGGTTCGAGACGATCACGTCGAGCGGGCCCGTGATCTCGACATCCCACCCCTCGCTGCCGAAGTCGTTCCAGAGGAACGCGACCTTGTCGGCGAACCCGCCAAGCATCTGCTCCACGACTTCCTTCTTCAATTCCGGGTAGGCCAGCTTGTCCACATAGACCGCCGTACTTCTGGGGAACGTCTCGAGAATGCGCCGGATGAGGGTGCCGGACCCTCCGCCGACGTCCATCACGCACAAGGGGGTGTCGCGATCGGCGGGGATGTTTTCGACGATGACGGAGTGCATCTGCTCATACACCTTCCGCGCGTCATACCATTGAGTCTCCCAGTAGGAATACCAGTCGATTTGCAGCGCCACAGGGACTCTCCTATCGTCGGATCGTAGGATCTATTTCTCGGGCTTCGCCCGCTCTATTGCCTTTAAAACGGCTCGTCTTCGCCATAACGCAAAAAGCAGAATCAAGACACAGAAAGAGACGATCAGATATGGATTGAGAAGTTTCTTGTAAATCGGGCGCATGTCGGGCAGCGAGTCCAGATGCCAGCTATCCCCTTCTTTCACGAATCCAAGCGTCACGGTTTTCCCGGAATTGTTCTTAAGAATCACATCCGCCCGATCTCCGGATATTTTTGCGTCGCTAAACTCCAACTGGTTCGTCTTGATAAACTCGACCAAGGCATTCAGCAGTCCATCGCGGTCCAGCCACGCAGGATTATTGCTGTAGCATTGGGGGAGCAGGTTCCATTCCTCTGACAGGATTTTCGCGTCCAGCGCCTTCCGCCATGTCAGGTAGGTATTTTTTGGCGTGGAAAATCGCTCGTCCAGCTTCTTGGCCCCCGACTTCTTCTTCGGTTTCTTGGGGGCCTTTGGCTTCTCTTGTGACCACCCTGCCGGACCCGCCAAGATCAGGACAGTAAGAAACAGGTATGTCAACCGCATCTCGACCCTCCCCATAATTCTTTCGTATGTCATCAAACCATAGACAACGTATTATAACCCAATTGTCCCGCCGTGAAAACAGAAATCCCAGCGGGCGCACAATCCAAGAATTGGCTGGCCCCTCGCGCGTCCTAATGTACACCCAGGGCAAACAGATCACGACGCGTCTTGGGGTGGTCCTGCATAACGATCCGTTCCATCAACCGGTCGAGGTTCGGCTTTGCCGGGCTGATCATTTCTGTTTCCCGCCCTCCAGGCGTCTGACGGTGTATTGCGTGACGCGCTTGACGTAGCCGTACTTGTCCTTCAGCATCGCCTTGATCTCCGGCAGGACGGCCCGCGCCTTCTCGCCGATCCGTCCCAGGGCAATGGCCGCGTTGTGCCGGACGCTCTGGGAGTCGTCCTTCCCAGCCTCCACCAGCACCGGCAGGGCCTCCTTCTCGCGCCCCCAGTCGCACATCGCCTCCGCCGCCGCGATGCGGACGATGGGTGATGGGTCGGTGAGCAGCTTGCCGACGGCCCCCTCCTCCTTGCCCAGGATGTGCAAACCGATCACTCCCCAGTACCGCACCGGCGCATCAGGATCGCTCAGTGCTTTCAGATACACATCCCTCGCCTTCTCCCCTTGGCCATCATGCGCTTTGAGGGCGCGCAGGTGATCGAGCAAGTCGGTCTTGTCGAGCCGCTCGCGCCAGTGCGGCTTGGCTGTGGATGGCGCGGGGGGGATTGCCGGATCATCGGCCGCATAGCGCACTACCTTGCTGTCGCGGAAGCCCAGCCGGCAGGCCTTGGCCGTCACGATCATCCCCGGCCACAGCATCAGCGGCTCGGTGTAGAGCTGCCAGCCGCCGGGCGGTTGGTAGTGCTCCAGGTTCTTGCCGTTCAGGACGATGGCGCGCAGGTCCAGGGAAAAGGGCATAGGCTTCTTCACCGGTCGGATCGACACCGTGTATTTCCCCGGCTTCGGGATGTCGACCTCACCGACCTTAACGAAGCGGAAGTCGTCCCACCCCGCCGTCGTCTGTCCCCGGCCGCGAAGCTCCTGGTTCCCGACCTTGACGACGAACTCCCTGCCCTTGTCCTTCCGTCCATAGGCCTGGTAGAGATGGACTGGAATTCGCCCGGCCTCATCGAGCTTCACCTCCCAACTGAACCATGTGTTCCGGTCGCGCCATGCCGTGACCTTGTCCCGTTTTCTCCTTGCGCCCCTGCCGTGCATTTTCGCGTCGTTCACGCCGAGTAACGTGCCGCTCGCCGCCGGGGCGTCCTTCGCCCCGCTCGTCCGGTAGGCGATCGACGCCCCCGGCGTGAGGGAGGCCAGAGCAACGGTCGTGACATCGCCCTTGCCCATCGGGGTCACTCCTGGCGCGGAGGTCACCTCGTACTCACCGCCCGGCCGCTGCATCTCGTCCAGCTCCGGCTCGGGGATGAGGCCGACGTCGCCGGTGCGCTTCATCCAGGCCATATGCTCCTTGCGCATGCGTTCGAGCACGTCACGATACTTCGGATCGGCGGCCAGGTTCTTGACCTCGTGCGGGTCGGTCTCGGTGTCGTAGAGTTCCTCGACGGGTTTCGTCTCCATGAAATAGTTCTTCTGCGCCCCGGCCAGTTTGCCCTCGGCGTGGAGGCGGCGCATCTCCTGCATGGTCGGCATTTTGTTCATGTAGTCGATGTCCTGGCCGTAGGTGAGGTGGGGCATGTAGTTACGGATGTACTTGAACCGCTTGTCGCGTACGGCGCGGATGATGTCATAGGTCTCGTCCATCCGGTCGCGCGCGGCGTAGATGTACTCGCGCGGCTCGGCCTTCTGCGAGCCGAGGAAGGCCCGGCCCTGGATGTGTTCCGGTATCTGCACGCCGCACAGCGACAGCATCGTCGGCGCGAAGTCGATGAACGCGACGAGATCGCCGTTCACCGCCCCCGGCTTCAGCGCATCGGGGTTGCCGGGCATGATCCGCTTTCGCCATTTTTCGGGAACGCGAATCATCAGCGGGACATGGATGCCCGAGTCGTAGATCCATCGCTTCCCGCGCGGCATGCCGCTGCCGTGATCGCCCCAGAACCAGACGATGGTGGTGCCGGCGAGGCCGTCCTCCTCGAGCTGCTTCAGGATCTCGGCAACCTGCTTGTCCATGAGGGTGATGATGTCGTAGTACTGCGCCCAGTCCTGCTGGACGACGGGCGTATCGGGGTGGTATGGGGGCACGGGCGCCTTGGCCGGGTCATGCTTCTCGTCGGGGCCGAGCTGGGCGATCTTGTCGAGCAGCGCCTTCTTTCGGCTGCGAATCCGGCTCTCGTGCGTGATGGTCAGGTTGATGACGGAGAAGAAGGGCTTCCCCTCCGGCCGGGTGCGCCAGTGGGCCTTCCGCCCGCCGCAGACGTCCCATGCCGTGTCGGGCGAGTTGAACTGGTAATCGGTCTTGGACTGGTTCGTGCAATAGTACCCCGCCGCCCGGAGGTATTCGGGGAAGCAGCGGACGTACGGCGGCGGCACGCCCTTGCAGCGCATTTGATGCGTGCCGATGGTGGTGGGATACATGCCCGTGATGATGCCCGATCGCGCCGGCGCGCAGACGCCGGCATGGGAGTAGCACCTGTCGAACCGGACACCCTCGGACGCGAATTTATCGAGATTCGGCGTCACGGCGTACTCGTCGCCGTAGCAGCCGAGGTTGGGACTGATGT
This sequence comes from Planctomycetota bacterium, assembly GCA_013152475.1. Taxonomy (GTDB): domain Bacteria; phylum Planctomycetota; class Brocadiia; order JAADGH01; family JAADGH01; genus JAADGH01. Next base: position 10,703 of record JAADGH010000079.1, read on the forward strand.
CCTCTGTGCTGATCCAGAGGATGTTGGGCCGCTCGGCGCCGGGGTCGATATCGGCGAGGGTGATCTTGGGCAGTGCGCCCGCAGCCGCCGCGCCGGTCACGATCTTCAGGAAATCTCGTCTCTTCATTTCAAGTCCAGCCTTTCCTGCCCTGCCCTGCCATACTTCCAACGCAAGCACGACCTATAGCCTATCAGAAACTTGCCAGGCGTGCCACGGTTGATTGGCGGCCCGGGCGGGTCAACCGGCCCTCCGGCGATTGATCTTGCGGAAGCGGCCCCCATGTCTCTATAATAAAGCGGGTTTGCAGTGTGTGTTCCCTTGGATGGACGGCGCATGGCCATTGAACCAATTGTGAAGAACAAGAAGGCCCATTTTCGGTACGATCTGCTGGACCGCTACGAGGCGGGGATCGAGCTGAAGGGCACAGAGGTGAAGTCGCTCCGGGACAAGAAAGTGAGCATCAACGAGAGCTACGCCCGGGTGGTGGAGGGAGAGGTGTTTATCCTCGGTATGAACATCAGCCCCTACGAACCGGCGAGCCGGAGCAACCACCCCCCCACGCGACCGCGGAAACTGCTTCTCCACAAACGAGAGATCCAGCGCATCGCCGGAAAGGCCACGGAGAAGGGCCTCACCATCGTGCCCATCCGGCTCTATTTCAAGGACGGCCTGGCCAAGGTCGAGATTGCCGTCGCCAAGGGAAAGACGAATTACGACAAGCGGCAGACCCTCAAGAAGCGCGACGACCAGCGGAGCATCCAGCGGGCGATGCACAGAAGGCGATAGAAACGACAGGAGAGAGAATTGAAGGAACTGGAGTTCATCGAAGGGATTCTTCAAGAGACGGCAGTTTACGCAAAAGAGAAATATGCCGACCGCATGAACCTCGACGTCTCCATGAAGGATGAGACGACCAACATCCTCACGGAGGCGGACCTCGAGGTCCAGCGGCGCGTCGTGGAGCGCCTCGACAAGGAGTTCCACGGCGACCTCGTGGTGGCCGAGGAGGCGGGACTCGACCGCAACCCCTCCGACGAGGGCTGCCGCTGCTGGGTCATGGACCCCATTGACGGCACGCAGAACTTCGTACGGGGGCTGTTCCCCATCTTCGGCATCTCCCTCGCCTTTGCCGTCGGGGGCCGGTCCGTCGCTGGGGGGATCATCATGCCGGTGATGGGCGATCTTTTCCTTGCCGAAGAGGGAGCAGGCGCGACGCGCAGTGGCAAGCGCATCCGAGTCTCCGGCATCGACGACATCACGTCGGCGAAGCTCGAAGTCGATTTCGTCCGTCTGTCCCGCAGGGACGTGGCGCTGAAGGCTGCGGGGAAGGTCTTCCAGACGGTCGGCGCCGTGCGGTCCAAGGGGTGCGCGGTGGCGGCGCTGTGCTCCATCGCCAACGGCGACGCCGAGGCCTACATCCATGTGGGCCTGAGGCCGTGGGACTATGCCGCGGCGCAGTTGATCGTCGAGGAGGCCGGCGGCAAGCTGACGCGCCTCGACGGCAGCCCCCTGGAGCTCTTCGACGGCAAGAGCGGCCTGCTGGCCAGCAACGGAATCCTTCATAAGGAGTTCCTGTCGCTCATCGAGGCATAGAGTAGATCATACCGATCCTCTATGATGTGGTAGTTCTATGAGCCGTTGGCATGACATGGCACAATAATCATCGGATGGTGCAGGATGGATGACGCGCTGACCTCTCGCGAACGGCTGGAAAAGGTGTGGAACTTCGAAGAGCCTGACCGCGTTCCCATCGAGATCAACATCACCAAGGGTGCGACCGAAGACCCTCGCGCGGCGGAGCTGGTCGAGCTCATCCGGAAACACGCCGACCGCTTCTATGGATGGGGGCCGCCGTGGGGATATTTCGGGATGGACAACACCTACGAGGAGGAGGTGATTGACGAGAAGCCCGGGGAATATGTCCGCCGCCGCCGTGTCTATCACACGCCAGCCGGCGACTTCACCGCGCGCACCTACCACCCCACCTCGACGAACGACCCCAACGACTACGCCTGGGAGAAGCACTACCTCAGCTCCCCGGAGGACATGCGCCGCATCCTCGACGCGCCCTACGAGCCGCTGGACATCGACTTCGACGGCTACACCCGGACGCTCGAAAAAATCGGCGACAGCGGCATCCTTCTCGTCGGCTTCCCCCAGCCCTTCGGCAACCTGGCGCGCAACACGCTCCGCGACGACTTCTACCTGTGGCTGGTCACGGAGCGGGACCTGATGCACGAGTTCCTCGATGAATACACCGACCGAATCCTTCGCCAGCTCAAACGGATTTTCGCAAATATCAAACCGAAGTATTTCAGCCAGTGCGGCATGGAGATGGCCATCACGCCGTGGATCTCGCGGGACATGTTCGAGGAATACATCGTCCCCACCGACGGCCGGCTCTACGGTCTGATCCGCGAGCACGGCGGCAAGACCCGCATCCACTGCCACGGCTGCGCGATGGAGTACCTCGAACGCTTCCACGAGATCGGCATCGACGGCATCGAGCCCTGCGAGCCGCCGCCGCAGGGGGATGTGGTTTTGGCGAAAGCGAAAAAGCAAGTCGGCGACCGCATGCTCCTCTGCGGCAACATCACCTCGCCGCAGTTCGAGTTCATGGACCCCGACGAGACCGAGGAAATGGCCAAGCGCGCCATCCGTGACGCCGCGCCCGGCGGCGGGTTTGTCCTGCGAACCACCGGCGGCACGGCCGGCACGGCCACGGCCAGGAATGTGGAACGTGTGCTCGCCAACGCCCAGCGCATGGTCGAGGCCGGGATCCAGTACGGCAGGTATCCCATCAAGGTATGATGACACCGGAGAAACAGAAGCCCGGTGTTCTTTGCATGTGAGGAGAGTGATCCATGGCAAGGCTGGAAGAACTGGCAATCAACGGTGGACCGAAAGCGAAGAAGCACCCCTACGGCGTCGGCCCGAAACACCTCGTGGCCGAGCTGAAGGCCGTGAAGAAGATCCTCGAGCGCGGGGCCATCCAGTTCGCGCGCGGACCCGAGGTGATGGAGCTGCGCGAGAAGCTCTGCAAGCTCTATGGCGCGAAGCACTGCATCACCACCTCCTCCGGCACAGCCGCCATCCACACCGCCCTCGGCGCGCTCGGCATCGGCCGCGGCGATGAGGTGGTCACCTCCTCCTGGAGCGACATGGGGACCTACATCGCCATCCTCCAGCAGAACGCCGTGCCCGTCCTGGCCGACGTGGACCCCTTCAGCGGCAACATGACCCCCGAGTCGGTTGAGAAGCGGATCACCCGGCACACGAAGGCGATCCTCGTCGTCCACCTCGAGGGCAACCCCTGCGACATGGCCAAGATCATGAAGATCGCCCGCAAGCGCAAGCTGCTCGTCGTCGAGGACCTTGCCCAGAGCTACCTGTGCGAATACAACGGTAAGAAGTGCGGCACGTTCGGGACGTTCGGCTGCTTCAGCGTGAACGACTCGAAGCACATCGGCGCCGGCGACGGCGGCATGCTCATCACGAACAATGCCAGGCTCGCCGACCGCGCCGACCTCTTCGCCGACAAGTGCTACGACCGCACCGGCCGGAAGCGCGATCCGTTCCTCGTCGGCTACAACTATCGCATGAACCTGATGGCCGCGGGCGTGGCCCTGGAGCAGATGAAGAACCTGAAGCGCCTCTGCGCCAGGCGCCATCGACTTGGCGAGAAGCTGACGAAGCTCATCAGCGGCCTGCCCGCCGTCACGCCGCACAAGGTCCTCCCCAAGGCGCACTGCACCTACTGGCACTATGCTTTCCATGTCGATCCCGGCGCGATCAAGGTGAGCATGGCCGAGTTTGTGAAGGCGATGCGGGCGGAGGGCGTGTCGGCCAGTCCCATGTCGCGCCTTGTGCCGCAGTGGCCGATCTTCCGCGACAAGGTGAGAAGCCCCCACGCCTGCGCCTGGTCGTGCCCGCTCTACAAGGGGAAGGTGGACTACAGCCTCAAGAACTTCCCCGGCCTGCAAACCCTCGCGGCCGGCGGCTTCCGCATGGGCCTGAACGAGCACTGGACCGACCGGGATGTGGTCGAGGTGGCCAAGGGCATCCGGAAGGTCGCGCTGCACTACGCGAAGTAGCGGGCCGGCCTTCGATTCGCAATCGCGAAAGATGACCGTTGCAATGACACCACGCGGGTTGTGGGGAAACTCCTCCGCAGAAAAGGCTTGACAGAATGCGCGCCAGTCCCGATCATATTTTTTCCTTGGCGGGGAGGACGGTGTCGGGTGCCGTGAAAAACGAGAAAGGAGTGGCCTGCGTGATCGATGTGATGCAACGGAGCATGGTTGTGCTGCTCGGTGTGGTGACGGCGTTCCAGGTCTGTCCCGCGCAGGACCTGCCGAAGACGTACACGGAGGATGTGGGCGGGCTGAAGTTCGAGATGGTCCTCATCCCCGGTGGAAAGTTCAAGATGGGCAGCCCCGACGGCGAAACCGACCGCACGGAGAACGAGGGACCGGTCCACGAGGTCGAGCTCTCGCCCTTCTACTTGTGCACCAAAGAGACGTCCATGGAACTCTTCACCAAGTATTACGAGGAGACCGTCCGGCCCGGCGACCGCGACAAGGACGGCAACCCGATCTCCGAGAACCAGAAGAAGGATGTGGACGGCGTGACGGGCCCGACGCCCGTCTATGGCGACCTTACCATGGGCTGGGGCGCGGAGGGGAGGCCGGCGATTGCGATGACGTGGGAGAACGCGATGTTCTTCTGCCAGTGGCTTTCGAAGAAGACGGGCAAGACCTATCGCCTGCCGACGGAGGCCGAGTGGGAGTTTGCCTGCCGCGCGGGGACGACGACGGCCTTCTACTTCGGCGACGATGCGGGTCGGGCGGGCGAGTATGCCTGGTTCGAGGACAACTCCGACGAGCGCACCCACCCTTGCGGCGAGAAAAAGCCGAACGCCTGGGGGCTGTACGATATGGCCGGGAACGTGCGGGAGTGGGTGGTTGATGTGTATGGTGCGGAGTACTACGGCAAGTCGCCCGCGAAGGACCCGACCGGCCCGGCGGAGGGGAAGCTCCACGTCGCCCGCGGCGGGGCGTGGGACAGTCCGCCGGAAGAGCTGCGGAGCGCGGCCCGGTGCTTCGAGGAGGACTGGTGGCGATCGTACGACCCGCAGTGGCCGAAGAGCAAGTGGTGGCTGCCGAAAATCGGGTTCATTGGTTTTCGCGTGGCGCGTTCGGCAGGAGGAAAGTAGACATCGCACAACACGCACAGACTTCTTGGCTCTATCTCGAAGTTGCGAGTTGTCATGCGACACGGTGGAATGGTTCGAAGGAGATTTGACAGCGATTTTGGAGACGAGGGCGGCGCGTTCAATGGCCGGTTTACGCCTGTTTCTTTACGCAGCAAAAAGGACACAGGTCGGGTGCGGCTACGAATGTCGGGTTTTCGGATAGGCCCTAAGCCTCCCGGCGGACCCCTTCTCCCTCGCTTCGGGCGACCACCGCCGCGCCGACGGCGTCGCCCCAGACGTTGACGGTGGTGCGGCACATGTCGAGGATGCGGTCCACGGCGAGAATCATCCCGATCCCTTCCACGGGCAGGCCCACTGCCTGGAGCACCATTATCATCGTTATCGTCCCCGCGCTGGGTATCCCCGCCGCGCCGACCGCCGCCAGCGTCGCGGTGAGAAATATGATCACCTGCTGCCCCACGCTCAGATCGATGCCGTGGAACTGGGCGATGAACAGGGCGGCCACGGCCTCGTAGAGCGCCGTGCCGTCCATGTTGATGGTCGCCCCCAGAGGCAGAACAAAACCCGCGACACGATTCGGGATGCCCGCCTTCTCTTCCACGCAGCTTAGGGTCACCGGCAGCGTGGCGCTGCTGCTCGATGTGCTGAACGAAACCAGGAGCGCCTCCTTCAGATGATTGAAATACCGCCACGGATTGACGCGGGCCAGGAGAAGCAGGAACAGGGGCAGCACGATGACGCCATGGATCGCCAGCCCCGCGAGCACGGTGGCCATGTACCACCCCAGGTGCACGATCGCCTCGATGCCCCTCTGCGATATGGTCTTCGCCATGAGGGCAAAGACGCCGATGGGCGCGTAGAGCATGATGACGTGGGTCATCTTCAACATGGCGTCGTTGAAGCTGTTCATCACGTCGATCACCGGCCTCCCCCGCTCCCCCATAGTTGCCAGGACGATCCCGAGAAACAGGGAGAAGAAGATGATCGCCAGCACGTTCGTCTCGGCCAGGGCGGTGAAGGGGTTCTGCAGCACCTTCCCGATCTGTTTGTGGAGGAACTTGCCGACGGTCACGGGTTTGTGAACGATCTGCCGTTCTTCCGCCAGCCGTTTCGCCTCTGTTTTGTCCTTCTCGGACAGCGCACCGGGGCGGACGATGTTGACCAGGACCAAGCCGATCAGCACGGCGATGAAGGTCGTGGTCATATAGTAGGCCAGCGTTTTCCCCGCGATCACCCCCAGCCTTGTCGCCTTGCCCATGTTCGCCGTTCCGGCCAGGATTGATGCGAAGACCAGCGGCGCGATGATCATCTTCAGCGCCGCCACGAAGATATCGCCCAGGAAGGAAACATATCGCACCGCCCCCGGTGCGAGCGCGCCGACGACGATGCCCAGGATGATCGCGATGAAGATCTGGTTGTGAAGCTTCTGCTTGAAGAACCGCACAGGAAGCTTGAGCACCATGAGCAACGGTTTGCCAAAAGGACGGAACAGATCAAGGACGATTCCGAATGGCTCCAACACGATTGACTCCGTGATCGGTGGGTGCTTGTTCACGCCTTTCGCCCGTTGCTCCCATCGCCGGACGCTTCTCTTTACCATGTCCAAAGGACCCTGTCAAGCCACACGTTCGATAGCACATCAGTGGCCAAATTATCTCGGCGGCCCTTGCGCATGCCCTCCTCGTGATGATACCATTGGATCGCAGTTACGGGCCCCTGCCCGGTGCAGGTTGGAACCATCACGGAGACATAGACGATGAAAAACGAAAAAGCCGGACTCGGGACCATGACCATCGAGCCGAGCGAACCCGTTGAGGCCGGTAGGACCGGCACGTGGACCCTCACCTACACCGCCGGCGAGGCCGGCATCGCCGCCGGCGGCGGGTTCCGGATCATGCCGCCCGTCACCGAGCCCGGCAATCACTACATGCTCGTGCGATGGCAGCTCAACGCGGTCAGCGCTTCCGGCCCTGAGGACGGCGAGGTGTCGGCGGAGATCGTCGAGCTCAACCGCGGCCGGTACGACGGCGCGTATGCCTACATCATCGAGGTCAAGAATCTGGGCCGGGCATTGAAGGTTGGGGAGCAAATCAGCGTCACGTTGAAGCACGCCGTCGCTTCGCGTTTCGCCATGCCCGGCGGGCGCTTCGAGGTCGAGGTCGATCCCACGGGCGAGGGGCGATACTCGTGCGTGGAAAAACATCTTGCCAAAGACGAACTGTCGGAGATCGTGTCCCGGTTCCGCCTGCCCGACCCGCCGGCCATCGACGTGGTCCCCGGCCCCGCCGTGGCGCTTCGTGTTGCGGCCTTGCCGAAACCGGACAAGCAGGGCAAGGTGCGCCTCGTGGTTTCCGCGCGTGATGCGTTCATGAATCGTGCGGCAGGATTTCGCGGGCGAGTTGTGTTTGACACCGAGGAACAAGTCACGGAGTTGCCGGAGGAGTACGAGTTTACCGAGGAAGACCGGGGCGCGCACACGTTCGAGGGCATCACCGTCCCGGAGAAGGGCGTCTTCCGCATCAAGGCCAAGATCGTTGACCGGCCGGTCGAGGGCATCAGTTCGCCGATTGCCCCCGACTTCCCCATGCCTGTGTTCTTCGGCGATGTGCACTGCCACAACTGGATCGACCGATCCCCGGCAGGCGCGGCTGCGCTCTACGAGCACGCGCGCAATGTGGCCGGGTTGGAGTTCGTTGCCATGAGTGATACCAGCCCGCACAAGGTCGCCAACCGCGAGGTGACGCGGCGCTATCACGAGCCGGGCCGGTTCGCGACGGTCTTCGCGCAGGAATGGGCGGACGGGGAATCGGCCGATCACCGGAATGTTTACTTTCGCGACGATCCCGGCGACGAGGTGGTCAGGGCGCCGAACAGCATGGCCCTCTTCGAGAAATACCGAGGGCGCGACGTGATCGTGATCCCCCACACGCCGAACATCGACTGCCTCGTTGGTTGGAAACACGCCGACTGGTCGCGGCACGACCCGGAGCTCCAGCGTCTCGTCGAGATCTTCCAGATCCGCGGCGCCTGCGAGGAGGAGGGGCCCGTAGGGAGTGGCCCGAAGGGCGGCCACGGCGGTTCGGCCCGGACGGCGCTCGCACGCGGCCTGAGGATTGGTTTTGTCGGGGGCACGGACAGCCACCGCCAGACTGCGGGGGGCCCCGGCCATGAGCTGCACCCGCTGGTCGAATCGACCGGTCCGATGTTCTGGGGCCAGACGGCGGTCCTCGCGCCGGAGCTTACCCGCGAGGCGGTCTTCGACGCCCTGCGCGACCGGCGGTGCTATGCCACGAGCGGCGCGCGCATCCTGCTCTGGTTCGCCGTGGACGGCGAGCCCATGGGCAGCGAGATCGCGTCCTCGGCGCCGCTTCGCATCGAGGTCCGGTTCCACGCCGAAGCGCCGGTGACGGAAATTGCGATTGTGAAAAATGGAAACGTCTGGCAGCGCTTGACTCCGGATCGGTTGGACGACCGGATCGAGATCATCGACGAATCCGACCCTGTAGGCGCGAACTACTACTACGTCCGCCTGACCCAGGCGGACGGCCACCGCGCCTGGTCCAGTCCGGTGTGGGTGGATCACGAATGAAACCGGTCTGATATGCTTTTTCAATTGGCGCAGATTTGGAGGGTGCAATAATGATCCAGAAGACCGTCGCATTGTGGACATTCGCCTGCCTGCTTTGTGTGAGTACGCTCCAGGCCGACACGGCCAAGGGCGCACGCGCACTCGACAAAAAACTTATCCAATACGGCTGGGGCGTCCCCACACCCGATTTCATCCGGGCAAACATCCGCGAGATGGAGAAGCGCCCCTTCGACGGTCTCATCTTCCAGTTGCGCGGGGGGCGCAACGTCCTCCAACCCGTCAAATGGGATGAGGCCAAGTTCGCCGAGGATTACGAGAACTGCAAGGCCATCCAATGGAAGAGGTTTACGGACAACTTCATCATCATGCTGGCCGCCTCGGATCAGGATTGGTTCAACGACGCTCATTGGGAAGCTATCGAGAATAACGTGCGCCTCGTGGCAAGGGGCGCTCGCCTGGCGCGATGCGTGGGCGTGTGCTTTGATGCGGAACCCTACGGCGGGAACCCGTGGTCGTACACCCAGGCGGCGCACAAGAAGACAAAGTCCTTTGCCGAGTACGAAGCCATCGCTCGGCGACGCGGTGCTCAGTACATCAGGGCGGTCGAGAGCGAGCTGCCGGGGGCGAAAATTATGACATTCTTTCAGCTCAGTTACTTCGATCAGTTGTTAGTGCCCATGGACCCAAAGGTGCGGGCGGAAAAGCTGTCTTCGCTCCATTACGCCCTCTTACCCGCGTTTCTCAATGGCATGCTCGATGCCGCTTCGCCCGATGTGCGCATTATCGACGGCAACGAAGGGGCCTACTATTATACAAAGCCGAAACAGTATTATCGCAATTACCACACCGTCGCACAGCGAGGGCTGCTGTTGGTGGATCCGAACAATTGGGCCAAGTATCACGACCAGGTGCAGGTAGGCAATGCGCTCTATGTCGACCAGTACTTCGGCCTGCGCACGCGCAAAGTGCTGGGGCACTATCTCACCCCTGACGAGCGGCCGAAGTGGTTCGAGCACAATATCTATTGGGCGCTTTACACGGCCGACAAATACGTCTGGTGCTACTCCGAGCGAATGCACTGGTTCAAGAACCAGAACATCCCCCCCGGCGCTGAAGCCGCCATCCGATCCGCGCGGAAGAAGTTGGGCGCGGGCGAGCCGCTGGGGATCGATATTCTGCCGCTCGTTGAGGCCGGTGAGAAGCGCCGAAAGGCGGAGATTCAGAAGCGCCTAGTGTCACGCACGGCCACGATCCATCGCCTGCCGAACGACGTACCTAAGCCGAAGATCGACGCAGTGCTCGATGATGCGGCGTGGAAACGGACGGCTCCTCTGGCGCCGCTGCTCGCCTTGGCCGCGACCCCGAGCAAGCTCGGTGCGCAAACGCAAGCCTGGGTCACATACGATACTGAGGGCGTGTACGTGGCCGTCCGCTGCGAAGAGCCCCAACCCAAGCGCATGAAGATCGTGGGCGAGAAGCACGATGATGACGTGTGGTCGGGCGAGGATGTGGAGGTCATGATCGCGCCGCCCGGCCGGACGTCGCCCTTCTTTCATTTCATGCTCAATCCGAAGGGCGTGGCATGGGACAGCGATCACGGGAAGGTCAACAATCTCAAATACGACCCCCAATGGACTCATGCCGCCCGCATCGGAGCTAAGGAATGGACCGCGGAGATGGCCATCCCATGGGCGGCGCTGAAGATGCAAATGCCCAAGCCCGGGACAACGCTCCGCGCCAACGTCTGCCGCCAGCGTCGTCATGCGCATGAGCTCAGCGCATGGTCGCCGATGGTGAAGGGCTTTTTGGAGCACGAGCTTTTCGGCACATGGGTTCTGAAGTAGGTCTGTCGTCGGACGAGCTAATCGCTCATCCAAGCCGACGGCCACCGCGCCTGGTCCAGTCCGATATGGGTGGATTTTAGTGAGGAGTAGAACAAGAATGATCAACACGCCCGATTGGGAGAAGGCAAAAGAACGTATGGAGGCACTGCTCGAGGGAGAGATCCTCGACCGCCCGTGCATCCAGATCACATGCCCCAAGGAACCGGGGGTGAAGGTGGAGGCCCCGCGCGGCCTGCACGACCCGCGCGAGACGGACCTCGACGATCTGCTGGATCGCTTCGAGGCCCACATCAACTCGCGCCTCCACCTCGGCGAGGCCTTCCCGGCGGTGTCGCTCTCCTTCGGACCGGACACCTTCAGCGCCTACCTCGGGTGCGACCTGGAATACATGGAAAGCCGATTTACCTCATGGGCCATCCCGAACATCACGGACTGGGACAATCCGCCATCGTTCGAGTTCGACCCGGAGAACGAGTGGTGGAAGCGGATGGTCCAAACCCTCGAACACGCCGCCGCCCGCGCGGAGGGCCGTTACCTTATCGGCTGCCCCGACACGCACGCCGGCGGCGACTGCCTGGCGGCCATGCGCGGACAGGAGAGGCTCTGCCTCGACACCATCGACGTCCCGGAGAAGATCGAGGCGGCCATGGCGAAGATCGAGCAGGCCGTGATCCCTTACTTCGACGGCGTCTTCGACATCCTGCGCAAGCACCAGGCCGGCACGCCGTGCATGGGGTGCTGGATGCCGGGCAACTCGTGCGTCGTGCAGTGCGACTTCATCGCGCTCATCTCGACGGACATGCTGAAGCGATTTTTCCTGAACGAGGCGCGGATCGAGACGGAGTATCTCGACCACTGCTTCTTCCACCTCGACGGCCCCGACGCCCTCAAGCACATGGACACGATCCTGGAGCTGCCGGAGCTGGATGGCCTGAACTACGTGGTCGGCTCCGGGCAGGAGTTCGGCCTCGAACGGATGATTGATCTCTACAAACGCGTCCAGGCCGCCGGCAAGATCGCCGTCTTCGGCGCATCCGCCGCGAACCTGGAGACCATTCTCGAAGAGCTCGACCCGCGCAAGCTCTTCCTCCGCATGGGCGCAGGGACCGAAGAGCAGGCGAAGGAGATTCTGAAAACTGCAGAACGGATCACGGCGGAGAAGTGGGCGTAGGACGGCGTTTTCCCCTTGACTTTGCGCCGTGCTCCGAAAGATCATAGTCGGCGAAGTTCACGATCCCATACACCGGAATAAGGAAACCATCCAGCATGACACCACGCGAGATCATCCAGAAGGTTATCCACTTCGAAGGTCCCGAACGCATCGGGATGACGTTCGGCGGCGGGCGGATGTGCGACACGGTGCACGGCGGGATCACCCCGCCGCCCGGCTGGAGCGATCGGCGCCACACGGAAGGCAATATGGAAATCTGGTGGGACGAGTGGGGCAACTCGTGGCACCGCATCGTCGGCATGAGCAAGGGCGGCGAGATCCGCGAGCCCGTGCTCAAGGACTGGAAGCAGCTCGACGATCTGACCCTCCCCGACTTCGCCGATCCCGCTCGATACGAAAAAGCGAAAGAAGGTTTCGCCGCCCATCCCGACCGCTACCGCATGGGCGGTTTGCCCGGCTTCCCCTTCGGCATCATGCGTTACATGCGGAAGATGGAAATCTTCCTCGAGGACGTCCTGCTCCACCGCGACGAGGTGGAGGAGTTGCAGCGCCGCGTCATTGCCGTCATCAAAGACGCCATCCGCAACCAGGCCAAGGCGGGTGCGGACGCCGTTTTCTTCTGCGAGGACTGGGGCACGCAGGAACGCCTGCTGGTGAGCCCCAGGCTGTGGTGTGATTTGTTCAAACCCGGCTTTGCCGAGCTCGTCGGGGAGGCGAAGGCCAACGGCCTGGAAGTGTGGATGCACTCGTGCGGGTGCGTGACGGAGATCATCCCCGAGCTGATCGAGGTCGGAATCAAGGTGCTCCAGTTCGACCAGCCCGATCTGCACAGCGTGGAGGAGATGGGGAGGAACTTCGGCGGCAAGGTCACGTTCTGGTGCCCGGTGGACATCCAGCGCACGCTGCAGACGGGCGATCGCGACGCCATCCGCGCCGGCGCGAATGATCGACTGCCTCGGCTCGCACGGCGGCGGGTTCATCGCAAAGAACTACGGCGACCTCCACGGCATCGGTGTGAAGGACGAGTGGGACCAGTGGGCCTACGAGGCGTTCGTGGAGTTCGGCAAGTACGAGGCGGTGGGCGGCAGTGAGTAACCAAGACACGCTCAAACGAGTTTGAGCGTGGCCCCCGGCGCCTGTGGAGTTTGGCGGTTACGAGGGCAGCCATTAGCCCGAATTATTCACAAAGAAAAGGCGGTATTCCGGAAGGTGTTGTGGTACAATGTGTTGAGCTTCCGAACATGTCCCCGCGACCTTCCTGACCGTTCTCGCTGGACCCATCTTTTCGGCGGGCAGCGCTCGCGCGCGATTGACGGGGCCGATGCGTCAGATTAAGTACTATCTATTACACTTTATCGACGGGCATCTATTGAGGAACTTCGGGGCGCGCCGAGGGGGCGATCTGCTTTCCGCGTTTCTTTGTTTCCGCAGCGCTCACAATGGCCCGGAGGGACTTATCGATGTCGGTCTGGTCGTTTGCGTCTCCCATTGCAGCAATCTTGCCGTCGGCGTCAATGAGATAGTAAACCCCCAGTTTTTTTGCGCCGTAGTCCTTGCGGATGCGCCCGCCGGCGTCGCACAGCCCGATAAGCCTGGGCGACTTCAACCCGCACCCGTCGATGACGTTTTCCTTCAGGCCGCACACATTATTGGACGGCACACAAACACAGATGAACATCACTTTTGTTTCAAGCCCGCGGTACTTCTCCGCAAGCTGCAGCAGACTCCCCGCAAGGCCGCACGTGTTCGGCCCAGGCGATCCCGCCAGGGCCAGAATCGTCACATCGCCGCGAATCTCGTGGAAGCTGTGTTGCTGACCTGCCGCATCGGTATAGGAAAAGTCCGGGGCCACATCACCCACGTGGAGGGTCCCCCCTACTTCCTCGACTATACCCACCTGGTGCTGGTGTTCGAATTCCTCGCAACCGAGGAATGCGGCCAGGAGCCATGCAACTGCAACTATCCGCTTGGACATCCTCATTTTTTCTCCTTTGTTTGCTCCGCCGCCTTGTCGATCAGGGCGATCACCTTGTCGGTGATGTCCATACTCTTCTTGCAGGATAGCGTCGCCGACGCTGCAAGCTGCCGGATCACCTTGGTCGCTGGGGCCGAACCAAACCCGAAGGTCGTCCTGCGCAGGACGATATCAACCCCCTCCCGTTCCCGGCACTTGTCAACAGCGGACATGATGTTCCTATATACCTCCACCATGGCAGCCGCGTATTTCTCCTGTGTTTCCATCTTCAGGAGAGAGGATTCCGCCGACGCTGTGGCGCGCTTTTCGGCGATCAGGCGCCGCTTCTCCGCCGCCGCTGTGCTGTCGGGGTCCAGCATGGCAATTTCTGCTTCAAGCGCCTTTACCTCTTTCATCTTCCCGTCCAGTTTGCTGATGTCCGCCTCGATGGTCTTCTTGAACTTCACCGCCTTCGCCTGACACACAGCCGATTCAGCAACCACCCTCCCGAGATCCACCACCGCAATCTTCAGGCAGACCTCCGACGAGGCGGCGCTCCCGCCGCATACCAGGAGCCCGCCCGCCAGTCCGGCCAAACCAACCAGGGCAAATATCCATTTATCCATTTTCATCGCAAAACTCCTCAAACGCAAGCTCAAAACTCATATTTCAACTGGAAATACCACGCACCGTTGGCGCTGACGTCCCCAATGTCTCCCAGTTGCGCGTAAGCCAGCGAAAACGTGAGGTCCTCGCTCAGCACAAACGCCGCCGCCACGTCCCACCAATCGTCCTCGTTTGCCACCAGACCGAGGTCCGGCTCCCCCGCCGCCGCGTCGTCATCCCCCCGCAGCGTGGAGGGCTTGCCCCGATACTCCGCCGCGATGGCAATCCAGTCGTTGAGGAAATAGGCAATGCTTCCCTCGAAGGTGGCCTGCTTTCGGCCCGTGAACCCCAGAATCCCCAGTTGCGCTCCGTCGGACACGCGAATACCGCCGGTGAGGAGAAGCGGGTTCGGAAGGATGTTCTTCTTTCCGATGTCGAGCTTCGTGATGGTCTTCGTAGCCGTCCACACAAAATCCACACTTTTGTCATGCCTGTATCCCTGCGCCTGCAGATAGCCGCCCAGCCTCCGGTCGATTTTGTGGATGTCCTGGTTCCACTTGGCGCTGATGCCGAAGGACATGGCCGGGATGTACGGAATGCCCCATGCGTTCTCGTCCAGGAACATCAGCTTCGTATTGAACACGTCCACGCCGATGTGGCGCGTGCGGATGTCCACGCCACCCGGAACGCCGAGCCGCTGGGTGAGGCCCTTGATGCGGGTGGGATAGCCGCCGAGTTGGAAGTTCCAGTGGGAGTAGCTCAGCTCCAGTCGCTTGAAGAGCGTTTCGGAGACGTGGACGGCGGTCAGGTCGTATCCCGAATTTTTGTGAAAGACAAAGGTCGTCCCCATGGCGGGCAGGCCGAAGATGCCCCTCTCGTCGATCGGCTCGGGATTGATTACATAGGCCGTCGGATTC
This sequence comes from Planctomycetota bacterium, assembly GCA_013152475.1. GTDB lineage: Bacteria > Planctomycetota > Brocadiia > JAADGH01 > JAADGH01 > JAADGH01. Next base: position 26,000 of record JAADGH010000079.1, read on the forward strand.
AGACCAATCCCCCCCATGCCCTCGAGCTGGAACAGGGGAAGCGGCGGGCCCTTTTTTCTCTTCTTGGTTTTCTTGTCGCCGACGGTCTTCGTTTCCACCGCCGACTTGTCTGCCTTCGGCGTTTCCCCTGTCGTCTTCTTGCTTTCTGCCGTGATGGATTCTTTCTTCCTTCTCCCCTTCTCTTGTCCGTCAACAACCGAGGAAAGGACGCACAGGGCCGCAACCACAAAAAAACGAAGCACGCTTCTCAACATGATTTCTCTTCTTTCTTGCGAATCACGGGAGACGTCCCATGCCCTTTTCCTTCCGTTATTTCTTCTCATATCCCCCCCCGAATTCGCTTGATGGAGATGTTCGGTTTACCAATTTGTGAAGTTCTTCACGAATATAGCCACAAAAGGAACTTTTCTCCCGTCGCGCCAAGACCCCAGAATGGAGCAAGAACCTCTACAACTGGGGGAGCACCGTTACCGTGATTTGGACGAAAGCCTTTCGCCGTTGGCGCTCTCCCCTGACCATGCCTTGATACAGGCCCATTCATCCGCAGCAGCCGCCCCGGTTGACGTTGCCCTGGTGGGGATTACCGCCCCAGCAGCACCCGGCCCCGTTGCCTGCGCTCCAGGAACAGCCGCCCCGGTTGCCCGCACCCCAGCGGCAGCCCATCTGGTAGGAACCCTCGCCGTGCCAGCAGGTGCCCCAGCCGCACCCCCCATTCGCTTGGTGCTGAAGGCTACCATGTTCCTCTCCCCTGAGCGAGGGATTTTTCTTGAGATTCTTCAGATACTTGTCTGGGTCGGCCTTGAACTTTGCGACACATCCCGGGCAGCAAAAGTATATGCGCTGGCCTTGGAAGTCGGTGTGCACGTTTTTGTCGATCTTGCCGCCCATGACCGGACATATGGTCTGCGGCCGTTTGTCTTGCGCCG
>JAADGH010000077.1 GCA_013152475.1 Planctomycetota bacterium
CCCCCTCGCCATACGAGATCGCTCCGGCGCACGCCTCCGCAACGTTCCTGAACACACCCACGCCAACCCCCGCGAGAAGCGCCGCGCCGACGCCGGCCTGCTCCTCGACCTCCACCGTTACCAAGTCGACCCCGAAGACATCGGCCTGGATCTGCCGCCACACCGGACTCCGGGCTCCGCCGCCGGAGGCGATGGCCTTGTGGTAGCTCACGCCAAGCTCGCGGAATATCTCCAGGGAGTCGCGCATGGCAAAGGCCACGCCCTCCATGATGGCCCGGGCCATGTGGGCCCGCCCGTGGCGGAGGGTCAGGCCGGCGAAGCAGCCCGCCGCCTTCGGGTCCATGTGCGGCGTGCGCTCGCCCACGAGGTAGGGCAGGAAGATCAGGCCGTCCGAGCCCGGCGGGATCTTTGCCGCCTCCTCCGAGAGCTCCGGGTATGGCATTCCATCGGCCACGTTGTCGCGGAACCATTTCAGCGACAGCCCCGCCGAGAGCATGGCCCCCATGATGAACCACATATCGGGCACGGCATGGCAGAAGGTGTGCGTGCGGAGCTGGGGGTCATACGCCGGCTCCGCGATGGGCGTGAAGAGCTGCCCGCCCGTGCCGATGGTGGCGAGGAGCAGGCCCGGCTCCGTCACGCCGTTCGCAATTGCGGCAATCGGCTGGTCGCCCCCGCCGGCGGTGACGGGTATGCCGGCAGTCAGTCCAAGCTCGCTTGCTACCTCGCCAACCAGCTCCCCGGCCACATCCCACGATTGGACGATAGGCGGCAGGATGTCCATGGGCAGATCGAGCATCTCGACCAGCTCGCGCGACCAGTCCCGGCCCTTTGTGTCGAAGAGAAGCGTGCTGCAGGCATCGGATGGTTCGGAGGCCGGCTCGCCCGTCATGCGGTAACGAACGTAGTCCTTCGGCAAGAGGATTTGTTTCACGTTTGCGAATGTATTCGGCTCGTTCTCCTTCAGCCAGAGGACCGAGGCGGCCATGAAGCCGGGGGCGACGGGGTTGCACGTCAGCTCGGCCAGTCTCTCCCGTCCCACCGTTTCATAGATCCGCTTGCACTGCTCCGCGCTGCGCTGGTCGGCCCAGATGATGGCCGGGCGCAGGGGGCGGCCCTCTTTGTCGAGGAACACCGTCCCGTGCATCTGTCCGGAGAAGCCGATGGCCTTGATCCCGTTGGGATCGATCGATGATTCGCGCACGGCTTGGCTGACCACCGCACACGTGGCCCGCCACCACGCCTCCGGGTCCTGCTCGGCCCAATTGGGCTGGGGCGTGTCGATGCCGTATTCCTCCTGGGCGACGGCGGCGACTGTGCCTGTCTCGTCGATGAGGACGGCCTTGACGGAGGAGGTGCCGAGGTCGATTCCGAGCAGGTGGCTCATCGCGTCACGCCGTGATATGCCGGGCCAGACCGTCGAGGGCGACCGGGGCCTGGGCGAACGGCCCGGCCACATACGCGCCGCGGTGGATGGCAATCTTCGGAACCATGCCCGCCTCCGACAGGGTGAGAACGTGTGAAAACTGTAGGCGCACCCTTTATGGGTGTGCAGAGACACCCTCCATCGGTCCGCAGGCCAAAGCCTGCGGCTGCAACCCTTTTTTGGCTCAGTATCCCAGGCTCTTGAGGAATTCGCGGTTTTTTTTCACGGCCTTGGCCGGGTTCTTGCCGGCCGCTTCCGATTCCTCCTCGGCCATAACCCAGCCTTTGTAGCCGAGCTCTTCGAGGAGCCGGAGGAGTGCAGGGAAGTCGCACACCCCTTGCCCCATCATGACGTAGTTGCCGTCGGCGTCGCAGTCCTTGAAATGGACATGCGTGATCCGCGGGAAGTACTTCCGGAAACTCGCCGGCACGTCCAGGCCGCTGCGCTGCATGTGGGCCGTGTCGGGGCCGAAGTGGAACGCGGCGGGGTCGGTCAGCTCCATCAGACGGTCGTAGTCCTCGGGCGAATCGATGATGGTTCCGTGGTGGGAGTGGGGATGGCAGCCGACGAGAATGCCCAGATCCGCGCCCATGTGGGCGATGCGGTTGTAGGTCTCGCACATGGTGTTGAACTGCACGTCGCGGGGGATGTCCACGTCCTCGAGAAAGTTCCCCCCGGCGAAGACAAGCTGCGGGCAGTCCACGTCGCGCATGAATGCCATCAGCGCCTGGGCCTCGCGGATGGTCTGCTCCGCCTGCTGCGGCTCGGTGAGGACGCCGGCGAGGGTGGTCACGGGCATTTCGAGGCCGTGTTTGTTCAGCTCGGCGACGAGGGCGTCCGGCCTGTCGAAGTAAGGCTCCAGCATCCAGCTCGACACTTCAATCGATGCGTAGCCCGCTTCGGCGGCGGCGGCGAAGACGTCCTCGACGGTCCCGCCCCACTCGTCCCACACCATCTCCCAGGTGTAGCCTTGGCATCCGATCTTGATGTTGCTCATGACACTCCCTGAACTGATTAGTCGGTGCGTGAGGCCCGTCAAAGATGTTCGAGCAGCCACTCGATGGCCAGGTCCTGGACGTAGCCCGCCTGGTCGCTCATCCAGAAACAGTGCGGCGAGCCCTTGATGCGCTTGAGATCCTTCACGTCGCCCGCCGCCGCGTGCAGCTCCTCGCCGTGAACGATGGGCACCGATTCGTCGTCCTCGCTGTGGATGAAGCGAATGGGACGCGGCGCGACAAGCTTGACCAGGCCGAGAGGCTTGAAGTTGACCAGGCTGTCCGCCGAGCTCATGTAGACCTCGCGAGTGAACTGGGGATACTGCGCAAGGAGCGCGTCCCAGCGTTTCTGGTCCTCGGCGCGGAACCCGAGCACGTCGCCGATGGGGACCTTCCGGGACTTGCCCGTGGTCGCGCGCTCGACGCGGTCGGCGGCCAAGCGCTCCTGGAATGCCTCCCAGGCGTCGGCCCCGCGGCGGGTGGTCCACAGGTGCTCCAGCCACCACGCCCCGTCGGCGACGGGGGCCAGGGCGACGGTGCACTTCACCCGTTTGTCGATGCCGGCCACATAGCAGGCCGTGCCGCCGCCCACGCTCATACCGACCACGCCAATCCGGCGTCCGTCCACCTCCCCCACCGATTGCAGATACGACACGGCCGCCAGCGCGTCGGCCGTCCACTCCAGATGGGGGATGATGCGTCCCGGCTCGCCGCTGGCGCCGCAGCCGCGCATGTCGAACCGCAGGGAGACCATGCCCTGGGCGCGGAGCTTTTCGGCGAGTTCCACAAAACCCGTCAGCTCGTCGCGGAAGCTGGCATACCCGTGTATCAACACGATGCCGGGGCACTTGGATCCTTCGCCGGCGCCTTCCGGCATGGACAGGGCGCCGTGGACCTTGACACCTTCGCTGTAGAAAGTCACTTCCTTTTCAGGCATGGCAGGCTCCCCAAAGCAAATCAAACGGTAACGGTCCGCCCCAACAACAGAAAATGCTATCACAAACGCCATTTCCGTGCAACACAAAATGGTTCGCTTCTCGACGGGCCCGCACCGGATTCTTCTTGCCTGTGCTTTCCGATTTCGGCTACGATATAGGGGATGTCAGTCGGTTTCTCTGATGAACGCCATGTCCATTCCCTCGACCGGCCCTGGGATGTTCTGTATAGAAAGAGAAGCAGTTTGTCGGGAAGGGTGGTTCGCCACGTGATGAGGTCCCTTTTGCGCAACCGAAAGGCGTCACCGGCGGTGGCGGCGGCGGCCGCTTTCCTTGTCGGGATGCTCAGCGGCATGCCGATCGCTTACGGCTACATCGGACCGGGAGCGGGGTTTGCGTTCCTCTCCTCCTTCCTCATCTTTTTTTTCATCTTCCTCTTGGCTTTTTTTGTGCTCATCACACTGCCCGTCCGCATGGTCCTGCGCGCCCTGCGCAGGCGGCGCGCCGGGAAGCCGGGCCGATGCCGCCGCGTCGTCATCCTCGGTCTCGACGGCATGTCGCCCACGCTCGCCAGGCACATGATGGATGCAGGGACTTTACCGAATTTCTCGACGCTGGCGGGAATGGGCGCGTTCCATCCGTTGCGCACGACGGCGCCCTCGGCGTCGCCCGTGGCGTGGTCTACCTTCCAGACAGGCACGAACCCCGGCAAGCACAACATCTTCGACTTCCTTACGCGCAACAAGCGGACCTACCTTCCGGAGCTGTCCTCGGCGAGGATCGAGCCGCCGGGACGAAGCCTCAAGCTCGGCAGGTACCGTATCCCGATCGGAAGGCCGAGGCTTTCGCTTCTACGAAAGAGCCAGCCCTTCTGGAAGGTCCTTGGCGAGCAGGGAATCTTCTCGATGGTTCTCCGCGTGCCGATCACGTTCCCACCGGAGCGCTTCCACGGCGTGCTTCTGTCCGGCATGTGCGTCCCCGATCTGCGCGGCAGCCAGGGGAGCTTCACCTACTTCACTACCGGCGCCGAAGGAAACGGCGACCCCACGGGCGGTATGCGGCTCGCCGCCAAGCGCAAGGATGGCTTGATCAGGGGCTCCCTTCCCGGCCCGCCGAATCCGCTTCGGCCCGACGCCGGGGCGCTGGAGGTCCCGTTTACGGTGACGCCGAACGGCGACAGCGATTCCGTCGTACTGGAGTGCCAGGGCAATCGGGTCGAACTGAAGGAGAGGAAATACTCCCCCTGGGTGCGGGTGACGTTCCGCGCCGGGCCGGGGTTCAGCGCGTCCGGCATCTGTCGGTTCTACATCCGGCAGATCGAGCCGGACTTCGAGCTGTATGTGACGCCGATCCACATCGACCCCGACCGCCCGTCGCTCCCGATTTCGCATCCGTTCACCTATGCCCCCTACCTGGGCAAGGTCTTCGGACCGTACGCCACACTCGGCCTGGCCGAGGACACATGGGCCGTCAACGAGGGGATCATCGACGGGGAGGCATTTCTGGAACAGGTCCACGCCATCCATGAGGAGCGTGAGAAGATGCTCTTCGACGCGATGGACAAGGTCGAGGAGGGCCTGGTCGTGTGCGTCTTCGACGCCACCGATCGCATCCAGCACATGTTCTGGCGCGACGGGACCGACGACGGCGCGGTGAGGGAGGTCTACCAACGCATGGACGAGATGGTCGGGCGGGTGACGGCGAAGCTCGGCGAGGACGACGTCCTCATCGTCATGTCCGACCACGGCTTCGGATCGTTCCGCCGGTGCGTGAACCTGAACGCTTGGCTGAAGGAGAAGGGGTTCCTCCACCTCAAGGATGGCGCCGACGAGTGCGAGGACTATTTCAAAGGTGTGGACTGGTCGAAGACGAGGGCCTATGCCGTCGGCCTCGGCGGTATCTTTATCAATGAGGCCGGGCGCGAGGGCCGGGGCATCGTCCCGCCCGGGGGGGAAAAGGACAACGTGAAGAAGGCCATCGCCGAGGGGCTGGCGGAACTCGAGGACGGGCCATCGGGTGGCAAGGTCGTGAGTCGCGTGATCGACACGGCCGAGTGTTACTGGGGGCCGTACCGCGAGAACGCGCCCGATCTCATCGCCGGCTTCGCCGACGGGTATCGTGTTGACTGGGACTCCGTCACGGGGAAGTTCGGCTCGACGGTGATTCGCGATAACGAAAAGGCATGGGGCGGCGACCACTGTATCGACCCGGACCTCGTGCCGGGGGTTTTTTTCTGCAACCGTCCGGCGGCCGTCGAGCGGCCCGGTATTGTGGACATCGCGCCGACGGTGCTGGACGCCTTTGGGGTGGCTGTTCCGAAGTACATGGACGGCAGGCCGATCCTGTCGTGGAAAGATGAGGAGAAAGGAGGATAGGATGTCAGATCGTTCCTCCCCCATCAGCAGGCGGGACTTCATAAGAGCCGGTGCAGCCGCGGCCCTTGGCGGCGCGGCGAGGACGGCGCGCTCCCAGGACGTCCCCCGCAGGCGCGTCCTCGTCCTCGGCATCGACGGCATGGACCCGGGGCTGCTCCAGCGCTTCGTTGCCGAGGGGCGCATGCCAAACTTCGCCCGGCTGATGAAGGAGGGCGACTTTCGGCCGCTCCGCAGCAGCATTCCCCCGCAGAGCCCCGTGGCGTGGTCGAACTTCATCACGGGCATGAACCCCGGCGCGCACGGCATCTTTGATTTCATCCATCGCGACCCCGAAACGCTCCTGCCCTATTTTTCGACATCACGAACATCTCCACCGACGCGGACGCTCCCCCTCGGCGGCTGGCGCATTCCCCTTAGCGGTGGGAGCGTCGAGTTGCTCCGCAAGGGACCGGCCTTCTGGAAGATCCTCGCCGGCCGTGGCGTGCCGTGCTCCCTCTACCGCCTGCCGGTGAATTTTCCGCCCGTGGAGTGCCGCGCCCGGTCGATCTCGGGTCTGGGCACGCCGGACCTGCAGGGAGCCTACGGCATTGCCACGTATGTTACCGACACGGAGCCGCCCGATCGCAGCAAGATCACCAGCGCCACCGTCATCAAGGTTGAACTGTCCCGGCACAGGTGCGAGGCGCACCTCACGGGCCCGGACAACACCTTCCGGAAGGGGGCGCCTGCGGCGCGCGTGCCCTTCGCGATCCGCCGCGATCCGACGAACCCCGTGGCGCGGATCACGATCCAGGGCCGGCGCATTCTCCTGAAGGCCGGGGAGTGGAGCGACTGGGTGCGCGTGAAGTTCCCACTCATGCCGTGCATCGCGAGCGTAAGCGGCACGTGCCGGTTCTTCCTGAAGGAGGTGCATCCGCACTTCAAACTCTACGTCTCGCCCGTGAACATCGACCCGGCCGATCCGGCCCTGCCCATCTCGACGCCGGCCGGCCTCTCGGCGGAGCTTGTGCGGAAGCTCGGCCTGTATCACACCCAAGGCATCGCCGAGGACACGAAGTCCCTCTCGGCGGGCCTGCTCTCCGAGGGCGAATACCTGCAGCAGGCGATGTCCGTGTACGGCGAGGACATGCGGGCGTACGACTATTTCCTGCGCGGCTTCCGGCGGGGTCTGCTCTTCTTCTACATCTCCACCATCGACCTGAACAGCCACATGTACTGGCGGGCCATGGACCCGCATCACCCGCTTTACACCCCTGAGCTCGGAGAGGAGTACGGCAAGACCATCGAGGACCTCTACGTAAAGATGGACGCCGTGCTCGCCAAGGCCTATGAGCACATGGATGACGATACCACGCTGATCGTCATGTCCGATCACGGGTTCAGCCCGTTCTACCGGATATTCAACGTCAACTCGTGGCTCCTGGAGAAGGGGTACGCAAAGCTGGTCGATCCGTATCTCCGAGGACAACAGGAACTATTCGCAAATACGAATTGGCAGAAAACCGCCGCCTATGGCCTCGGCATCAACTCCCTCTACCTGAACCTGCAAGGCCGGGAGCGAAACGGCGTCGTATCGCCCGGCGCGAAGGCCGATTCGCTCGTCAAGGAGCTCGTGAAAAAGCTGGAGGCCGAGAAGGACCCCGGGACAGGTGAGCGGATCATCGCCCGGGCCTACCCGAAGGAGGAGGTCTACCGCGGCGAGTGCGCGCCCGATGCGCCGGACATCATCCTGGGCTACAGCCGGGGCTACCGGGCCTCCTGGGCGACGATCCTGGGAACGTACGAAAAGGCGGTCGTCGCGAACAACAACGACAAATGGAGCGGGGATCATTGCATGGATGTGAACGTCCTGCCGGGGGTGCTGCTCTCGAACCGGACGATCACGTCGGACGATCCCGCGTTGATCGACCTCGCCCCGACGATCCTGGCCGAGTACGGCATGGCCGCGCCGCCGGGTACGGAGGGGAAGATGATTCTCCAGCAGAAATGATTTGAAGGGACGGCTATGTTCGGACCGAAGATCAAACTGAGCAAAGAGCTATACCGGAAGCTGACCGAATGCGCCGAGAGGGCAGGGTATTCGTCGGTGGACGAGTTCGTTATTCATGTTCTCGAAAAAGAGGCCGAGCGGATCGACAGCGAGAACGCGGACGAGGAACAGGTGAAGCAGCGGTTGAGAGGCCTGGGATACATCTCGTAAACGATGGATGTTTTCAATACCATTCTGACGCGGCTCTTCGACGCCCTGCTGTATCCCTTCGCGGGCCTGCCGCCGATCTGGGGACTGGCGTTCGTCTCGATCCTCACCGGCGCGGTCATGGTCCGGCTTTTTGGGAAGCTGACGAACCAGCGGAAAATCCGCGCGCTGAAGGATCGTATCCGAGGCCGCATGCTGGAGATGTGGATCTTCCGCGACTATCCCCGTGTGGTCCTGAAGGCGCATGGGCAGGCGCTATGGAGCGTGGCGAAGTATGCCGCGTGCTCCCTCCGCGCGCTCGTCGTCCTCATCATTCCGGTCATGCTGATCATGATCCAGCTCCAGGCCCATTACGGCTATCGCCCCGTGAAACCGGGCGATTCTGCACTGGTGCGAGTCATCTATGACAAGCCCGTGGCGCTCGATGCCATGAACGTGTCCCTCGAAACGTCCGACGCCATCGCAGTGGAGACCCCTCCCCTGCGCATCCCCGAAGCGCGGGAGGTGGACTTCCGAATCCGAGCCAAGCAGGCGGGTGAGCACGAGATCGCGGCGAAGGCTGGAGGGATTGAGGTCACGAAGCGGCTCTGCGTAGGCGACGGCGGTCGCGCCCTCTCGCCTGTGCGTTCGCAGCGCTGGACGACGCGGATCTTCCACCCGGCGGAGCCGCGCCTGCCGAGGGGGACGATCGAATCCATCGAGGTGGGGTACCCCTCCGAGCGGTTGTCGGTCTTCGGCATGCGGTTCCACTGGCTCTGGCCGTTTTTCGTTATCTCGATTCTTGTCGGGCTGGTTTTGAAAAGGCCCTTCGGCGTCGAGCTGTGAAAATGCCGCCGCCCGGACCGGAAATATCCTCGACTATCGCCAGGGAGATTGGTATAATTAAAGTTTCTGCTGGCGCCTCGGGTCGAGTGCATCCTATCCACATTATTTGTTCCCCTGCGGTGACGACTGGATCAGAGCAATGAACAGACTCGATGACCTTGAGAATCGAAGCATCTACGTGATTCGCGAGGCCTACGCGAAGTTCCACAACCTTGCCGCGCTGTGGTCCATCGGCAAGGACTCCTCCGCGGTGATGTGGCTCTGCCGGAAGGCCTTCTTCGGCAATATCCCCTTTCCTGTGCTGCACATCGACACGGGGGTCAAGTTCAAGGAGATGTACGAGCACCGGGACAAGTACGCCAGGGAATGGGGCCTGGACCTCCGCATCGTCCGCAATGAAGAGGCCATCGCCCAGGGCATGTGCCACGAGAAGGGCGCCATCGAGTGCTGCACGGCCCTGAAGACCACGGCCCTGCAGCAGGCCATCGACCAGTTCGGCTTCGATGCGCTCCTGCTCGGCATCCGGCGCGACGAACACGGCATCCGCGCGAAGGAGCGCTACTTCTCCCCGCGCGACCCGGACTTCTCCTGGGACTACAAGAACCAGCCGCCGGAGTTTTGGGACCAGTACGTCTCCCGTGAGGAGGAAGACACCCATATCCGCGTGCATCCGCTCCTGCACTGGACGGAGTACGACGTGTGGGCCTACGTGCAGCGCGAAAGCATTCCCACCAGCCCGCTCTACTTCGCGCGCAACGGCAAGCGCTACCGGAGCCTCGGCTGCGAGACGTGCTGCCAGCCGGTGGAATCCAACGCAACAACCATCGACGAGATCATCGAGGAGCTGCGCACCACCAACGTCCAGGAGCGCTCCGGCCGCGCCCAGGACAAGGAAAGCGCCTATACCATGCAGAAGCTGCGCGCACTGGGTTACATGTAAAATGTAGGGCGGGCGATCCGTCCGCCGGAAAGTAGAAGCGGCATCTTGCCGCTTCCGGAAGAGCCTGGAAGGCTCTTCTACGTTAGAAGGAGCGGAATTCCTTCCGCGATCGGCCGGGGAAAGGATTCCCCTCCTACAACGGCACTCGGGCAGTGGAAGAATGGCGGGCCAATGGCCCGTCCTACATTTGAGAACGAAGATGGAACAAACCAGCCTGAACCTCGTTATTGTCGGTCATGTCGATCACGGGAAATCCACCCTCATCGGCCGCCTGCTCATGGACACAGGCACGCTGCCCGAGGAAAAGGTCCAGGAACTCCGCGAGATGTGCAAGGCCGAAGGCAAGGAGTTCCGCCTGGCCTTCGTCATGGATCAGTTCGAAGAAGAACGCAAGTTCGACATGACCATCGACACGACGCAGACCTTCTTCCGGACGGCTGCGCGCGAGTACGTCATCATCGACGCCCCCGGCCACCGGGAGTTTCTCAAGAACATGATCACCGGCGCGTCCCTTGCCCACGCGGCGGTGCTGATCGTCTCGGCCAGGGAGGGCATCGAGGACCAGACCCGGCGCCACGGCTATCTGCTGGGCCTGCTCGGCATCGAACAGATCATCGTCGTGGTCAACAAGATGGACCTGATGGACTATGACGAAGCCGTCTTTCAGTCCACGGCCAAAGCCGTCACCGAGCTGCTGGATCAGATGGGGGCAGAGCCAATGGCCATCATCCCCATCTCCGCCGAAGCGGGCGATAACGTGGCCGCGAGGTCGGACAACATGCCGTGGTACACCGGCCCATCGTTCCTCGATATGCTGGATTCCCTCGAAGCCCCCGTCCCCGACATGGACAAGCCGATGCGCTTCGCCGTGCAGGACGTCTACGAGGTCGATGGCGAGACCGTGCTCGTCGGCCGGACGGAATCCGGCAAGGTGCGCCCCGGCTCGAAGATCAAGACCTTGCCCCTCGGCCAGGACGCGGAGGTGAAGGCCCTGCACATCTTCGGGGAGGAGCCGACCGAGCTTGTCCCCGGGCAGTGCGCGGGGGTATCGTTGTCCCCCGCTCTGGACATCGGCCGGGGCGCGATCATCGCCGATGCCGCCAGCCCACCGGCAGTAACCCGACAGTGCCACGCGAAGATTTTCTGGCTCGGCAGTAAGGGCTACCGTGTCGGCAGGCCCATCGCCATGCGCTGCGCCACGCAGGAAGTGCCCTGCAAGATCGAGCGGATCGAGCGGCGCTTCGACTGCTCCAACCTGGGGAAGACGGAAGAGGGCGCCGAGGAGATGGGCGAGACGGACATCGGCGAGGTGGTCATCACCACCGACGAACCCATCGTCCTGGAGCGCTTCGAGGACATCCCCGAGCTGGGCCGGTTCACGCTGGTCGAGGGCGAGAACGTCCTCGCCGGAGGCATTGTCACCGATCCGAAGTAGAACCAGACGAAGTGTCATTCCCGCGAAGCTTGTCCCCGCAGGCCGGAAGCGGGGAGCGGGAATCCACGAGGAGGAGGGGTGCCACGCTCAAACTCGTTTGAGCGTGCTCAGCGGACAGAGGTCCCGCAACTGATACCCGGAGATCGAATCTCTGCATGTTTTTCTCCAAAAAGAAAACGAAACGTGTCGTTGTTCTCGGGCTGGACGGCTTCGCCCACTCGCTCCTCAGCGACTTCATGGAGCAGGGCGTCACGTCGAACCTGAAGGCATTGACCGAGAGCGGAACGCTGTCCCGGATGAACTCCGTCTATCCCACGGTCTCCAATGTGGCATGGGCCTCGTTCCAGACGGGCGCCAACCCCGGCGAGTTCGGCGTGTTCGGGTTTGCCGAGCTCGACCGCGACCTGGGCCTCTCCATCCCCAACTCGGGCGATCTGAAGACCTCGACGATGTGGGAGCGCCTGTCCGACGCCGGCAAGCGCGTGGTTTCCCTCGGCGTGCCCCTGTCGTTCCCGCCGAAGGACGTCAACGGCCACATCGTCGGCGGGTTTCTCGCGCCCTCGCTCGACAAGGCCGTGGGCGATGCGAAGCTCCTCCGCACGCTGCGGGGCCTGGACTACCTGGTCGATATCGATCCCATGAAGGCGCGGGAGTCGGTGGACTTCTTCAAGGACGAGCTGCACAAGGCCCTCGCCGGCCGGCGGCGCGTGCTGGAATATTTCTTCAAGAAGGAAACCTGGGACCTTCTCTGCCTGCATGTCATGGAGACCGACCGTATCAACCACTTCATGTGGAAGTGCCTCGACGACGGCGGCGCGGACCGGGACTTCTTCCTCGACTTCTACCGCGCGGTGGATGGGCTCGTCGGCGACGCGATGGGCCTGTGCGGTGAGCAGGACACGCTCGTCGTCCTGTCCGACCACGGCTTCTGCCGGATCAAGAACACCGTCGAGCTGAACCGGTGGCTCGTGCAGGAGGGGCTGCTGGTGACGGAAGGCGAGCCGAATCCCATGAACCCCTTCGGGAACGTCTCGCCGAAGTCAAAAGCCCTGTCCCTCGTGCCGGGGCGAATCCACATCCTCACATCGTCCTACTGGAGCAACGGAGGGGTGTCGGAGTCCGACGCCAAGGCGGTGCGGGACGATCTCATCTCCCGCCTGCGCGAACTGAAAAGCCCCGACGGCCAAGCCGTCTGCAAGCAGGTCTTCACGAAAGAGGAAGTCTACGACGGCTCCCATATGGACCGCGCACCGGACATCATCATCGACCCGGTGGAAGGCTACGACTTCAAAGCCGCCCTCTCCCCCGGCGACATCTTCGCCGAAGACGCCATCACCGGCATGCACACCTACGACGACGCCTTCCTCTGTATCCGCACTGATGCCGAAGCCGGCCAAGCCGACAGCATCACCGAAGCGGGGCGGCTGGTCGAGACCCTTGTCCGCTCCCTCTGACCCTTTCCCCACAAATGGTCATTGCGAGCGGAGCGAAGCAATCTCATCAATCCGTCATTCCCGCGAAAGCGGGAATCCACGCCTTACCACAGAGGCCACGGAGGGATAAGGGGATGCAGATTCGCGCTGATCTCCGCTGATTGAGGTCCTTTGGAGTGCTGGAGCCATGCTCCAGCCTTCAGCAGCCGAAGCCATGCTTCGGCCACGGGTGGCAGCACGGCTCCCACCCGATAAGGCGCAAGCATGGCTTGCGCACTCCAAGGGACGCATCTGCAATCTGAAATCGTCCCGCCTCTGCGTGAGACTTCTTCTCGTTCTCCTAACTTCTAACTCCTGCCGTTCTGCGATTTCTTCTTCGCATTCTCGAAAACGCGAGGTATAATGGCTCTGTTCGGTCTGTGGCATCGGGCGTTCTCCGCCACTTCACAGGGGGGCCAGGCCGCCATATGTTGGCATGGAGGGGTACAGAACTCGGGCTTTGCTCTTTTTGCGCAACCCGATTTTGCGCGCCCCGGAATTCTTGGGGCACAAAGTCGCGCTTTCGGCGCTTGGTTTATGTCCCCGAATTCCTCGCCCTTGGCTTCGCCTTTTCGCAACGAAAGGGGTCAGGCAGAGCCTGAGGGATGGCCCGTTCCGAGGCAGAGCCTCGGAACGAGAAAAAGATACGCTTGGCGACCCAAGGTCGGCCGCGGGAGTTTGGCCGCGAGTCGCTGGGCTCAGAACATCCGCTGGTCGCCGGCTTCGAGGGCGGGGGGTTCGATGTCGGGTTCGGAGGTGTCCTCGGCTGGCTCGGGGCGGACGGCGCTGTCGCCGAGACGGAACTGCATTTCGTAAAGGCGACGATAGAGCGTCCCGTTCTTCAGCAGCTCCTCGTGTGTGCCTCGCTCGACGACGCGGCCCTCGTCGAGGACGATGATCTGGTCGGCGTTCTGCACCGTCGAAAGCCGGTGGGCGATGACAAAGGTCGTCCGGTTCTTGACCAGGCGATGGATGGCGTTCTGGATCAGAATCTCCGTTTCCGTGTCCACGGACGATGTGGCTTCGTCCAGGATCAGGATACGCGGGTCGGCGAGGATGGCCCGGGCGATGGAGAGGCGCTGCTTCTGCCCGCCGGAGAGCTTTACGCCCCGCTCGCCGATGACCGTGTCGTAGCCCTCCGGGAGATCCACGATGAACTCATGGGCGTTGGCGGCTCTTGCCGCTGCGGTGATCTCGTCGTCGGTCGCATCCAGCCTGCCGTAGGCGATGTTGTCCTTCACCGATTCGTTGAAAAGGAACGGCTCCTGGAGGACCATGGCCATGCGCTTGCGAATTGAGGTGAGCTTGATCTTCCGCAAATCGTGGCCGTCGAGAAAGACGCTGCCCGCGGTGGGATCGTAGAAGCGGGGGATGAGGTTTGTGATCGTCGTCTTGCCCGCCCCGCTCGGGCCGACGAAGGCGATCATCTGCCCCGGCTCGGCTTCGAGGCTGATGTCCTTGAGCACGGGGATGCCGTTGGCGTAGCTGAAGGAGACGTTGCGGAACTCGACCGCGCCGCGCACGTCGTCGAGCGCAATCGCGTCGGGCGCGTCTTGGATCTCCGGCTCGGTATCGATGATGTCGAACACCCGCTCCACCGAGGCCACGGCGCGCTGGATCATAGAGTAGAAGCGCGTGAGGCCGGTGATGGGGCCGTAGAGCATCTGGATGTAGGGCAGGAAGACAATGAAGGTGCCGGTGGAGATGCGGCCGTTGACGACCTGATAGCCGCCGTAGGTCAGGCAGAGGATCATGCCGGTCACGTTGATCGTGCCGATGATCTCGTGGAAGCCGGTGAACATCTTGCCGATCTTCACGTTCTGCCGATAGTTTTCGTCGTTCTTCTCGCCGAAGCGCTCCGCCTCGTGCCTCTCGCGTGAAAAGCCCATGATGACGCGGATGCCGGAGATGTTGTCCTGCACGAGGGCGTTCAGGTCGCCCACTTTCTCGCGGAGGATGCGGAAGGCCCTTCGGATGAAGAGGCCGAACACGGCCGTGGACCCCAGCAGCGCCGGCGCCACGACGAGGCCGAGAACCGTCAGCTTCCAGTCCCAGGTTAGGCAGAAGTAGAGAATCCAGGCGAAGCGGAAGATGTCGGTGGTGAACTGGATGACCGGGCCGAGGATCACCTGCTCCAGGGAGTTCACGTCGTTCACGATCCGGCTCATGATGTCGCCGGTCTTGCGCTCCTCGAAGTAGCTGAGCGAGAGGCGCTGCATGTGTTCGTAGACCTCGCGGCGCATGTCGCGAATCAGACGCTGGCCGAGGTCGGCCATGATGAAGCCGCGGATGACGGACATGACGGCCTGGATCACCTGCAGGCAGAAGAACCCGCCCGCGAGAACGAGGACCAAGACGAACGCCTTGTTCACGTCCGGCAGCCAGCGGTCATGCACGCGCTCGGCGATGTGTCGCATGGGTTCAGCGATGGGCATCTGCGAGCGGGTGAACTTGGCGCCGGCGGCCGGGGCGGGTTGGCTGCTGGAGACCTCGGCGACCTTGAGCTCGTCGATAAATACGCCGATGAACTGCATGGGCAGGACCTGCAGCAGCGCGGCCACCAGGACCAGGGCGAGGACGACTACCGCCTTGTGCCAGTACGGACGGGCATAGCGCAGCAGGCGGAAGTAGGTCGCGACGATGCGCGGCTTCTTCTTTTCTTCTTCCTGCACCCCGCCGCCCGCGCCCATCCCGCGACGGCCTGACATGAATCTATCGTGTCTCATGGCGACGGACCATGCTACCCGATTTCCCCAGCGGATGCCAGTTGAAAGACGACGTTTCCGTACCGCTTCAGTGACGGGGGGAGCCGCAGGGTTAACGCCTGCGGTTTTCCCGGGAGGTCGGCCTGCCACCGGAATCCCGCACCCGTAAAAGAGGGGCGGACGCCCCTTGATCCGGCATTGGTATCTCACCAGGAGGACATTGTTGAATTGCTCCGCAAACACGGCGCAAAGACAGCCAGGAAATTCGAGGCGGATGCCGAATGAACGGCTACGAACAGCCGGATTTTCTATTCTCTCCCCCCAACCCCGCCGTTGACATTCCGTCCAAGTCGGGGTACACTGATCCCTCATCGTGATGCGATCTGCATGTCCGCGATCTGAGGGAAAAGAACGATGACCTGGAAAAAAGCCTGCCACCTGGCCCTTGCTCTGGGCCTGCTTCTCTGCGGGAGCGTCCCCGCCGCCGACTGGCCGACATACAAGTCCGACCCCGGACGATCAGGGGTGACGGCGGAGGAGCTGGCCTTCCCCCTGACGAAGCGCTGGACCTATCAGCCGAACCAAGCTCCCCTCCCCGCCTGGCCCCAGCCGGGGAAGGAACTGCACCGGATGGATTTCGACTACTCCTTCCAGCCGGTCGCCGCCGACGGGATCGTCTATTTCGGGTCATCGGCCGATGATACCGTCCGGGCCTTGAACGCCGAGACGGGGGAGCTCGTCTGGCGATTCACCACCGACGGCCCGATCCGCTTCGCCCCCACCATCGCAAAGGCCAGGGCCTACGTCGCGTCGGATGACGGACACCTCTATTGTCTCGACGCGAAGACCGGAAAGCTGCTGTGGGAGAAGCGTCTCGCCCCCGGCGACGACCGGATCATCGGCAACGGCAGAATGATCTCGCGATGGCCCTGCCGGACGGGAGCGCTGGTGGTGGAGGATATCGTCTACTGCACGGCGGGCATGTGGCCCACGGAGGGGGCCTATGTCTACGCCCTCGACGCCAAGACGGGCGAGGAGCGGTGGTGCAACGACAGCAGCGGGTCCATCTACATCGATCTGCCCCACCCGGGCGCGACCGGCTTCAGCGCCGTGGCCCCGCAGGGCTATCTTGCCATTCGCGATGACATCCTTCTTGTGCCCACCGGCCGTTGCGTGCCTGCAGCCTTCAATCGACACACGGGGCGGCTGCTTTACTACAAACCGTCCGTCCTGACCTATCACGGCAGCTCGTGGGTGACGACGACGGAGGGCTTCTATTTCAACTCGAAGAACCGGTTCCAGAATCCCTCGAAGGCCTTCGTCGGCGAGGCGGACCCTACGGCCGGTGACGGCATGTTCATGTTCTCTTTCGCCTCGGGCGATCCGCAATTGACCCTCGGCGGCAAGTACCGGGTGCTTGCCTCCGACGACGCGCTCTATACGGTTGGCATGGGCACGATTGACGCGCTAAAGATGGCCCCCCTCCGCGAGAAAAAGCGGAAGAGCAAGTGGTCCACGCCCCATGACGCCCGTGTCTACGCCATCGCCCTCGCAGGAGGGACGCTGCTCACGGGCAACCGCGGCTCGATCACGGCATTCAGTGCGGCGGATGGCAAGCCGGTGTGGAACTGCGACGTGGACGGACAGGTACGGGGGCTCGCGATCAGCGACGGGCGGATTTTCGCATCCACGGATAGGGGAACTCTCCTTTGCTTTGGCGCAGGGAAGGCAACGGCGAAGCAGGTGAAGGAACCGACCGAACCCACCCGCGCTTCGCCGGAGGCGGCCAAGGCCGCGAAGGACATTATCGCAACATCTGGAAAAACGGAAGGCTATGCCTTCGTCATCGGCGAGCCGGACAGCCGTTTGGCCGAGGCCCTCGCGGCCGGGACGAAGCTGCGCATCGTCTGCGCGCTCAAGGGCGCGTCAAAGGTGCAATCCGAGCGAGACCGGCTGCTTCAGGCCGGACTTTATGGATCGCGCGTGGGGGTGGAGGGTCTGAATGATCTTTCTTCCCTTCCCTACTCGCCCTACTTCGCCGATCTGGTGGTGGTCTCGAAGAGCGTGGCCGGCGTGTCCCCGAAGGAGTGCTACCGCGTGCTGCGCCCGTGCGGGGGGGCGATGTGCTTCGTCGGGTTCGACGCGGCCACTGCGGAAGATTTCGCCAGGCGGGCAGGCGCCCGCGAAGGGGAGTACCTCAAAAAGCGGACGATGATCGTGCGGGGCGCACTGCCCGGCGCGGCCGACTGGCGCTACCCCTGGGCCGACGGCGGCCGGAGCGGCGTGGGCAAGGATACCCGCGTGCGCCTGCCGATGGATCTCCTCTGGTTCGGCGGGCCGGGGCCGGACCGTCTGGTGGACCGCCATCTGATGGGATCCCCTCCGGTGTCGGCGAACGGCCGGGTGTTCCTGGAGGGCGAGAACGACGTCATCGCCTTCGACGCCTACAACGGCCGGGAGCTCTGGTGCCAGGAAGTCAAGGGAGTGGGCCGGAAGTACGCCCAGTACTACTCCAGCAGTCTCGTGGCCGATGACGACAGCGTCTATGTGGTGCAGCGGGACAAGTGCCTCCGCCTCGATCAGGCCACGGGGAAGATCGTCGCCACTTACAACATCCCCGATTCCGTGATCAAGGGCACACCGCCGCCTATCGCTGGAAACTATATGGACATCGAGTGGCCGACCGTCTGGCGGGTGTTCGGACCGATTTCCGGCGGACGCAAGGCCAAGCCACCCCTCAAGCCGAAGGACCTGAAGACCATCCCCGAGCGGCTGACGGTAAAGGACAAGGAGTATGTGGCCGCACCGCTGGCGGCGGTCGACCACCTCATCGACTTTACCACCCTCTACGGGGGGTACGGCTTCGGGCCGCTGCAGCCGGGGGAGAAGCCGAAGAGACACCCGCGCAAGGGCAAGAAATTCAGTTTCCCGGATGTGGGCAGGATATGTTACGCATTTGCGAAGATCACATGTCCGAAGGACGGCAAGCTGCTGATTGGCGCGGGGGCGGACTGGTGGATGCAGTGGTATCTCGACGGCAAGCCCGTCTTCGACACGCTCAAAGACGGGAACGTGGGAAACAAGTACCAGTACTTCAGCCGCACGCCCTGCTCCCCGAAGGACTTCCTCTTCGACGTGGACGTCACGGCGGGCGAGCACGTGCTGGCCGTCATGGTCAAATCGGGCAGCCGCGGCTGGGCGCTGGCCTCGAACAGCATGGCAAAACATGCCAAGGAGTTGCGCCCCATCGCAACGGGCGAGAACCCGAACCTGCCCGATCTCCGAGATATGGTCTGGGGCTATCTGTCGGTCACCGACGACCTCATCCTCGGCAGTTACAACGTCCCGCTTACCGAAGGCCAGGCGGCGGAGTCGCAGCTCATCTGGCGCTCTGAGAGCAAGGCGGTCTTCGCGCTGGACAAGGCAGACGGATCGCTCCGGTGGGTTTATCATCCGCAAGGCAGGCGAATCGTCGCCAACATCGAGATTGCCTTCGGCGACGGCAGGCTGTTCCTCGTCGATGGCACGTCAAAGGCGGACCTGGTGAAGGCCCGGCGTCGCAAGGCAACGCTCCACGCGGAGCTTGCACTGGCGGCCCTGAACCTTGCCGACGGCAAGAAGCTGTGGTGGCAGGAGGACGTCCCCCTGCTTGGCGACCGAGCGATGCCAACGCGGCTGAAGTCGAACATCACACACCTCTTCATGGGCCTGCCGAGCTGGGGCCACCTTGTCTATGCGAACGGCGTTGTCGTCCTCGGCGCGAACGCGGCCTATGACGCCGCCACGGGCAAGAAGCTCTGGTCGAGGGCCAAACGGCCGCAGAAGCTTCCCATCGTCGTCGGCAAGTGGCTCCTTGCCCACCCCTTCGAGATCGACCTTCGCACGGCCGAGCCGCGCATGACGAAGGACATCCTTACGGGCCGGGAGGTCCCCTGGCGGTACCAGCGCGCCTACGGCTGCGGACCGGTCCTGGGAAACAAGAACGTGCTCTTCTTCCGCTCCGGGGCGGACGGCTTTTTTGATATGATCGTCGACGGCACGACGAACTTCGGCGGCACACGGTCGGGCTGCGCCCGGAGCATCCTCGCGGCGAATGGGCTGTTGATTCACCCGGAAGGATTCAGCGGGTGCCCCTGCGCCTACAGTTACCAGACCTGCCTCGCCTTGGCGCCGAGCTCCGACCGGAGCAATTGGTGGTATGTCTTCCCGCAGTACGTCGGTAGCGGATCGATCAAGCACATGGCGGTCAACTTCGGCGCGCCCGGCGACCAGAAGGACAGCGGAGGCAAGGCGTGGCTCGGCTTCCCCCGGCCCATGATCTCGACGGCGTGCCCTGCACCGGTGGCGATCACCATGAAGAATGCGACCTGCGACTATCG
Source organism: Planctomycetota bacterium (assembly GCA_013152475.1). Taxonomy (GTDB): domain Bacteria; phylum Planctomycetota; class Brocadiia; order JAADGH01; family JAADGH01; genus JAADGH01. Next base: position 19,685 of record JAADGH010000077.1, read on the forward strand.
GCGGCGGGCCGCCAGGTCCATCAAGGGAACCGAGGAGCCCTGGCTCTATTCCTCCTGCCTGCGCGGGCGGGGTCAGATCGCCATCGGTCTGGTTCTCCAGCCAAACCTGGTCATTCCCACACACGAAGAGAAGCCGACCATCGACGGCAAACTCGACGACCCCTGTTGGAAGGAAGTGACGGCTGTGCCCTTCGAGAACACGCCGTTCAGCATCCTCGGGGCCAGCGTGGACCTGCGCATCTTCAAGGATGCAGAAAACATCTACTTCGGCTACCATCGCAGGGCAATCTCCGATCCGCCGAGGGGGGCCGACGAAACCGCCCTGGGCGAGAACGACGAGTTCCAGATGTATCTGGCCGACCGGCGAAAGAAGATCGGTGTCCGCTGCGGTGTGAAACGCAGTGGCGAGGCGTTCGCCCGGTTCGGGACGGTGGACCGCTATCGGAAGACGGACCCCGGCTGGAAGGGCAAGTGGGCGCACGCCGTGACTCAAACGCCGACGGAGTGGACGGCGGAGGTGGCAATCCCGATCAAGATGCTCACCGATTCCGATATGGACCTGAAGCGGCTGATGCTGAACTGCATGTCACGGAACCTGACCGGGGCCGGTCTGGAGGCGATCTTCCTCGTTGATCCGTGTTACGGCGCGGACTTCAGGCGTTGCGTTAGGTTTCGGCGGGTTGTCCCGCCCGCGAAGCCGCCGGCGGAGCGGTCATTCACCGTTCGCATGCACTTCGCCGAGCTCGATGATGTGGATGTGGGCGGGCGGGTGTTCGATGTGGCGATCCAGGGCAAGACCGTTGCCGAGGGTCTCGATGTGACGAAGGAGGCCGGGGGCAAGAACACGGCTTTGGTGAAGGAGTTCAAAGGGATCAAGGCAAGCGACCGGATCGTCATCGATCTGATCCCCAAGACCGGCGCCGACCCGGCGATCTGCGCGGTCGAGGTGGCGGAGGAGTCGAAGTAGCTCTTGTCGGACAGGTGTTGTCTCGCCCGGAAAAGGGTTGGGGAGTCTTCCGGGTGCTGTGCGGAAAATATTCATGACCCCTTTCCCTGATGCAACTTGGAGGTCGTATCATGCCTAGTACTCCGCTGCGTGTCCAGCGGCTGCCGGAGCGTCTTACCTGCGATGCCCGGCGGACCATCCCGCGCTTTTTTTGGCTCCAGGGCCTGGAGCGCACGAAAAAGATCGTCAACCGCGTTATGGATCTGGACGACAAGGAAGTTGCGGAGTTGCTGCAATCCGTCTACGAAGGTTTCGGCTGGCGCCACCCGGACCTTGAGGATGTGCTGACCGAGCACTACGGCGAGGTCGCGCTTCGGCTGAATCTGTCGGACGAGCCGGGGCCTCACCGAAAGCTCCTGATCGGGGCCTATTTCACCATGGAGTACGCCTTCGAGTCCACCGCGCTCTTCAACCCCTCCATGGTTCCGGCCCGCGAACAGAACGGCGTGGCGCCCGGGGCGGTCCACTTCCTGATGAGCCTCCGTGCAGTGGGGGAGGGGCATGTCTCGTCCATTATCTTTCGCACGGGAACCATCGACAAGGATGGTGGGATCGTGATCGACCCCGTCCGTCCCCACTTCCGCCGGGCGCGGCGGATCGAAGACGCCCGACTGAACAAAAAGCTCTTTCGCTTGAAGCTTATTGAGATGGGCGCCTATGATGCATTGGTAGATCAGATCCTGGGTCCGCTGGGGGAATGGTTTACACGCGACGAGCTGCACCATTCCATCGACTCGGTGCAACGCGCCGCGGAGGAACCGGCGTCGTGCAAGCAGGTGGGCGACCGCATGATCTGGCTTGCGCGGTCGAACTATGAGGTGCGGATGGCGCCCGAGGAGGGTATGGACCAGCTCGTGCTTTTCCCCATCAGCGAAACCGAGTCCCACGGCATGGAGGACATGCGACTCGTGCGCTTCGTGGACGAGGATGGAAGCATCTGCTACTACGGAACCTACACCGCCTACAACGGCCACCAAATCCTGCCGCAGATCATCGAGAGCCACGACCCCGGCCTGGCGCAGGTGCACACCCTCAATGGAAAATTCGCCCAGAACAAGGGGATGGCCCTCTTCCCCCGCAAGATCGACGGGTACTACGCCATGATCGGACGCGCCGACGGGGAGAACCTCTTCTTCCTCCAGTCCGACAACGTTCATTTCTGGAACGAGGCGAAGCTCCTGCAGGAGCCGAAGTACCCCTGGGAGTTCGTGCAGATCGGCAACTGCGGCTCGCCTATCGAAACGGAGGCGGGGTGGCTGCTGCTCACCCACGGCGTCGGCCCCATGCGACAGTACTGCATCGGCGCCACGCTGTTGGACCTGAAGGACCCGACGAAGATCCTCGGCCGGCTCGCGGAGCCGCTGCTCATGCCTGCCGAGGACGAGCGCACGGGGTATGTCCCCAACGTGGTCTACTCCTGCGGCGGCATGGCGCACAACGGGACGCTGGTCATCCCCTATGGCATCAGCGACGCGGCCACGGGCTTCGCTACGATGTCGCTCGACGATCTGCTGGCCGCGCTCGGGGCGTGATCGCCCCCCCCCACAGAGATAGGCAGAAATCCCACAAAGAGAGAAGGAAAGAAACCGTGAGCCATCGACAATCCGACGATGACAACACGTCTGAGGTCACGCGGCGTGATGCACTAAGAGCCATCGGGGCGGCTGCCGCATCGGCATCGGCCTCTCGCATGGTGTTCGCCCAGGACGCGGGCAAGGACAAGCCGGCGACGAAGCGCCCGAACATCCTCTACATCTTCACCGACCAGCAGAGCGCTACCATGATGAGCTGCGCGGGCAACAAGTATCTCAAAACCCCGGCCATGGACAGCCTGGCCGAGACGGGCACTCGATTCGAGCGGGCCTACTGCGCCAACCCGGTGTGCGTGCCGTCGCGCTTCAGCATGATGACCGGACACATGCCGAGCGTCGTGGGCATGAAATCGAATGACGGCGCCACGAAGCCGATTCCCGAAGCGCTTCAGCGTCAGGGCATGGGGTGGCTCCTCCGCGGCGCCGGCTACGACGTGGGCTACGGAGGGAAGGTGCACCTGCCGAAGGGCATGAATGTGAAGACGATCGGCTTCGATGTTATCACGCGCGACCAGCGCGCCGGGCTGGCCGATGCGTGCGTCGAGTTCCTCAAAAAAAAGCGAGAGAAGCCGTTCCTGCTCGTGGCCTCCTTCATCAACCCGCACGACATCTGCTACATGGCCATCAACGCCTATGGCAAGACGCGGGGCAAGGAGCCGGTAGGCGGGAAGGCGTGGGAGTGTATGTTGGAGGCCCTCAAGCGCCCGGAGGGTGTGTCGGAGGAGGAGTTTTTCGCAAGGTTCTGCCCCCCCGTGCCTGACAACTACGAAATCCCCGAAAACGAACCGGAGGCGATCACCCACATCGTCCAGCAGAGGCGCTTCAAGGAGTACGCCCGCACCCACTGGTCCGACAAGCAGTGGCGCATGCACCGGTGGGCCTTCTGCCGCCTGACGGAGATGGTGGACGCCCACATCGCGCGGGTCCTCCAGGCCCTCCGCGAGACCGGGCAGGAGGAGAACACCGTTGTCGTGTTCTCCAGCGACCACGGCGACATGGATGCCGCCCACCGCATGGAGCACAAGACGGCCCTCTACGAGGAGCCGACGCGCATCCCCCTCATCATCAGCCAGAAGGGGGTGACGAAGTCGGGTGCGGTCGATGACAAGCATCTCGTCTCCAACGGGCTCGACCTGATTCCCACGCTGTGCGACTATGCCGGGATCGAGCCGCCGAAGGA
>JAADGH010000102.1 GCA_013152475.1 Planctomycetota bacterium
ACTGAAGCAGGTGTTTCCACGGCAGACGTGCGGGTCGCCGGGTCGGAAGACATCCCTTTTGAAGATAACGCATTCGATGTGGTGATCTCTAACGGCGTGTTGAACCTGTCGCCGTTCAAGGAGGAGACCTTCCGGGAGATATTCCGCGTGCTCAGGCCCGACGGCAGGTTGCAGTTTGCCGATATGGTTCTGAAGGAGGACCTCCCCTCCGAAGTTGCCTGCAGCAAGGACGCTTGGTCGCAGTGAATAGGCGGCGCGATCCCGGTTCGGGATCTTCTGGTTCTGATTGAAGCGGTCGGCTTCGTCAATGTGCAGCGTGTCGCCACAACGGGGTTCAGCACATCGCAATATACGATCGGCGCAACATTCACGGCGCGGAAGCCCTGAGCGAATTGAATCGGGTATGTGTAACATCCTATAAGGCCAATATCTACAATGCGAATCATTGACGCCCACGTGCACTGCGGGACCATGGACACGGAGATCAACAACCTGTCCCAGGTCTATGAGGACATCGCCCCCTCCCTCGACGAGGCAGGCGTGAACGCGGCGGTCTGCTTCTCACCCGTCATGGAGATCTACGACCGACACGCCCCCGACTTCCGGGACAACGACTTCTGGCGCGTGCGGCGGAAGCAGTCGCGGGAATACCTCATCGGGCTCAAGGACCGCGACCTGCCGCACACGATCTACCCCTTCTACTTCGTCTGGAACGACTTCGACGCCGATGGCATCGACGGCTACTGCGGCATCAAGTGGCATCGCCATGTCAACGAGCCGATTTACCACTACGACGACCCTGCGTGTGCGCGGATGATCAGCGCCATTCGCGAACGCGAATATGTTGTTCTTATCGAGGAGGGGCATGAGGAAACGATGCGGTTCGTGGACGAGCTTGCCGAGGGCGTACCCATCATCATTCCCCATCTCGGCTACCTGAACGGCTCCTTCGACCGGCTCTTCGCGGAGGATTTCTGGAGACGTCCGAATAGCTACGCCGACCTCTCCGGCGGCTCGGCGTGCAGACCCGACAGCGTTCGCAAGTTCCTCGACCGCTACGGCCCGGAGCGGCTCATCTTCGGCAGCGACTACCCCTGCGCCATGCCGATCCAACATGTAGAGATGCTGGACGGCCTGAACATGCCCGACACCGATCTGGAGCTAATCTGCAACGGCAACATCATGCGGTTGTTGCGGAACGCAAAGTGAGCCCCTCCCCGGGGCGCGCCTCCGGCAGTTACGCCATCCTCGATGGGACGGGCCCTGGAGACCTCCACGAGTCGAGCCAAGGTCCATAGTCCCAACCGATCCTACATCATAACGTCGTGCAATGACATTTGTTACGCCCTATTTTGTCTGTTGCCCATGTTTCTCTTGACAACTCCTAACCATGTGGTATAGTGGCTTAGCCACCACCCAAAAAAATTAAAAATATTATGAGGTATGAACGCTGATTGGTTCAGCGGCGTTGGCATGGGAAGATTCGGCGGAGGTTGTGAGCGCCTTGCTCCGGCGTGTCGGGCAGGCCATTATGCTCGCTGTCTTCTCGTAATCCCCATCGCTCTTTGATCGGCGAAAGGGATTAGGGTGTTGCGATGGTGAGATGGCAGGCGGATCCTGCCGGATAGTCCGTTCCGTGGCAGGGCCTCGGAACAAGGAAAAGACCTGTAGCCGCACCCGTTATGGGTGCGGGATTTCGGCGAGGCAGCAACGTACGACGAATACCACAGCATAAAGCCTGCGGCTACAGCCTTTGTCGCTGACGTATTGCCACTAAACAAGTAGAGGAGGGTAAAGAGACATGGAGAAGAAAGTCGAACGCAAGCCGGCGCGTCCGGTCTATCCCACGCCGGCGGGGTTGATTACGTCGATCGACGCGGAGGGCAAGGCGAACGTGCTGACGCTGGGCGAGGTGTTCAACTTGAGCATTGCCGATCCGGTCTGGGTCGGCATCTCGATCCGCCAAGCCACCTACTCCCACGGCCTTATCAAGGCGCAAGGCGAGTTCACGGTGAATCTGCCCACGGCCGCCATGCTGGACCAAGTCCTCGGCTGCGGCGGGTGCAGCGGGCGGGACGGGATTGACAAGTTCGAACGGTTCGGCCTGACGCCGATTCCCTCGAAGCACGTCAAGCCGCCGATGATCGCCGAGTGCCCGGTGAACCTGGAGTGCAAGGTGGTGGGCTTCCACCATGTCGGCGACCACGACCTCTTCATCGGAGAGGTCCTGGCGGAATACATCGACGAGGACTGCCTCACCGAGGACGGCAAACCCGACACGCCGAAGCTCGACCCGCTCATCATGCTGCGGGGCGGCTTCTGGCGGATCGGCGAGAAGGTGGAGAAAAGATCGTAGGAATGTAGGGTGGGCCTGTGGCTCACCACTCTACCTCGTCCCCAGGCTCTGCCTGGGGACGGTATCTTCGTTTGGCTCTGCCTCTTGAGGACTGCGGCTGATGGCGCGCAGTAGGTACCGGATATTCTCGATCCTCGGAATGGAAAAAACCGCAAGCCGCCGGAGGTGAAGCGGCGGAAGAAGACGGGGCAGAGAGGGATGGAGACGTAGGCGGGTAGAGCGTGGGGAGTGGGGGAGTGTGGAATGTGGAGTGTAGAATGCGGAATGAAAAGGACTCCGAACTCCGGATTCCGAGCTCTGAACTGAGGAAGGAACCATGACGGCACGGCTGGTGAAGAAGCCGGTGTATCAACAACTGAACGCGGCGCTGCGCCAGATGATCGCATCGGGCGAGGTTCGGGCGGGACAGAAATTCCTGTCCGAACGGGAGATCGGCCGGCGATTCAAGGTCAGCCGGGCGACGGCGAACAAGGCGGTGTCGAACTTAGTGGCCGAGGGGATCCTGGTCTTCAAGAAGGGCGTCGGCACGTTCGTGCGCCGGGAGCTGCTGGGATACGATCTGGCCCGGCTGGTCAGTTTCACCGACTATGCCTGGGCGGAGGGGATGACGCCCTCGACGAAGGTGCTGGGCTTCGAGGTGATGTCCGGGTGGCAGGCGCCGGAGAATGTGCAGAAGCGCATGAAGCTGGTGGCGAACGAGCCGGTGTATTGGATCGAGCGACTGCGCCTGGCCGACGGGGCGCCGATGATCCTGGAGCGGCGGTACGTGGCGGCGCGGTTCTGTCCGAACGTGACGAAGGCCGAGTTGGAGGGATCGCTGTATCATTTGTGGGCGGAGCGGTATAAGCTGGAGGTGTTCGCGGCGGAGCAGACGATCCGTGCAATCGCCGTTCCCGGCGCCGACGCGAAGCTGTTGGACGTGGCGGCGGGGAGTCCGGGGATGTTGGTCTCGTGCGTGGGGCTGCTGCGGGGGGAGGTGGCGCTGTGGCACGAGAACACGCTGTATCGGGCCGACTGGTATGAGTTCCACAGCCGGTTCAGCACCGACTGGGGGGCGTGCGGGGGGTGCTGGCAGGGGAAGGAAGAAGAAGCCATGAGTGATGAGCAGTAGGGTGGGCCTGTGGCTCACCACTCTGCGGGATGGGGAATGGGCAATGAACGGCAAGATACCTCACGCAGAGGCGCAAAGACGCAGAGGATTGCCAGGAAACAGAGGGCGACAGATGAACACGGATGGACTCGGAAATGTAGGGTGGGGCTTGCCCCACCATCTTGGTTCGTACCTCGTCCCCAGGCTCTGCCAGGGGACGGTGCCAAACGAGTTGTACCTCGTCCCCAGGCTCTGCCTGGGGACGGCGTGTTCGTTTGGCTCCGCCTTTTGGTCTTGACCGGTGCGGGCCTGTTGACGAGGATGAAAGGGGGCAGGCGGAGCCTGCCGGAGGGTGCGTTCCGAGGCAGAGCCTCGGAACGAGGACGAGAATAAGGAGCCTGCCGGACGGTGCGTTCCGAGGCAGAGCCTCGGAACGAGGAAGAGGAATAGGAACGAGAAAGAGGAACGAGGAACGAGGAAAAATGGGTTCAGGAAGAATTACAGAAATGGAAGGAGGAACGAGATGAGTGATTTCGGAGTTGCGGTCGTTGGGGCAGGGTTCATCGGCCCGGTGCATGTGGAGGCCATTCGGCGCGCGGGGCGGACGGTCGTCGGTATCCTGGGCGTGGATGAGGCGGAGTCGAAGTCAGCCGCCAAGGCCCTCGGCATCCCGAAGGCATACACCAGCTACGAGGATCTCCTCGGCGACGACGCGGCAAGCGTCGTGCATATCGCCGTGCCGAACCGCTTCCATTATGCCCTGGTCAAGCAGGCCCTCAAAGCGGGCAAGCACGTCCTCTGCGAAAAACCCCTGGCCATGAACTCGAAAGAGACGCGCGAGATGGTGGCCCTGGCCGCCAAGGCCAAGACCGCCGCGGCCGTGAACTACAACAACCGCTTCTACCCCCTCTCCATCGAGGCGCGGGAAATGGTCAAGCGCGGCAAGATCGGAGACATCCACTCCATCCGCGGGTGCTACGTCCAAGACTGGCTGCTCTATGATACCGACTACAACTGGCGCGTCCTGGCCGACGAGGGCGGCGAGCTTCGGGCCGTGGCGGACATCGGCACGCACTGGCTCGACCTGATCCACTCGATCACCGGCCTGGAGATCGAGGCCGTCTGCGCCGACCTGGCGACCCTCCTCCCCGTGCGGAAGCGGCCGAAGGGCGAGGTGGAGACCTTCACAGGCAAGAAGAAAAAGAAGCAGAAGACCGAGCCGATCCAGATCACCACGGACGACTACGGCTCCATCCTCATCCGGTTCAAGGGCGGGGCGCGGGGATGCCTGACCGTGTCGCAGATGGTTGCCGGACGGAAGAACCGCCTCTTTTACGAGATCGCCGGATCGAAGCGCGCCTTGGCCTGGTCCAACGAGACCCCGAACGAGCTCTGGATCGGCCATCGCGACGAGGCGAACGAGCTCTTGCTCCGCGACCCGGCCCTGGTGTGCGACGAGACCCGAAAGGCCATCGCCTTCCCCGGCGGCCACAACGAAGGCTTCCCGGACAGCTTCAAGCAGTTGTTCCGCGCCTTCTACAACTATATTGACGCGGGCAACTTGAAGGCCAAGCCGCCCTATCCGACCTTCGCCGACGGCCACCGCGAGGTCGTCCTCTGCGAGGCCATCGCCAAGAGCAACAA
>JAADGH010000201.1 GCA_013152475.1 Planctomycetota bacterium
AGATCGAGCCGTCGGGGGCGAGGGCAGCGGAGGGATAGTCGTCCTCGGTGGGAGCGCTCACGAAGAGAGTGGGCGTGGGGATTCGGTTCGCGATCACATTTCCGTTGAGGAATCGTTTTGCGGCGCCGTACTGTACCTCGCTCAGGAGGAATGAAAAATCACCGTTCGCGGTGCTTACACTGACCTTGCTATCGGGCTGGGTGTTGGCGAGGGTCAGGATCACGCTGGTTTCCACCACCCGTATGTGGACCGGTTTTCCCTTTTGCAGGTTCAGGTAACCGAACATGGGATAGCTCTTGGGGGTCACGGCCTTCCACGTGTTGCCTTCCACTTTATTGCCGGATCCCGCCCGCGCGATCTCGATCTTCTTGATTTCGCCCGGGCTGACTGACGCGTTGCCGTCCCACGTGGTTTCCTGGTTCTTGACAGGGCGAAGAGTCAGCGAGAACTGGACTGTCCCGCTCTGCATTTCCCCCTGCCCCCAGGCGGCGCTGCAGAGAGGGAGGGCCACAGCGACTGCGAAAAAGCCGGACAATCTCATCTCTTTTCCTCCGGTTTAAGTTTAAGGGGGCTCAGGCATTGCGGCCCATTTCCCATGCCTCTGTGCCCGCCTGGTAGGCGGCCATTATATGATCCAGGGCCTGCTGTTTCCTGCCCTGCTCGACAAGCTGCGCGGCGCGCATGAGGCCCGATTGCGCCCGGGCAAGAAGTTCGGCGCTTTGGTCTGTCTTCCGGCAGGCGTCCACTACGACCTTTGCCAGGTAGAGGTTCTCGTCAATAATATCGTGACGCATGAACGGCAGATCGTAGGTCCATGCGATGCGTTCGGCGAGGTCGTGAAAGGGAATGGTCTCGATAGGGGGTGTGGCAAGGGCGGCGGCATTTTTATGAGCCATCCGCAGCCCGGCGTCGAAATTGAAGCGCGTGACCGGTGTGGGGGAGAGGCCGCGAAGGCCCGTGCAGAGGAAGAAGTGGTACAGGGTCTTCAGGGCCAGGATGAGGCCCTTGCCTGTCCCGCCGGCGACGGTGATGCCCAAGGCGCGCTTGCCGCAGGCGGCGTCGCCCAGCCTCATCCGGTCCATGAAGTTTTTCGTAAGGCCGTTGACATCCAGATAGTAGACGGGGGCGCCGAGAATGATGGCGTCACTGTCTCGGATGGCCTTCTGGAGGGCCTGCGCATCGTCCTGGTACTTGCAGTTTCCGCCGGTCCAGCAGTCCGATGCGGCGCACCCGGCGCAGGGTTTGATCTCCATATCGGCGAGGTAACGGATTTCGGTATCCGCTCCGCGGGAGGCGGCGCCTTCAAGGGCGCGTTGGACGAGGCGGCCTGTCAGGCCGTCTTTCTTGGGGCTGCCAACGATACCGATTACTTTTGCCACTGGGGTTTGTTATCTTTGATGTCGGATGAAAAGGGGGAACAATCAGCCGGTATTGAATGCGCCGACGGCCTCCTCGACCGTGTCGTGGAGGTTGAAAAGCAGTCGCGCGCCGGATATCTCCAGCACCTCGCCGACGAGGGGCTGGACGGCGGCCAGGCGCAGGGCCCCGCCTGCCTCTCGGGCGGCGTGCATAAGCTCGAGCAGGAGCGATAGGCCGCGGCTGCTCATGTAGCTCACCTCTCCAAGGTCGAGCACGAGCTTTACGCTTGGCGACTCTGCGACTTTCTTGACAGCGGTCCCTATCTCTTCGACAGCGTCAACGTCGAGCCTTCCCGCGATGGAAACCACTGTTACACCATCGATTACGTTCTGATCAAAACTCATCATATGCAATCCTCTGAGATGCGTCTACAGCACTACAGCACGTGAAACGTCGCAATGGTGATGTCGTCATGTTGCTGGCCCGGCCCCTCGTGGTTCGTGACTTCACCCACCAACATCTGGACAAATGCCTCGGAACTCATCCCGTCCGCGCTGGCGACAAGGTTCATCAGCCGTTCGTCGCCGAACTGGTCGCCGTCGGGGCTGCGGGCCTCGACTACCCCGTCGGTGTAGGCCACGATCCGGTCGCCCGGACTGATCTTGATGACCTCCTCCTCGATGGTGTTGTTGAAGATGGGACCCTTGTCGAAGCCGAGCGCGATGCCCCTCGGGCGGATCAGGCGACACTTGTTCGTGCTTGAGCTGTACAGGACGAACGGGTTGTGCCCGGCGCTGCTGACGTACAGCTCTTTGTCCTTGTGCCGGAGCAGCATGTAAAGCGCCGTCACGAAGGTGCCCCTACGGAGGTCCTCCGCCATGATGTGGTTGACCTCTTTCAGGACGTCGGCGGCCGATTGGTGGCCGTGGGCCGCCGCTCGCATCACGCTGCGCGCCATGGCCATGACCATGGAGGCGGGGATGCCCTTGCCGGATACGTCGGCCACCACGATGCCGAGTTGATCCTCGTCAATCCGGATGAAATCGTAGTAGTCGCCGCCGACCTCGAAACTGGATCGGTAGAAGGCGTGGATGTCGTACCCGGCGATCTGCGGCACGTCCTTTGGCAGGAGGCTCTGCTGGATGGCCTCGGCGACTTTCAACTCGTGCTCGCGGGCCTTGTAGGCGATCTCGGCCCGCTGCAGTGCGCGGAGCCTGACGGTGAGGTCATCGAAGTGCTGGGCCAGGTAGCCGATTTCGTTCGATGAGTGCGCCTCGGTGCGGTGCTCCAGGTTGCCCTTGCTGACGATCTCAAAGTCCTCCACCAGCATCGAGATTGGGGCGGTGAACCGGTTCGCCAGGACGTACGCCGTGACGATGCCGATGGCTGTGGCGATGAGGAACATCGCAACCAGGCGGAAGAAGAGCCCCCAGAGCGCCCGGTCGATCTTGGCGGCAGACAGCGTGATGTAAACGTTTCCTCCCGCCCTGATGTCGTCCGATTCGGGAATGTGCCGTTTGAAGACGCGTATCGAGATTCTTTGCTTGGTTTTCTGGAGCACCATGGTACTGGCCCAGAGAAAGATATGCGGATCGTACCTGGATTGCCGGGCGTGGCCCTCCGTGAAGCTGTAGGGCTCGCCGGTTGCCGTGATGGTGCGCCAGCGGTCGTCGACCGTTTTGTCGTCGCCTTTGATCGCTGCATCAACCACGTCTTCGGCGGTCTTGCCGAAGCGTTCCATCATTTCCTTCTGGTACTGGGCGTGGATCTCGTCGTAGGGCCGGGGGATATCCGACGACAGCTCCTTGAGGAAGCGTTCTCCGAGACGGGTCACCTCGCGCACCAGACGCACACCGTTCTTCTCGATCTGCTCGTTGAGGGACCGGCTGCTCTGCCAATAGGTTGCCGTGCCCAGAACCGCGATAAGGACGGTGATCAGTCCGCCGGTGAATGCCGAGAACTGGAACCTGATTGTCTGGTACCAGGGCAGCCCCGACGATGCAGGAGCCGTTGCCTTTACGGGTTCCGCAACTTGGGGAAGCCTACGTGCCACGACGTTTCCTACGGGCGGCGCCGGGCGGTCCCTCGCTTAAGTAGCAATAAGTCACCAAACCCAGCGTACGCCAGTTCAAGATGTACATACACCACGCCCCGCCAGGCAATGCATGCCCGGCGCGGGTCCAATAACGACAAACACCCCTCCGCGTGGCGTCCACATGCGGACACCGGCGGCACATTTCCAAATGCCGTAGACAAACTCTGGATAATACTACACTATGCCGCGTCTTGACGCAAGCCAATTTTTGGCAAATTGGCTCGATGTGAGCAGAATTTAGCAAGTTTTTGCCCACAGAAAAATTTCGGTCCCTCCCCAAAAAATGCTTGACATGGTGCGATTCTCATGGTTATTCTTTGTATCTACACATCGGGACGTAATTGGGTCTTAATTGGGATTTCGTGGCAATGGAATTTTTCTGGAGAGAGGAGGGGTCATAAGAACATGGCAGATATGTTAGTTGTAGGCAGCAAGGTCAAGGCTTTCATCAAGGCGCAGGATTGCATGACGGCAGGGGAGACGCTGGATGCCTTGAATAAGTGCGTCGAGGATATTCTCGCCAAGGCATGCCAGAGAGCCAAGGCCAACAAGAGAGCCACGGTCAAGGCGCAGGATCTGTAGGCCTGGCTTATTAGCGCCGGAAGGCGTTCAAGAACAAAAGAAGGAGGCGAATGGTGATGTGCGTCATTCGCCTCCCCTGTTTTTTCAGGGCAGGCAGCGTCAGCCGGAGCGCCTGTACGTTCCGCTCCTGCCGCCGGATTTCACGATGAGGCATACCTCTTCGATCACCATGCCTCGGTCCACGGCCTTACACATATCGTAGATCGTCAGGGCGGCCGCGGCCGCCGCTGTGAGCGCCTCCATCTCCACACCGGTTTGCGCCGTGACGCGCACTTTGGCCGTGATGTTGATGCAATCCTTTCCGTTGTCGGAGAACTCGACGCTGACCGAGGAGAGCGGGAGAGGGTGGCACAGAGGAATGAGAGACGGCGTGTTTTTCGCCGCCATGATACCTGCAATGCGGGCCGTGCTCAGGACGTCCCCTTTTTCAAGATCGTTCTCGCGGATCCGCTTGAGCGTGGATGGCTTCATCCGGACCTGTGCGCGGGCGGCTGCCTTTCGGGCGGTTGTGCGCTTGCGGCTCACATCCACCATCTTTGCTTTCCCGTGCTCGTTCACGTGGCTCAATCGGTCCATGGGCCTATCCACCTATACGTGACATTTGCTCCAGCGAGGAACACCGGTGTCGGTTGGGCTTGAGCGCGGCGGCGCGGCCAAAGGCCCGGGCGATCTCCTCATCCGTACCGCTCCCCCGAAGAAGGGCCCGAAGCTCGACCTCACCGCCCTGCAGCAGGCACGATCTCAGCTTGCCTTCCGAGCTCAGACGGAGGCGATTGCACCTGTGGCAGAAGGGTGAAGTGACGGGCGTGATCAAGCCCAGAGCGCCGCGTGCGCCATCAAGACGGAAGCGCTGGGCCGGACCCGACGAGGGCGATGTGTTGAGGGGATCGAGCCTTCCCAGGCCGTGAAGACGCTCCAGTATCTCGGCGCCGGGAACCAGGCGACGTGCATCCGCCAGGCCCGTGCGGCCGACGGCCATGAGCTCGATGAAGCTCACATCGAGCTGCCGATCCCGCGTGAGACGGGCAAAGGCCCCGATCTCGTCGTCGTTGATCTCGCGCATGACGACGACGTTAATCTTCACCGCGTCATATCCTGCCGAAAGCGCGGCCTCGATGCCTTCAAGAACCAGCTCAATGCTACCTCCCCGGGTAATCCGGCGGTAGCGTTCCGGCTGCAGCGTGTCGAGGCTGATGTTAAGCCGGCTCAGCCCGCTCGCCCGCAGCGGCGCGGCGTGTGCGGCCAGGAGGGCGCCGTTCGTCGTCATACTGACCTCTTCGATGCCCGGTGTGGCGACCAGGCACTGAACAAGCCTCTCGATTCCCTTTCTTGCGAGTGGTTCGCCTCCGGTGAGCCGCACCTTGGTGACCCCCAGCATGGCCCCGACCTTGACCACCCGCTCGATCTCCTCAAAGGTGAGGATGTCTTGGTGCCGAAGGCGTGGCACGCCTTCGGGAGGCATACAGTAGATGCAGCGCAGGTTGCAGCGATCCGTGACGGAAAGGCGGAGGTAGTTGATCTGTCGTCCGTGCCGGTCGATCACTCGTGCGCCTCGATTTCATAGATCCCGCACAGCGGGACCCCCTGAAGGGACACCTGCCACAAGGGGGTGTGACGGTTGAAATACTCCCACTCGGTGTTGTCGAACATGCCCTGGCGGGAAAGCAGGAACAGATAGCGATGTTCCGCCGTGTCACGCGGGGTGCCGATGTTCCCGGGCAAGTCGCCGAGAACGTGACGGTTTCTGTGGGCAGCGATCACATCTGCTCCGATGTGCCGAAATTCCATAAAGCTCGCCGGGGGCAGGTTCTTTTCCACATAATTGAACACCCGGTCGTTCAGTGCCTCGCCCCAATAGGTCGTTTCCATGCCCAGCTTCGCTGCGCCCGGCACGCCCCCGCAGGCGATGCTATAGTAGCTGAGTTGGTATGGATGGACCCAATAGAGCGATAGCGTCTGTACCCCAAAATAAACGATTGCCAGGCCCATTGCAAGCCTCATTCCCCGCCCGGCAAGGCCCTTCCAGGCCCAGGCAAGCCCCGACCCCGCCAGCAGGGCGATGAACGGAAAAACGGGGAGGAAGAGCCGCACACCGTCATACTTGGGAGCCGCCGGGAGCGACGCCGTCCCGAGGATGACGAAGATGTTGCACAGGATCAGACCCAGGGCGGATTGGCTTCGCACGGATCGGATGTTCCTGCCGATTGCCACGGCGGCGAACAGCGTGGTGGCCAGCGGGAGGGTGAACAGAACCAGGAGGAGGGGGTAGTGGACGGGCGGATTGGTTTCGGTGTACTGAGTCCCGAAGTAATACACCGGGATGTGTGTGCGGGCGAATGCCGTGCTGAGGAACCCCCACGTTCTGCCGATGGGCGCGTGCCAGAGGGCCGGCCAGCCAATCAGGAAGATCACGGGGGCGATGACAAGCATCGCGATGATATTGGGGATGCACTTCTTCCGGTGGTATAGCAGTCCCCAGGGGAGGAGCGCAAAGGGGATGAGGACGGCATTGATCTTGGTCAGCAGCGCGAGGCCGAAGATCGCGCCTGCGGCTGCGGCCCAGGGTTTGCTCTCGATGCCTTTCACGAAGGCAGCCGCCGTTGCAAACCACATGAGCGTGACGGGGATGTCGAGCGCCGCCAAGTGGGCGTGGCCGAAGACACGGGGCATGAGGGCGAGAGAAAGGGCGGCAAACAGGCCGGCGTGTTTGGTGATCTGACGTTCACCGAATGCGTAGACGAGGAACAGCAATATGGCGAATGCGACAACCGACGGGACCCTCAGCGCGGAGAGGAGGTTCGCAGAGCGGTTGAGGCAGAGCAGCGAGGCCGCCATGGCAAGTTTTGCAAGGGGGGGGTGCTTCTGGCCGATCCACCAGAAGAAATCCACCATGGGACGGGAGAATGTGGTCCAGGGCCGGGGGGAGTTCGCATATCTCGCCTTGAACCCCGGGGCGGGCCGGTCGAGATCGACATCATGCCAGTCTCCGGAAGGGGGAGGGGCGAAGAGCCAGGTGTAGCGGACGGCCATGCCCAAGTAAATGGCCTCGTCGTAGGTCAGCCCCGGATCGCGGAGCGTCATCGCCACCAGCAGCGCGGGCGCCAGGGCAACGAGGCATCCCCGGAGGAGGTATTGTCTTTTTTCATCTGAGATTTGCACGGTTGAATTATTTTAGCAGATGTCCGGAAATCCGCAAAGCGAAATGCTTTGACCCGTTGCAGCCACGCTGGTAGACTGACGGAGGGCTTGTCGGCTTGGGTCTTGGGCGTGGGTCATATGATGAAGCGCATAGGTTGGTTGTCTTGTGTCGGTGTTCTCGTCGCGCAGTCGGCTTGGGGTCATCCCTTCCAGACCGAACAACTGGGCCGGTTCAGCGAGTTAATGATCTACCGCGATCATGTGGACGTGAAGTACACTATAAGCCTCACGCGCCTTCTCCTGATCGAGGAGATTATCGTCATGAACAAGGATGGCGATGCGAAGATCAGTGAGGAGGAGAAAAAGGCCTACTATTCCGCACTGCGCGAGAAGCTCCGTAAGGGGCTGAACTTGGCGTTGGACGGACGGTCCATTACGCTCGATATTTCGCAGGGGATCGAGTTGCGGCTCCCAGTCTACCGGGTGTTCCATTTTCGCGGCAGATACGAGCCGTTGGCATTGGGCGCCCATGAGATTCAATTTTCGGACAAGAACTATCCGAAACTGCCGGGTCCGGTGGAAATCGTCGCAAAGACCGATGAGGGGATCGCGCTGCTGAGCAAGGCCAATGTCGACCTAAGCAAGTCGTATCAGGCGCCGGGGTCGGCGGACGGACGCAGGGGGGCCTTCCAGCTCCGGGAACTTCAGATACGATTTCGGGTTGGGGAGGTGGATTCTCTGGTCGAGTATGCGGGACCCGAGACCAAGAAGACCGGGGGCGCGTCAACCGAGTCCGCTGTGGCGCCGGGAGCGGCGCAATCGACGGGGAGGATAGATCGGTTGGCGAAGAGGCTGTTCCAGGGCGAGGTCGTCGGGGTGGGTGGGACGGTGGTGGTTCTCTGCACCTTCATTCTGCTTGGCGCGGCGCATGCGCTCACGCCGGGTCACGGGAAGACGATTGTGGCGGCGTATTTGATTGGGTCGAAGGGGCGGGTCCGCGATGCGGTCTTCCTGGGCGTGGTGGTGACGTTCACGCATACGGCCAGTGTGGTCGCGCTGGGGGTTGTCGTGCAGGCATTGAAGAATGTCTTTCTGCCTGCGAGGCTGAATCCATTTATCGCATCGGCATCGGGTGTGCTGATCTTCGTGATGGGGATATGTTTGCTCGTCTCTCGGGCCCGCGGGAAAAAAACCCACAACCACGATCACGATCACGAACACACCCATGATCACATGCATGACCATGACCACGACCACAGTTATCACCATGAAGGACACGAGGCCCACGATCATGGCGCCAAGGTGACGACGGCCGCCCTCCTCTCTCTGGGCATCGCCGGGGGAATCGTGCCCTGTCCGGATGCGCTGGCGGTCCTCCTGCTGGCGATCAGCTTCAACCACCTTCTGCTGGGGCTTCTTCTGTTGCTCGCGTTCAGCCTCGGTCTTGCGGTGGTCCTGATCGCCATAGGAGTGTTGCTCGTCACGGGCCGATTGCGGCTCTCAAAGGGCGTCGAAGAGAGCCGGGTGGTGAAGTACTACCTGCCGGTGGCGAGCGCGGTGGCCATTGCGATCCTGGGTGCGGCGATGGCGATCGTTCCCCTTGTGAAGTCCGGGATTCTCACGATCCATATCCGCATGCCCGCGTGAGCGTTGTTACTGAATCTTTGAGAGGAACGCCGGCAGGTCGGCGATCTCCTTGATCTCTCTGCCGATGAGTGCGGTTCGGATTCCCGGGGGCTGCACGTCGAGGATGCCCGACTCGGCGTCGTCGACCAGGAGGATTTCTGCAGGCGCAAGCCGGATGTTATATTTCGCGTCGATTTCCCGCCGAATGGCTGTGACGAGAACTCGCTTCCGCTCGCGGGTGATGCTGAAGCTGTCCACCCATTCACAGAGCCCGAAGAGCTTGACGAGCTCCCGGGCATTGTCCGGGTTGCTGCGGTTTGCCACGGACACGAGAATATGCTGTGACCGCAGCCACGCGAGGATGTGGAGGGCATGGCGGGCCAGCGTGACCGTGTTGTCGGACGCATCCGCGACGGTGGCGTCGTCGAGTTTTCTGAGCGGAGGGGTCAACAGACTACAGGAGCCGGTGTGGACGGTCCAGAGCGCGCCGTCAAGAACCAGGATGATCAACCGAATGGGGGAGGGCCGATGGTCCCGCTGGAATTCGGCGACGGCGTTGCGCAGGCGCTGCTTATCGTCCTTGCGCTGGTATGAGGTATCCCCGATGATGCGTTCCGGCGGGGGGACGGGGCTTCGTTTTTGGGGCGATGCTCGTTGCTTCTGCTTTTTCATCGTCGGCCGTCGCCCGAGGCGCGGCTACATCTTCGGGCTCTCGATGACCCTGAGAAAGCCGTCCTCCGTCAGAAATTCTACATGGCCGTCGAGGAAGAGCACGTGCCTCCCGTCAGCATGATTGCCCTTTTTGTCCCAGGCGATGGGTAGACGGTGGTCCATGCCGACGAGCTGGCCGGTATCCGGGTCCACGATGGAGTCGTCGGTGAGCCGTGAGATCTTGTAGGGCAAGATCGTGAACTGGTACCCCATTCCATCGGGGAACGTGCCGGGCTCGCCGCCGGTTGCCGGACAGTAGAAGGCGCTCTTCGATGTGAACTTTCCCTTTACGAGCTCCATGGGCTGCTTGCCGGGCTCAGGGAGGTTGCCTTGGTGTTCCTTGGCGTATTCTCGCAAGCCCTTCCCGACTTCCATGAGGCGGTGTTTGCATGTCCAGCGGATGAAGACGTCCTTCACGTTAAGCTGAGGCAGAAGCGCTCCCCACATGGTGACAGCGCCCAGGACGGTTCCTACACTTCCGAGGGGTGAATACGACTCGAAGGCGATGCCCTCGTCATCGGTGACAAAACATGTGGCCACACCGAAAAAGTGCTTGTCGAAGACGCGAGGGTCGGGGAGCTTGCTCAGGTCGAGGGGAAACCCGAGCTCCGCCAGGTTCTCCAGCCCCAGTGTTTTGGCTCGGTCGTAAATGTATCGCGTTCCCGTCTTGAAGTCGAAGTAGCTGATGGCGCTGTTCTTGGCGCTCATGTGGCCCGTGACCTCTTTGTAGTCGGGGTTGTCGACGAGGAAGGGACCTGCAGAGGTCAGGGTGTCCAGCGCGACGCAGGCCGCGTCGGCGCCGTTGGTAATGATGAGGTAATCCTTGGTAATGCAGTAGGCGGGGTTCACGGGCAGTCCGGAAGCTGCCGTGCTTGTGAGGAAATGTATCCGGTTGTTCTTGTAGCTCATCGGGGCAAACTCGAACTTCTGCTGCTGCGGGGGGGCCTTGTCCTTGCCCCCTTCTGGTTTTGTCTCCGTGGTGGGGCGTACAGGGACGGGTTGCTTCAGGGCAACCACGGCAAGGAGGAGCTTCTGAATCGCGGCTTCCGCCTTTTCTGGGTTCTTCAGGGTGAGAATAGCCATCGTAGTGGCTTTTCTGCCCTTATCTCGATCTTCGGGGAGGGAAATCGTGGCGATCTCATTCCCGAGCGATGCCAGGAGGTCCTTTTCGATGTCCGCACCCGCTTCCCTGTTAATCAGTTCAACGAAGTTCTGCACGCTTTCGGCGATGTCTGCATTGACGGCCTTGATGGCCTGCATCACGCTCTTCCACAGTGCGTCGGGATTGATCTTGGTGACCGAACAGTACAGTGCGTCGGAGGGCACCATTTTGAGGAGTGTTTTGTCGCCGGAGGGCCAGTCGGTGAAGATGCTGGCGAAGCCTTGGCGTTTGGCCTTCGGGGCGTATATGAAGAACACCTCCTTGACGCCGCAGTGCGGGCTGCCCTCTTCTTTCTCAAAATGCGCTCCATAGCCGAGGGCCTGAATGCTGTAGAGCCCCGCCCGTTTCATGGACTCGGCTCGCTCCGCCCCGATGACGCTGCGGTATCGGTCCAGGACGTCCTTTGTGCTTACATAGACGGAAAGGACTGACTTCACATTATCGCCGGCGACCCGCTTGCGAACCGCCTTAAATGCGGGGGATGCGGCCAAGCAGGGTTTTGCGCCTTCTTCCGGCTTCCCTTCACCCTTCACACGATTGATGATGTCCTGAAGAACATCTTGCTTTGTTGAGACGACAAGTGTGTCATTGACATAGGCATAGACCAAAGAATAGCGCGCGGACTTCCGGAGCCGGATGCTGACGCCTTTGTAGGCCACTTCCTCTTCTCGTTGTGCGGGTTTGTTTTCTTCAGCGGGGCCAAGAGGAAAGAGACGGGAGATGACCGTTTTCGCCACGTCGGCGAACTGGTCGCGGTTTTCGCACACATCAAATAAGAACACGTAGCGGTTCGCGCCCTTCGGCTTGGCCGGCTTTAGTATGGCCATGGAGATCTGCCCCTGAAGGACCTTCTGCGCCATGTCCAGTCCGATGCCGAGTTTTCCCTCCGACTTGGACTTGAATTCCTCCAGTTTTTCTGTCACATCGCTGAGGAACTGCTTGACCGTCGGCTCGTTGTACAGCTTGTTCATGCTGCTCTCGCGCAGTTTCTCGCGCATAACCCGTAGATTGGGGAAGGAGAAGTATGCGAGCGTGTCCGGGGGCAGGGCCTTTGCGCTCTCGATGGGCCGGAGCATGACTCGCGTAATCTTGGCTCGCTGTCTTTCCTCGCGCTGCTTGGCCTCTCGGATCTTGTTTTCCCTCCTTTTGACCTGCTGCTTTCGCAGGACATACACACCTGTCAAGGCAAGCAAGAGGACAAGAATGACGAGAACCTGAGCCTTCACCGCGCCGTATTCTCTACGCCGCCAAATGTGGTACATAGCTCCTCTCTCCTGTAGCGAGTATCGTCGCGCAATTCCCCAGACGCTGAATCTTAGCGTACGTTGCGCCCTTTGTCAATGCAAATTCGCACGATAAATTCGTGTATCCTCAAATGGCTGTGCACCTTATGCACAACCCCTCATAGCTCGAAACTCTCCTGCGGCCCAATGACCTTGCACTTCGACTCGGTTTTCGCCTCGACCCGCTTCCGAAATGCCTCCGGATCCTGCGCAATCAGGTCGAATGTATTGTAGTGCATTGGCACGACAAGACGCGGTTTCAACAAACTGACGGCGATCAACGCGTCGTCGGGGCCCATGGTGAAATTGTCCCCAATGGGGAGCAGCGCCAAGTCGATCTCGTTGAACCGACCAAACAGTTCCATGTCCGCCAGCAGGCCGGTGTCGCCCGCGTGGTAGATGGTCTTGTCCTCCATTCGGATTAAGAACCCGCACGGTACGGTGAAATACGGGCCGTCCTCTGCGTCGATCATCCCTCCATGCGACGCCGGCGTCAGCTTCACGTGGCCGAACGGGAAGGCATGGCCTCCGCCCACGTGCATCGGGTGGACCTGCACGCCCTTCTTCTGGAGGTAGCATGCCAGCTCGAAGGTGGCGATGACGGGTGCGTTGTTCTCGGTGGCGATCCGCATCGTGTCGCCGAGGTGGTCGCCATGACCGTGGGTAACAAGCACGGCATCGCATGTGATGTCACCGGGGCTGATGTCGGTGAGGGGGTTGCCGGTGAGAAACGGATCGATGATGATGGTGGACGATTTGGACGCGATCTCGAAACATGCCTGGCCGTGGAAGGTTATCTTCAGCATGGCTCACCTCTTCCTGGATCAGTCTTTGAACGTATAACCGTAACGGATAGCCAAGAGGTTTTTCTCCAGGAACCTTGCCGGGAGCTCCTTCGGCAGGTCCAGCTTCTCGATGTCGATCCCGATGAGGCGCAGCAGTCGGCCGAGGGCGATCATGTTGACGAACAGCGGGCTGCCGAACTCGTCCGTGGAGATCTGCGAGAAGGGCATCCTGTGGCTTGCCGGACAGCGAAACGCGCAGTGTCGGCATTCGCCCCCGCAGACGGAATCCTCGATGATGACCTCCTTTGCCTTGAAGCGGCGCTTGGCTTGGGTGGGTGCGGAGAGTTGGACGCGGATGTCGGCTTCGCCGATGAAGGGAACGTCGATCTTCTTGTCCGAGTAGATCAGCTCGGCCTCGATTTCTTCGCCGCGGACCGCGGCGCCATAGACCACGTTCAACGTCACTTCCTTGCCCAGCTCGGCGAGGATGCGGGCCAGCACCTGCCCCATGACCTTGACGCCCTGTCCGGCGGAGCCCGCCAGGACGATTCTCTTCGTCGTGCCCTGGGGCGGAATGCGGCGGAGCGTCTTCGTCATCAGGACCAGCGCCGAGCCGAAGATCTCCTCGTCGATCCGTGTGGATTCCTTGAAGCCGCACTTCTCGAACAGCTTGTAGCTCGCATCCAGCTCGGGATAGGTATAGGCCGTGGCCTGGTAGCAGCCCCGCTGCTGAAACTCTTTGACGGCCCGGGAAATCATGCCCTGGCCGTATCGCCGGTTTCGGTGGGCCTTCCTGATGCCGACCCAGTGGACGCTTCCGTTGTGGTCGGAAATGCGGCCCAGGAGGAACCCGACCACCTTGTCCTCCAGTCGCACGACCAGAAAAACATTTTCGTTCTGCTTGGTTTTTTCGCGAAGTTCCGCCTCGGAATAGGAGAGATTGAATTTGCGCCCGACCGGTCCCTTGCCGGCGCGGATCTCCGCGGCCAGTTCGTCGAAGATCCGTTTCACCGCGGGGGCGTCCCCCGGACGCATCGTTTCGATCTGTCCTTTCATCGGGGAATCCCAATCTCCACATCCGATAGCGCTGCGGCGCCGTCGTTTCGGGTGAACGTGTCCTTGAAGTACATCAGCATCTCGTGCGAATCCCGGAAGCCCAGGCGCCGTCCGTTGTTCACGATGCAATGGGTCCGGGCGTCCACGAAGGCGAATCCCTTGTGCTCGATGGCCGCGATGATGCACTTCTCCATATGGCCGAGATGATAGGCGGTGCTTCGTGCAAAGAACCCGCCGTGCGCCTTCACGATAGCCTGCGCGTTGACCGGCCGGGCTACGTTGCCCCCGGGGCTGGTGATGGTCATCGTGTTCAGCGGCGTGGTGGGGGACTTCTGTCCTCCGGTCATGCCGTAGATCTCGTTGTTGAGGCAGATGACGGTGATATCGGTGTTCCTGCGGGACGCATGCAGAAGGTGGTTTCCGCCAATGCCGAGCAGGTCGCCGTCCCCGCTCAGGATCAGCACCCGGAGCTTGGGGTTGGCCCCCTTGATTCCCTCCGCCACAGGCACGGCGCGGCCATGGGCGGTGTGCACGGAATCCATGTCGAAATAACCCGCCGCCCGACCTGCGCACCCGATTCCTGAGACGACGACCGTATTGCGTTTCGGGATTTCCAGCTTTTCAAGCGCCTGGCAGGTTGCTTTCACCACCAGGCCATTTCCGCAGCCCGGGCACCACGGCGTCGGAAAGCGATCCGTCTTTAGATAGCTTAAATATGTAAGCGCCAAAACAACGTCCTCATTTCGGTCTCGGAGTGGGGGGACCCCCACGGGCGTCCGCGTATGGCTTCCTCTTCGCGGTCCCCCTATTCTCCGCCGAAAAGCATAACCCCTTGCGCCGCTGCGGGTCAAGCGAAATCATCGGCATAGATGAAGGAGTAGGCCGGGGCCATGCGGCGTGCGCTGCGCCAATCGTAAGCCCCGTTCGTTTGGCATATTGCGGGTTGGTATTTCCTATTCCTATTTTTTTTCTCCGCCGTCGAAAAAACGCTTGACAGCTAACTTGGCGACTCTGTATAGTTGAAATTCACATATTTTCCAGGTTGCATCACACGGTGTTTGTAGTGTGTTAAGGAGGAAGGGATGAGGGAGCTACACGGCGACTGGCGAGACATTTTCTTGGGTTTCAGCATCGCAAAGGACCCGCGCAAGGTATGCCTTGCGACGGTGGGTCTGATTATCACGTTGCTGTTGGTCATGCTGTTCGCATCCCTGGCAGACTGGGGCGAGTTCATCAAGCGGAGTTCGGCCCATGAGATCGTCAAGGCCTGCCGAGAGCTTCCGTCCAACCCGGTGAAAAATACGAAGCTCGTGGCGAAACGCCTTGGCGGCATCTCTGATCTCCAGTACTCGAAGCTCCCCCAGCACATCGTTGACGTGATGCTGCTCAAAGGCATCGGTTGGCGTTACCACGGGGTGCAGAAGGTCATCTTTCTGCTCTTTGTCTTCGTTGCGGCGCTGTTCATCTGGTCTCGGTTCGGGGTGTCCATCTGTCGCATTGCCGCCATCGAGTTTGCCAAGGACGAGCGGATCGAACTGAGCGAGGCGCGGAAGTTCGCCAAGAAGAAATGGGGCTCTCTGTTCTGGACGCCGATCGTGCCGCTCATCGGCATTGCCTTCTTTGCGGCCTGCCTCATCCTCGGTGGGATCATTGGCTGCATCCCCAAGGGCGTGGGTACGTTTCTGGTCTCCCTCGGCTTTCCTCTGGCCATTCTGGCCGGCTTCATCATCACCTTGATTGTGGTGGGCGGCGTTGCCGGCGCGGCCCTGATGTTCCCTGCCGTGAGCGCGGAGGGCACGGATGCCTTCGATGGCATCAGCCGGGCCTACAGCTACGTCTACACGAAGCCCTGGCGGCTGCTCTGGTACTACCTTGTGGCGGCGGTCTATGGCGCGGTGTGCATTGCGTTCGTCTACGCCTTCGCGTGCCTTGTGGTTCAGGCGACACTGACCTTCGGCGGCTTCGGCATGCGTCAGTTCAGCACGTCCGGACGGGATGGCCTGAAGGCGATCAGTTACTTCATCCTTCACTACGGCCATTTCGACATGGCGCATACCACCAAGCTTGGCTTCTTGGGCAAGGTGGGCGTTAGCATCGCAGGCACCTTTCTCACCTTGGTCTATTGTGTGGCCATCGGCTTCGCCATCTCCTACTGCTTTACGGCATCCACGATCGTCTACTTCCTCATGCGAAAGGCCGTCGATGGGACCGAGCTGACCGAAATCTACACCGACGAGGAAGAGGATTTCGGTCAGGAAATCTCCGAGCCCGCGGCAGAAGAGAACGCCGAGGAAAGGGAGGAAGAAACGGAGGAGGAAGAGGCGGAGGCGGAAGAAAAAACAGAAGAAAAAGCAGAAGAAAAGGGCAGCAGGAAAAATTCACCTGCCGGCAAGAAGAAAACCAGGAAGAGAAAGTCGAGCAAGAAGAAAGACAGCGAGTCGTAACGGTACGTCTTTATTTCAGCAATTCGCACAGGCGAGGGCTTCCGTCCTCGCCTGTGTTCGTAAGGAGACGGGGGTAACCAATGAACCTGCCCACCGTTACTATCGTCGGACGGCCGAATGTGGGCAAGTCCTCCCTCTTGAACTGCTTGGCCCGACGGCGCATCGCCATCGTGGATCCCACCAGCGGCGTCACGCGCGACCGTGTCTCTTCACTCATCGAGACCGAGAAGGCAGCGTTCGAGCTGATCGACACCGGCGGCGTCGGTGCGACGGACCCCGACGACCTCGACGCCGAGATCGGGGCCCAGATCCGAATCGCCCTTGAACGGGCCGACCTCATCCTCTTCACCGTGGATGCGAAAGAGGGCGTCCTTCCCATGGACAAGCGGATCGCGCTCATGCTTCGTCCGCTCGAGAAGCCCATCATCTTGGTGGTCAACAAGGTGGAGTCGCGCACCGATCAGGCTACGGTTCCCTCCTTCTATGAGTTCGGCCTCGGCGATCCCTCGGCCATTTCCGCCATCGAGGGCACAGGCCGAACCGATCTTCTGGACCGGATTGCCGCCGAGCTCCCCGAAATCCCAGAAACCCAGGAGATGCCCAAGGCGATGAAGATCGCTATCGTGGGCAGGCAGAACGTCGGCAAGTCGAGCCTCATCAACCGACTCGCCCAGGAGGATCGCGTGATCGTCAGCGAACGCCCCGGCACGACACGGGACTCGATCGACGTGGTTTTTGAGCTGGATGGGAGGCCCTTTGTCGCCATCGATACGGCCGGCATCAAACGAAAGACCAAGGCGAAGCACTCTGTGGAGTTTTACAGCTACTGCCGGAGCGAACGGGCGGTGCGATGCTGCGACGTGGCCCTGTTCCTGATCGACGCGGCGGCCGAGATCGGCCAGATGGACAAGCGAATCGCCGGCTACATCGAGGAGCAGCTCAAGCCTTGTGTCATCGTGGTCAACAAGTGGGACCTGGCCCAAGGCATTCAGCCGAATCAGTATGTGGAGTATATCGAGGATCGACTGGCCGGTATGGCCTATGCCCCGATTTCTTTCATTAGTGCGAAAACAGGCGAGAACGTCCCCGAGACGATCCAACTCGCCGAGAGGCTGTTCAAGCAGGCCCACACCCGCGCCTCGACGCCCGACGTGAACAAGGCCATCGGAACGGCGATGCAGAAACGCACGCCCCGGAAGGGCAACGTTATGGGCAAGGCCTACTACGGGGCGCAGGTGGCCGTGGCCCCGCCGACCATCGTGCTTTTCGTCAACACTCCCTCGGCCTTCACGAGGAGGTACACCCGCTTTCTCGCCAATCATTTCCGAAAAGAGCTGTCCTTCCCGGAGGTCCCGGTCCAGATTTACTATCGCGAACGAAGGCGGGGAGACAAGCGGCCGACGGATCAGGGCTGAAGCGATTCAGCGCCGGAGTGGACTTTCCGGATGCCCCCGTTTTCCAGGATGATCTTGTAGAAGTGACACACCACGGAGTGGCCTTCGGTGGGGGAGCTCACCTCGGGCGCTTCGTTTTTGCACCGCTCCATCGCGTCCGGATGGAGCCGGGGATAGGGGCAGCGGGTGTGGAAGGGGCAGCCCGACGGAGGGCTGCTGGGGGAGGGCACGTCGCCCTCCAGCACGATCCGCTTTCGCCCGCTCTTCGGGTCGGGCACCGGCACGGCGGAGAGCAGGGCCTGGGTGTAGGGGTGCAACGGCTTTGTGTAGAGATCGTCACTGGGGGCGTGCTCGACGAGCTTGCCGAGGTACATCACCACTACCTCATCGCTCACGTGCTTCACGACGCTGAGGTCGTGCGCGATGAACAGATAAGAGAGGCCGAACTCTTCTTGAAGCTCCTCCAAGAGGTTCACGATCTGCGCCTGGATCGAGACGTCCAGCGCCGACACGGCTTCGTCGCAGACGATGAAGCTCGGATTCAAGGCAATCGCCCGGGCGATGCCGATGCGCTGCCGTTGCCCGCCGCTGAATTCGTGGGGATAGCGGTTGATGTGGTTCCGTGAAAGGCCGACCTTCTCCAGAAGTTCGCGGACCCGCTCTTCGCGTTTGGCGCGAGGCACATGGTGGATGGCGATCGGTTCGCCAACGATGCTGCCGATGGTCATCCGCGGGTTTAGGGAGCCGTACGGGTCCTGGAAGATGATCTGCATGTTCCGCCGCATCGCGCGCAGCGCCTGGCCCCGCAGCGGCAGGATGGATTTTCCTTCATAGAGGACGTCGCCCTCTGTCGGCTCCAGCAGCCGGAGGATGGTTCGTCCCGCCGTGGTCTTGCCGCAGCCGCTCTCGCCGACGAGGCCGAGGGTTTTGCCTCTTCGGATTTTGAAGCTGATCCCGTCCACGGCCTTCACATGGCCGACGACACGGGAGAACACCCCGCGCCGGATAGGGAAATATTTTTTGAGGTCCTTGACCTCAATCAGCACATCGTTCGAATCGGGTTTGGTTTCTTCAGATGCCATGTCTATACCATCCAGCACGCGGCCGTGTGACCGGGTTTCTTTCCATCGAGCGGCGGTTCCTCGTGCTTGCATTTTTCCTCCATCAACGGACAGCGCGGCCAGAAGTGGCAGCCATCCGGGAACGCCAGCGGGTTCGGGACCGTTCCCTCGATGACGTTCAGCTTGCCTCCCTCTTGGTTGAGTTTCGGCAGGGACTTGAAGAGCCCCACCGTGTAGGGGTGCAGCGCGTTGTCGAACAGTTCGTTAACCTCGGCGTACTCGACGATCTTGCTCGCGTACATCACCGCCACATGCTTTGCCATCTCCGCCACAACGCCGAGGTCGTGGGTGATGAGGAGGATCGACATGCCGAAGTCCTTCTGCAGGTCGCGCAGCAGATCGAGGATCTGGGCCTGGATCGTGACATCCAGGGCCGTTGTCGGCTCGTCGGCGATGAGCAGCTTCGGGTTGCAGACCAGCGCCATGGCGATCATCACCCGCTGTCTCATGCCGCCGGACATCTGGTGGGGGTATTCGTTCACGCGTTGTTCGGGGTCGGCGATGCCGACCTTTTGGAACATCTCCACGGTCAGAGCGCGCGCCTTTTCGCCCGTGATGCCCTGGTGGAGCTCGATGGCCTCGATGACCTGGTTTCCCACCGTGAAGACCGGGTTGAGCGAGGTCATCGGTTCCTGGAAGATCATGGAGATGTCGTTGCCGCGGATATTTCGCATTTGCGGTTCGCTCAGGTCCAGGAGATTCTTGCCCTCAAAGAAAATCGCACCATCCACGATACGTCCCGGTGGGCTGGGGATCAAGCGCATGATCGACAGGGCGGACACGCTCTTGCCGCACCCGCTCTCGCCGACCAGGGCAAGCGTCTTGCCCCGGGGGATGTCATAGGAGACCCCATCGACGGCCGTGGCCACGCCGTCGTCGGTGAAGAAGTGGGTCTTCAGGTTATCGACGCTCAGCAGGATGTCGTTTTCGTTCTTGCTCATGGTCTACTCGATCTTCAATCGCGGATCCAGCGCGTCCCGCAGGCCCTCTCCGAACAGGTTGAATGCCAGCACGGTGACCAATATAGCGATCCCGGGAAAGACGGTCAGCCACCAGGCATCGAAGATGTAATTTCGGCCATTGCTCAGGATGTTGCCCCATGTCGGCCGTGGTGGCATGACACCGAAGCCGAGAAAGCTGAGCCCCGCCTCAGTGAGAATTGCCCCCGCAACGCCGAGTGTGGCAGATACGAGAACCGGGGCCAGGGCATTGGGCAGGATATGCCGGAACATCACACGCGCGTGCCCGGCGCCGAGCGCTTTTGCCGCAACGACGAAGTCACGTCCCTTGAGGGACAAAAACTCGGCGCGGACGAAGCGCGCCGTCCCGGTCCAACTGGTCAGGCCGATGACAACCATGACGTTCCAGAAATTGGGCTTGAGCAGGGCGACAACGGTGAGGATGAGGAAAAACCGGGGAAAACACATCACCACGTCAACAAAACGCATGAGGACGGAATCGACCCATGAGCCGAAGTACCCAGCGGCGCTGCCGATCACGATCCCGATAGTGATCGAGACACCGACAGCAACGAAGCCGACGAGAAGGGAAATGCGTGTGCCGTGAAGCATGCGGGTGAGGACATCGCGCCCGAGGTTGTCCGTGCCCAGAGGGTGCGCCCATGAGGGTCCCTGGAGCTTTTCCGACACGTTCGTCTTGTTTGGGCCATAAGGAAAATTGACGCCGGTGACTTCAAATACATAGAAGAGGGTCGCAACGACAAACAGAATGAGGATCACGAACATGGCGCCGACGGCCAGGCGGTTCTTGCGGAATCGCTTCACGAACTCGTGAAAAGGTTTATATTCTTTTTCCCGTTCCGCACTCATGGTTTACTGATACCGAATCCTCGGGTCGACGACGGCGTAGAGGACATCGGCGACCAGGTTGCCGATCAAGACGAGCACCGCCGAGATGGTCGTGATCGTCATGATCGTGGGATAGTCTCTGGACAGCACCGAATCGTAGGCCAGTCGTCCGATTCCCGGCCAGGCGAAAATGGACTCGATGATGACCGAGCCGCCGATCAGGCTCGGGATGAGAAATCCAAAGATGGTAATGAATGGGAGCAGCGCGTTCTTTAGGCCGTGCCGATAGGTCACGTCGTTTTCCGTCAATCCCTTGGCGCGCGCCGTGCGAATGTAGTCCTGCTGCATCACTTCGAGCATGCTGCCGCGCATGTATCGCGAGAGCCCGGCGATACCCCCGATGGCGCCGACGATAGCGGGGAGGGTCAGGTGCCATATCCTATCGGCTATAGTTGCGACGCTCGGCAGGGGGACGAGCCCAAAGGTGCTCGCTCCCAAGACGGGCAGGCCCAAAGTCCCGACAACGAAGAAGATGAGCAGGTAAGCCACCCAGAAGCTCGGCAGCGAGATCCCCATGAATGCGAGCAGTGTGAGCGTGTGGTCGGCCAGGGAGTAGCGCCGGACAGCGGAGAATATACCGACAGGAATGGCAAGCGAGAAGATAATGATCACCTGGACGAGATTGAGATAAATTGTGTAGGGCAGCCGCTCGGCGATTCTTGTAAGCACCGGACGTCCGTCCTTGAACGACTTCAGCTTGAGCGTGACGAGGTCGCGAATCCAAAGGAAATACTGGGTCTCACCGAGGGCCGCACGGAGCTTGCCCTTGCGGAGGGACGACCAATTGACGAAGAGGGGTTTATCCAGGTGAAAGTTTTTGTTCCATCGCTCTCTTGTCTGGGGCGTAACCTTCGGGTTCAGCTTGGACCCGATGGGGGACCCCGGCGCCAGGTGGATCATCAGGAACGAGATGACCGTAATCCCGAAGAGCACCGGGATGCAGATCAACAGGCGCCTTATGATGTAGCTACCCATGTGTTACCTCACGGCCCCGCCGCCATCTCGGGTGCGCTGACGCGAAACCAATCCTCCAGATAGTACGTCAGCCCATACGGCGTCATCTTGATGTCTTTCACTGAAAAGGAGCCGTCCGGTTTCCTCTGGCGAATCTTGAATGCGCCTCGGTGAAGCGCCGGGAGGGCTTTGGCCACATAGAGGAACGTGTACGGCTGGTCGGCGGCGATTTGTTTGTGGATTTGGAAGAAGATTTTTTTCTGGGCTTTTCTGTCGAACTCTGTCCGGCCCTCTTCGATAAGACGATCGACCTCCGGGTTGCTATAGGCGCAGAAGTTCAGCCCCTTTTCGATTTGGCTGGAGTGCCAGAGCTGGTAGAGGTCCGGTTCATACCCCAGACTCCAGCCGAGGACGCAGGCATCGAAGTCCCGCTTGTCGATCTTTTGCGATATGAAGACGGACCATTCATACATGTAAATGTTGGCCTTGATGCCCACGGCCTTCAACTGCTCCTGGGCCAGAACCGCCACATCCCTGCGCTGGGGATTGCCGTTGTTTGTGATCAGGTCGAATTCGAACTTCTTGCCGTTCTTGTCGAGAATACCATCCCCGTCCGTATCGCGCCATCCCGCTTCGGCCAATAGCGCCTTGGCCTTTTCCGGGTCATAGGGCAGCGGCTTCACATTCGGGTTGTAGTACCAGACGCCCGGCGCATAGGGACCGGTGGAGATCACCCCCAGGCCGTAGAGAACATACTTGACAATATCTT
The DNA here is from genome assembly GCA_013152475.1 of Planctomycetota bacterium. Taxonomy (GTDB): domain Bacteria; phylum Planctomycetota; class Brocadiia; order JAADGH01; family JAADGH01; genus JAADGH01. The sequence goes on from JAADGH010000201.1 coordinate 22,348, forward strand.
CCCGGTTGATGGCATACGTCAGGGCGGTGCGCACGCGCTTGTCCTTGAACATTTCGCGTTTCTCATTCCAGCCGATATAGGTGTAGCCGGGGTAGAAACGTTCATAGAGCTTGAAGCGCGGATTTTTCGACAGTCTGGCGAATTCGTGCGGTTGGGCCCCGTCGTAGTCCACGCCTTCCATCTGGAACTCGAGCATGCGAAGCTGCGCTTCGGGAATCACCCGCCACGATATCCGGTCGAGCTGCGGCCTCCCGCGGAAGTAATCCTTGTTGGCCACCACCGTGACGCGGACGTCCGATATCCACTCATCAAATTTAAATGGACCCGTTCCGACTGGGTTGCGATTGAAAGGACTCGTGTTGATGTCTTGGTTTTCAAGAATGTGTTTCGGTATGATCCCCATCTGCCAGGTACTCAGGCACGGAGAGAATGGCTTCTTGTACGTCACGATGACCGTATACGGATCGGGCGTGTCCACGCGTTTGACCAATTCATAGTCGGAGCGCCGGACCGTCTGTGTCTTTTCGTCCATGAGTTTGTCATAGGTGAACTTGACGTCGGCGGAAGTGAACGGTTTCCCGTCGTGCCAGCGGACGTTCTTGTGGAGTTTGAACGTGATAACCGGCTCGTTGTCGAAGAGCGTTGTCTCCGAACGAACGATCTTGCCGAAGGGCTTCTTCTCTCCATCGGGATTCGCGAAAAACTTGCCAAGCTCCGCTGCCATCTCCTTGGGGGTACCGAGGAACTTGATCGCCAGCCGCGTGGACTCATCCTTGACGTATTCCAAGATACCGAGAGAGGCCGGAAGCCGAGACTTCAATCGGCGGATCACCTCAGCGGAAGTGGAGGGCTTGCCGTCCGGGAAGGAGTGCTTGGAATCCAGGACGATCGTGGACAGGTGGATCGCGCGGATGTGCTCTTTGGGGATGATCTTGAGAATGGCCGCCTCGTATCGGCGGCCCACTCGATGCGAATACCTCCGCGTTGCTCCGGGGCAATATCTGTTACCCCTCCCGATTTCAGCTTTCCCGAGTTGAGCGCATCGCGGAGTCTGGCGAGATGTTTGTCGACATCTGACTTCACATACATCCGCGAAACCTGCGTGACCTGGAACGACTTGGCCAGGTCTCCAACGAGCTCGAGATTCTCGTCGTATTTCAGAAGCCCGTTGAATATCTTATCCACTACGGCCCCCGAAGCCGAGTCGGCGTGGAGGATCGGGTTGAGGCGCTCGGGGTCGCCGCTGGTGCTGAGGACGAGCTGGTTTAGCTTGTCCTCGAAGTGGCGACTTGCCACGCAGAGCGAAAGCAGGAGTACAGCGAAAACAACTATTGGCGTGAGAATGAGGAGTCGTTTGATCTTCATTCCGAAGAACTATACTTCCGAAACGCGGAAGGAGGAGGCTATTTCCCTTTCCCCTTGTTCTCTTTGGGCGGAGCCTGTCCGAAGAGGGGGCCGATCTTTGTCTTGTACAGCTTGACCGCTTCTTCGATCTTCTTGGGATCCGGGGCCTCACCCGGCTTCTTCTCTGCCTTGAGCAGTGCGCCCTTCATGTCCTCCGGAAACTTCGGCGCCACCTGCTCGAGGCCCGCCTCGGCGGCCTTGCGCAGTTCCCAGTTCGCGGCATTGTTAATCGCGATCATATAGAAGATCTTGCCCGCAGGTTCATACTTCCGCTTGGCCAACTCGGCAATCGCCAGCCGCTGGATCGGCATATGCCGGGCCATGCCCGGGCCGAGCATCCCCATCAGGATGGGGATAAGCTTCTTGTCGTTGTAGCCGCCATCGCAGAGCTTCTTCAGGGCGATATATCGAACGGCGATCTTGGCGTTGGCGTTCCTGGCCGCCGCCTCGGCCTGCTTTGGGTTCATATTCCAGGCATTGACGATGTCTTCATTGACTTTCACTTCGACTTTCTTGACTTGGGCCTCCGCCCGCGCCAGCACGAGCACCGTCAGGCAAAGGCAAAAGAATGCGACATGACGCAGTTTTCTGGTCATAGCAGATCCCCGATCAAAAGGTTCGGAAATTCGTCAATCAGAAATCTAACAACTCGTCGAAATCATGTCAACACATTTCTCGCAAAATGCCTGCCTTCGTCAAATCGCTCCTCGCCAGGCGCCGCGCTTAAACTTGCTTGAGCGTGTCTTCGAGCGCCTCATATCGCTCCCCTCGGGTCCAGCGCGTCGCGCAGGCCGTCGCCCAGGGCATTCAGCGCCAACAGCGTAATTGCCAGCGCCGCGCCGGGGAAAACAATCAGCCACCAGTAGGTCTGGATCGGGCTGGTCACCGACGCCCCCACATTGGCCAGCGACCCCCAACTGCAATTGGGCGCCTGCACGCCGAGGCCGAGGAAGCTGAGAAACGCCTCCTGCAGCATCACCCGCGGCACGGTCAACGTCGAATAGACAATGACAGGGCCCAGCAGGTTCGGGATCAGGTGGCGGAAGATGATCGTCCCCGGCCGCGCCCCCAGCGCCCGGGCGGCCTCGACAAATTCCTTCTGCTTCAGCGAGATTGCCGACGCCCGGACGATGCGCGACATCGTCAGCCACTCCACCAGCCCCAGGCCGACGAAGAGGCACACAATGCTCCGGCCCACATAGGTCATCAGCAGAATCACCACGAACATGTACGGCAGACCGTAGAGAATGTCCACGAATCGCATCATATAGTTGTCCACCTTGCCCCCTGCGAAGCCGGCGATCGCCCCCCACGTCACACCGACCAGCAGGCTGACCCCCGTGGCGACGAACCCCACGGCGAAGGAGATGCGCGCGCCCCACATGACCCGCGTAAGAATGTCGCGGCCCTTCATGTCCGTGCCCATCCAGTGTTTCCACGAAGGGGACTGGTACTGGCCGGCGAGGTCCTGCTCCTCGTAATCGTACGGGGCGATCCACGGTGTGAGCAGGGCCGTGGAGATCATGACGATCAACACGATCCCGCTCGCCACGGCAAGCTTGTTCTTCATCAGCCGCCGCCATGCGTCCACCCACAGACTGCGGGGCGTCACGCTGTCGAACATCGCGTCGGCTTCGGGTTGTGCGGTTGTTGCGCCGGTCATTCCAATTTCACTCGCGGGTCGAGGAACGTCTGCGCCACGTCGGACGCAAGGTTGAACAGGATCAGAAGCAGGCTGTAGGTCAGCACCGTGCCCATGACCAGGGTGTAGTCGCGGTTCAGCGCCCCGTTTACGAAATGGGAGCCCATGCCGGGGATGGCGAAGATTTTCTCGACCACCAACGACCCCGTCAGGATGCCCGCCATGGCCGGTCCGAGGAACGCCACCACCGGCACCATGCCGTTCCGGAGCGCGTGGCGGAGGACGATGGTCCGGCCGCTGAGCCCTTTCGCCTTCGCCGTGCGGATGTAGTCCTGGTTGATCACCTCCAGCATGCTTCCGCGCGTTAGGCGAGCGATGTAGGCGGCGTACGGCGCACCAAGGACGAGCGCGGGCATCAGCATGTAGCGCACTCCGCCCCAGCCGGCGACGGGCAGCCACTTAAGGTGGAAGCTGAACAGCATGAGCAGCAGCACGCCCAGCACGAAGTTCGGAATACACACACCTGTCATGGCCAGGGACATAACCGAATAGTCGATCCATGAATTCCGCCGGACCGCCGCGACCACGCCGGCGCTCATGCCGACGATCAGGGCGAAGGTCATGGCCAGCGTTCCAAGGGCCATGGAGATTGGCAGTGACTGGGCGAGAATCTCGTTGACGCTCCGGTCCTTGTATTTGAACGACGGCCCGAGGTCCCCATGGAGCAGACTTTTCATATAAATAAAATACTGGGTCTCCGTGAAGGTTCGGATCACGTGCCACTGCCTGAGCTGCTTCGTGTTCAGCAGGAGCGGTTGGTCGAGGTGGTATTTCCTCTGGAGGTTCTTTTCGATCTCCGGCGGCATCTCCTTTTCGCTGCTGAACGGGCCGCCCGGCACGGCGCGTGGCAGCACGAAGGCCAGCGTGCCGATGATCCAAAGCACGGGCACGAGCCACAGCAGGCGTCGGACGATGTAGCTGATCATTGCCGCTCCACGCGAACGAACTTCAGCGGGTGTACGCTTCGGATGTTGCTGTAGATTCCCTTGATCTCCGGCCGGTACATCTCGTTCGAGACGTAGTAGTAGATCGGCATGATGGCGGCTTCCTGCTCGATGAGGATCCGCTCGGCGCGGCGGAAGAGTTCCATACGTTTCTCCGGGTTGCCTTCCGCCCCGGCCCTGCGGATCAGCGCGTCGTACTCCGCGTTGCTCCACCCGGCCCGGTTGTTGCCGCCGCCGGTGACCCACATGTCCAGGAACGTGTTCGGGTCCACGTAGTCGCCAATCCACGCCGCTCGGGCGAACTGGTAATCCCGCGCCTTCGTCGTGGCGAGATAGACCTTCCACTCCTGGTTCACCAGCTCGACCTTCACGCCGAGGTTCTTTTTCAGCATCTCCTGCACCACCTCGGCGATGTCCTTGTGGGCCTCGCTCGTGTTGTAAAGGAGCTCGACCTTCGGGAAGCCCTTTCCTCCGGGGTATCCTGCGGCTGCCAGGAGCGTCCGCGCGCGGTCCACGTCGAGGCACATGCCCTTGATCGGTTTGTAGTGGGGCATCCCATCCGGGACGAACGACGTGGCAGGAATCTCCCCCCCGCGGGTGATGTACTTGCATATCTTTTCCCGGTCGACGGCCATGGCGAACGCCTTGCGCACGCGGGCGTCGTCGAATGGCTTGCGGTGTACGTTGAACACGTAGTAGTACGTGCCAATATACGGCCCCGAGTGGTAGTCCGGCCGCCTCTCCACAATTCGGCGAAGCGGCAGGGGGATCGTGGACACGAAATCCGCCTCGCCGCTCAGATACATGTTGAACGCCGTGTTGGCGCTCTCCACCGCCAGGAAATCCACCGACCTCAGCCGGACGTTATCCGCGCCGTAATACCCCGGGTTCTTTTTCACCCGGATGAACCGGCCGATCTTCCAATCGTCCAGCATGAAGGGACCGTTCGTGACGATGTTCCCCAGGTGGGTCCACCGGTTGCCGTGCGCCTCGACGCATCGCCGATTGACCGGCAGGAGGGTGCTGAAATGCGTGAGGCCGAGGAAAAACGGCGTCCGCTGCTTTAGCGTTACCTGGAGTGTCGCATCGTTTAGGGCGCGGACGCCGACCTTCTTCGGGTCGGCGAGGTCGCCCTTGTTGTAGGCCTCCCCGTTTTTGAGGTGGTAGAGCATGTAGGCGTACTCCGATGCCGTTGCCGGGGCCAGCGCGCGACGCCATGAGTAAACGAAGTCATGTGCGGTGACGGGATCACCGTTGGTCCAGTTCGCCTTGCGGAGGTGGAAGGTGTAAGTGCATCCGTCGTCGGAGATGGTCCATCGCTCCGCCATGCCGGGGAGGGGATCAAGGGTCTTCGGGTCGGCGACGGTGAGGCCCTCAAAGAGCGCCGCGGCGATGCGTCCCTCGGGCAGGCCGGTCATGATGGCCGGGTCGAGCGTCTCCGGCTCGGCGCCGTTGATGATAACGAAGTCCGCCCGCGGGGTGCGCTCGGTGAACGCGACAAAGCCCAGGGACGCGCAGAGGAAGACGAGAAGGATGGTGAGAACGGTCTTATCCATGGGCACCATGCGAGCAGCGGCGACATGCCCCCGCTGCTATTTCTGCTTTTTCTTGGGCGACACATCCAGCGACTGGGCGAACTCATTGCCGGCCTTGTCCCTCACCGTAATGCGAAACGCGTAGGCTTTCTGTGTCCGCTCCAACGGCCATCCGGCTACCGTCAGGTTGACCGTGTCGGAGATGGTATTCTCCAGGACGGTCATCGGCAGAAAGACCTTGCGCTCGGTCTGGCCCGCTTCGCCCTTTGGGATCCATTCGCGAATCGAGGTGGGAGTCATGCGGTCCCTGCCGGAATTTAGTTCCGCCCGAACCGCCACGATTTCGTTCGGCTTGCTCGATGTGTTCTTGATGCGCAAGGCGCATTGCACGAGCGTCCGGTCCTGGTGGGGGGCCAGGTCGGCCTCATCCACAATGACCTCGAGGTTCGGCTGGTTGGCCGCCAGGCCGTTGACCGCCTTCCGGAGATCCTCGACCTCCTTCCGGAGGTCTTCATCGACCGCGCCGGACGTTACCGCTCCGCCCCGGGATTTCATCTTGCCCCGCAGGGCCGCGAGCTCCTCCCGAATGTTGGCGATGGCCTCACCCACATCCCCGATCTCCGATGCGCCCTCCATCTGCGCCTTAAGGCTGCTCATGTCACGGCGGAGCTCCTCGCCCAGCTCTTCCATCTCACTGTTGACCGCCTCCATGAACTCGGCCAGATCCTTCTTCACGTCTTCCACATGCTGCGCGATCTTCAAGCCGGGGCTTTCATCGGCGGCGGCTTCGGCGATGGCGTCCAGGGCCTTCAGCCTCTCCTCCACCGAGGAGGTCGTTTCGGTGATGGCGTCGAGCTTCTTCTCGATCTCTTCGCTTGCCGCCTTCCATTCCTCCGTCTGCGGGCCCGCTTCGCCGCCGCTGGTCCGGGCCGCCTTGGCCAGTTTGGCGAGGCGCTGCTCGGCCTCGGCCACCTTCTCCTTCCAATCGCCAAGGTCCGGTACGGCCGGGCCTGCGTCCTGGAGCTTTTTGATTTCCTCTCCGAGCGAGCTGATCCGCTCCGACTGGGACCGCAGCTCCTGCACCTCCGCCTTCAGCGCGATCACCGATTTCGCCAGGGCCTCCCGTCCGGCCTTGGCCTCATTGATGGCGTCGTTCAGGCCCCCGAGTTGGTCGCTGACCTCTCCCAAGTCGGCGAGCCGATCGGCCGACGACTTGATCTGGTCCATATCCTGCCGCAGTGTCGCCACCTCGTCTCGGATGGGACCCATGCTGGCGGTGTCCTGCCGGATGGCGGACAGGCCCTTCTTGTAGGACTCGAATTCTGCGAGTAGTTCCTTCATCTGATCCAGCTCCCGCGCGGTTTCGTTGAGCTGGACGATAGCGTTGCCCATGCGCGCCAAGTCCTGGGCGATCTGGTCCAGCCCGCCGGGGTGCGCTTCGACGTCCGTGATGTGTTGCTCCAGCTCTTCGAGCATCACGCCGCGAAAGAAAAAGAAGGAAACCGTGAGCGTGATCAAGACGATCTCAGCCAAAAAAACGGGGGCCTTGCTCTTGGAATTGCTGACACCGGCCATGAACAGCACGAAGCCGATGAGATTCAGAAAAATCAAAAAATAGAGCGTGGGGTTCTGCTTGAAGTAAGCGATCGCTGCGCGAACGCCGTGTGAAACCTTCTGAAGGAATGCCTGCATGCCGGACACCTCTTGGGTTTTCTGAATAGACGATGCGTGTGGTTCCCCGCAAAGGATCGACGAGAGCCACTTTTAACATAAATGGCCCGTTTTTTCAAGCGAGAATGGGATCGCAAGGGGACGTGAGCCGTGTCGGAACTGCTGGTTTGTGAGAAACTTGTGACCGGGAATCGACGCCATCCGTCGGCTGCTGCGTGGGTGAACCGGCGGAGGGCAGGATCGCGGCGCGGTCAGGATTCTGTCGGCTTGGACTTCAACAGCCAGATGTAGTTGCCTGCGCAGACTACCAAGCCGCCGACCAAACTCACCACCGGCCCACCCTTAGCATTGAGTAACAGCGCAATCAGGGAGAGAGCCACAATGTGCCCGGCAACGACGAAGAGGATGTCCTTCATGCGGTCGCGATGCTCGGCGAGCCTATCCGGCATATGCAGGCAGACCAATGCGAGGGCCTCGATGGAAAGCAAAAGTATCACGAGGACTGTAAACCATGCCGCGCCCCCCGTCGCCGTCTGCCAGGACCAGAAGAAGCTCGACACGAAGCAGAGTACGCTGCCAGCCAGACTGATCTGCCCGCCCAAGCCGAGGTCCTTCAACTGATTGCCGAGAAATTCTCCGAACGCCGGCGGCGCCTCATACCGCTCCTCTTCCTCCTTCGCTTTCGCATCGGGAGCGGCCTGGTCGGCAGGGGGAGGAGGCGGTGTGGAGGGACTCAGGTCCGGCGGTTTTGGCTCCTCGGTCTCTTTCTCTTCGAGAAGATTTTCCTTCTCGTTCTCGCTGGGGACGTCCAGCGTTGGCGGTTCCTTTCCTTTCTCCTCCGCTTCGGACGAGGCCGTTTCGGCCTGGTCACTTGAGGCATCGGCGGAGATGCCCATGCCGGGGATGTCCATGGCCGGCGCTTCTTCCTTTTCTTCCTCGGAGGGCAAGAGCTCCTTCTGCTCTGGTTTTGGCTTCTCCGGCTGCGATGCGTTCGGTGTGTCTGAATCGCTCATATTCTTTTCTCCTTCAGTCAGGGCCGAGAGGGGATAAGGTGTATACCATCATACGAAGAGTATAGCCGAAGGTCGCGAAAAGTCAATCGCGAATTCTACTGGGACAGTTCCTTCGACCGCTTTGTCGCCGCCTGGACAGCCGCGATCAGTGCCGCTCGGAAACCGCGGTCCTCCAGGACCTGGAGCGCCGCGATCGTGGTCCCCCCCGGCGATGCCACGGCGTCCTTCAGCATCCCGGGGTGCTGGCCGGTCTCCAGGACCATCTTCGCCGCGCCGAGGACGGTTTGCGCCGCCAGCTTGAGGGCGGTGTCTCTGGGCAAACCCATGCGGACGCCGCCGTCGGCCAGGGCCTCGATGGCCACATAGATGTAGGCCGGCCCGCTGCCGCTCAGTCCCGTCACAGCGTCCAGCAGCTTCTCCTCCACCCGGAAGGCTATGCCCACCGCCTCCAGGAGCGATGCCACGGTTTTTGCGTCGTCGGACGTGGCGCCGGCGCCCAGGGCAAATGCGGCGGCCGTTGCGCCGACGAGACACGGGGTGTTCGGCATGACACGGATGACCCGGCACTTCGGTTTGAGCTTTGCTTCAATGGCGGCAAGGGGTACGCCGGCGGCGATGGAGACCAGCAGGTGCTTCGCCGTTACCGCGCTGCGGATCTCGCTCAGGACGTCCGGCACGATGTTCGGCTTCACCGCAAGGAAGACAATGTCCGAGGTCTTGACTACATCCTTGTTGGATTTTGCAGGGGCGATCCCGAGGGCCCGGCCGACCTGCGCAAGCCGCTGGTCGGAGGCGTCGTAGGCGGCAATGTCCGACGCCTTTCGTGACCGGGCGGCGATGATCCCGCTCATGAGGGCTTCGCCCATCTTGCCGGCGCCGATGAAACCAATCTTTTCGTATGCCATCTCTATCCTCGATTCTGTTCGGGGATGTTCAGAATGTTCGCCACATGTGGGGTGGGGCTTGGCCCACCCTACATGCTTTCCAAGCTCCTTCAGGTTGTATGCGTGGCGGGCCTATCCCTTCACGAGCTTGGCCGCCAGTTTGAGGTCCTCCACGTTCGACTCCTCCTTGAAGTTGAACAGACTGACGCCGTCGGCGCCGGCGTCGAGGACCTGCTTCACGGACTCCTTCTGGAGGTCATCGTGCATGCGAATGATGGGGATCAGCCCTGCGCTGTCGCCGATCATGGCGTGG
>JAADGH010000179.1 GCA_013152475.1 Planctomycetota bacterium
GCCCGGTCCTCCAGGCCGAGATGCTTCCGCAGCCGATGCAGCGCCCCGGCGGCGATGCCCGTGACAAATGTGCCGCCGAGGTCCAGCGGCACCCGATCCGGCTCTTCATGGTTCAACGCCTTCAGGACACGTTCGCGACTGTTCATCGGGCGGTCTCCAATCGTTACTGACACTTCGAGTGAAAGCCGGCGCCTGCAAGCACGTTGACAGGATCGGCTCCGCCCTACTCCTCCGCGTCCTCGTCTTTTTTCTTCCGATGCTTGCGGGGGCGGTCGGTGTCTCTCTGCTTGCCGCCTCGTCTCTTCTTGAGCTGGTCTATGATGGACTTTTTTGCTTCCTCGTATTGCTGCTTCTGCTCCTCGGTCAGGATGCCGCTGAGCGCCGATTCGAATTCCTCCCCGGCCGCCTTCATGGCTTCAAGCATCTTGGCCCGGGCTTCTTCGATCTTCTCCCGCTGCTCCTCGGACAAATCGGCGGAGACCTCCTTGAGCGCCCGAATCATCAATCCGGGGCTCATCTTGCCCTTTCCCGCCTTTTGCCTGTGTTCGCGCTTCTTCTTCCCCTTGTGCTCCTTGGCCCCCCCTTCGTCCTGCGCCAGCACGCCGATGGCCAGCCCCAGCACACACATCATCGCTATCAACCCAACCAGCTTCTTCATCCGACTGTCCTCCTCTCTCGTGTCCAAGAATGCTCACACACAGATGACTTCGATTCCGTTCCGGTGCAGCAAGGCCGCGCACACGCCCTTGCCTTCGACCAGATCCTCCCCGCGACGGATCATCCCGAAGCCACAGGCGGGGCTGTTCGATTTCAGATACGCCCTCGTGATGCCCAGCTTCTGCGCCAGCTTCAGCACCTGCTCCGCGCCGCGGATGTAGTTCTCCGTCACGTCCACGCCGTCGCGGTTGACGACCTTCGCCTTGCCGTCGAGGACATCCTCGCCATCGCCTCCGACGATCTGCGCCGGGGGGCGAGGCGTGGTGAGACCGCCCAATTGTTCGGGGCAGACCGGCACGATGCCGTCCCCCGCCAGTCGGGCGGTCAGTTCGTCGTTCGGCTTCGACTTGCCATCGTAGCGGCACTCCACGCCGAGCAGGCACGCGCTGACGATCACCATCCCATCAGCTCCCGAATCTTGCGCGGGATGTCGTTGCTGCGGATGAGCGACTCACCGACCAGGATCGCCGACACACCGGCCTCCGCCAACCGCCGCACGTCGTCGGCCGTCTTGATGCCGCTCTCGCCCACGATGATTCGGTCGCCGGGGACCGACGGCGCGAGGCCGATGGCCGTCTGCACATCCACCTGGAACGTCTGCAAGTCGCGGTTGTTGATGCCGAGGATCTGCGCGCCGCTGGCGATGGCGCGGTCGAGCTCCTCCTCCGAGTGGCTCTCGACCAGGCATTTCATGCCGAGCCCGTGGGCCTGGTCGAGCAGCGACTTAAGCGTTCCGTCATCGAGCATGTGGACGATGAGCAGGATCGCATCGGCCTCGGCAACGCGGGCCTCGACGACCTGGTAGGGGTCGATGATGAAGTCTTTTCGCAAAAGTGGAATGGCGACTTCCGCGCGGATGGCTTCGAGGAAGGACAGGCTGCCCTGGAAATACTTCTCATCGGTCAGGACCGAGATCGCCGCCGCGCCTGCATCGGCGTACGCGCGGGCGATGGCCACGGGGTCGAAGTCCTCGCGAATGACCCCCGCCGACGGCGACGCTTTCTTCACCTCCGCGACGAGGCCCATGTCTTCGGTGGCGAGGGCCTTGGCGAAGTCGCGGACGGGCGGCGCGTCGGGCAGGCGCTTCTCAAGCTCGTCGAGGGGAAGCTGCTCTTTGCGCTCCGCCACCTCGATCAGTTTATGCTCGTGGATCTCATCCAGGATCATCTCATTCCTCCAGAGGCAATTATATCAGCATGCGGGGCCAAGTCAATCGGATTGCGTTCAGGTTGAATCAATGCTTCTCATCTGTTACGATCTCCCGGCAAAAGGAGGTGCAATTGTGGAAGAAATCAGCGTAAAGACGCACGACCGAACGGAGCTGGTCGATATCACCTCGATGGTCCGCGACGCCGTCCGAAAATCGGGTGTGAGCTCCGGCGTGTGCCACGTGTTTGTGCCCCATACGACGGCCGCAGTGACCATCAACGAGAACGCCGACCCCGCCGTCACCAAAGACGTGCTCATGGAGCTGAACAAGGTGATTCCCTTCGACGACGGCTACCGCCACATGGAGGGCAACTCGGCGGCGCACATCAAGTCCAGCCTCGTCGGCTGTTCCGAGACGGTCCTCATCGAGGGCGGGGACTTGCAGCTCGGCACGTGGCAGAGCCTGTTCTTCTGCGAGTTCGACGGCCCCCGCAGCCGCCGCGCGTGGGTCCAGGTGACGGGAAATAGGGCTTGATTTGCGGGAGCGCTTCCACCTATAATCGCCGTCCCGCTTCGGCGGTAGAGAGGTGACGTGTGTTTCCAGGTATTGAGGAACAACTGAAGAAGATCAAACGGGGGACGGTGGACGTCTTCCCCGAGGACGAGCTGATCGACAAGCTCAAGCGCTCGCGGGAGGAGAAGCGCCCCCTGCGCGTCAAGCTGGGCATTGACCCCACCTCCAAGGACATCCAGCTCGGCAACGCCGTCCCGCTCTGGAAGCTCCGCCACTTCCAGGACCTCGGCCACCAGGCCGTCCTCATTATCGGCGACTACACGGCCATGGTGGGCGACCCCTCCGACAAGGACAAGACCCGGCCCATGCTGACGCACGAGGAAGTCATGGACAACGCCCAGACCTACCTCGATCAGGTCGGCCAGATTATCGATCTTGAAAGCACCGAGGTCGTGAGAAACGGCGACTGGTTCAGCAAGATGGAGTTCTCCGAGGTCGTCCAGCTCACGGCCAAGATGACCGTGGCGCGGATGATGGAGCGGGACAACTTCGCCAAGCGCTACGCCGCCGGCGACCCCATCTCCATCCACGAGTTCATCTACGCCCTGATGCAGGGCCATGACTCGGTCGTGGTTCGCAGCGACGTCGAGATCGGCGGCACGGACCAGACCTTCAACCTCACCGTCGGGCGCGACCTGCAGAAGGACGCGGGACAAGAGCCGCAGGTGTGCGTCACGCTGCCCATGCTTGTCGGCCTCGACGGCGTGAAGAAGATGTCGAAGAGCCTGGGCAACACCATCGGCATCACCGACGAGCCGAAGGAGATGTTCGGCAAGACCATGTCCATCCCGGACAACGTCATGCGCGACTACTTCGAGCTGGCCACCGACGCCGACATGGACGAGGTGGACAAGATGCTCGCCGGCGATAGGAACCCGCGCGACATCAAGGCCGAGCTCGGCAAGGCCATCGTCCGGCGTTATTATGACGACAAGGCAGCGGGCGAGGCCGCCGAGGAGTTCGACCGGGTATTCCGCGCGCATGAGCTGCCGGAGGATATCCCGGACGTGAAGGTTCCGGCCTCCGAGCTCAAGGACGGCAAGATATGGATTGCCAAACTCATCGTGGCCTGCGGGTTCGCCAAGAGCAACGGCGAGGCCCGACGGCTCGTGAAGCAGGGCGGCGTACGCATTGATGGCGATGCGGTTTCGGACGAGTCGTCCAATCTCGAAATCACGGACGGTATGCTCCTGAAGGTAGGCAAACGAAGATTCGCGAGAATCTATAGAATGTAGGAGATTCTGGGGTGCCACGCTCAAACTTGTTTGAGCGTGTCTTCGGGGACGCCGGTTGTCATTCGCAAATCGCACCCCCAAACGAGTTTGGGGTGGCACACGATAGAGATAAAGGAGAGAAAGACGCATGGCCAGGAAGAAAAAAACCTACGGTGTGGGCGTCGTCGGTGCGGGGATGATTGCGGGCTTCCACGCCGCCGCGATCAACGACCTGAAAAACGCGAAGCTCATCGCTTTCGCCGATGTGGTGGAACCCGCCGCGAAGGCCCGAGGCAAAGAGTTTGGCGTGGACTATTACACCGACTACAAGAAAATGATCGAGCGCGACGACATCGACGTCATCAGTATCGCCACCCCCAGCGGCATTCATCTGGAACCGGCCGTCGATGCGGCCAAGGCCGGGAAGCACGTCATCGTCGAGAAGCCGCTCGAGGTCACCCCCGCGCGATGCGACAAGATCATCGCGGCCTGCAAGAAGGCCAGGGTCAAGTGCGCCAGCATCTTTCCCTCACGTTTCAAAGACTGCAACGTCTTTATCAAGCAGGCCGTCGAGCAGGGCCGCTTCGGGAAGCTGACCGTCGGCGACACCTACGTCAAGTGGTGGCGGACCCAGGAGTACTACGACAGCGGCGGCTGGCGCGGCACGTGGAAACTCGACGGCGGCGGCGCGCTCATGAACCAATCGGTCCACAACGTGGACCTGCTGCAGTGGTTCATGGGACCGGTGAAGAGCGTGATGGCCTACACCGGCCTCCTGGCTCACAAGCGCATCGAGGTCGAGGACACGGCCGTGGCGATCCTCCGCTTCAAGAACGGCGCGCTCGGCGTGATCGAGGGCACGACGTCGATCTTCCCGGGCCTGCTCAAGCGGATCGAGATCCATGGCGACAAGGGTACGGCCATCGCCGAAGAGGAAGACATCATCAAATGGGAGTTCGCCAGGCGGCGCGCCGTGGACAAAAAGGTCGAGAAGATGTATGCCAAGCGCGTGACCAAGGGCGGCGCCGTGGCCGACCCGAAGGCCATCAGCCACGTCGGCCACATGAAGCAGTTCGCCGACCTGCTCGATGCGGTCGAGAAAAACCGCGAGCCCTTTGTGAACGGCCCCGAGGGCCGCAAGGCCGTCGAGATCATCTGCGCCATCTACAAGGCGGCAAAGACCGGCAAGGAAGTCAAACTGCCGTTGAAGAAATGATCAACACCGAGCGCTTCCGCACTCGCACGCTCGTCCCGAGGCCCTGCCCCGGGATGAAAAAGGCGGAGCCAACGGGATAGCACGTTCCCAGGCAGGGCCTGGGAACGAGGGTCCACCGGACTTTCTTATGAGGTGATGACCATGAAAAGAAGCCGACTCGTATGGTGGTGTGTTCTCGTTCTGGCCGTCTCCGT
>JAADGH010000199.1 GCA_013152475.1 Planctomycetota bacterium
CAGCCCGAGCAGTACGGGCCCTGCTATATGCCGGGCGCGCTCGAGGATATCCTCACGAGCGACGGACAATACGTTTATCTGCGCGACCTGGCGTTCAACAAGAACGCCAAACCCCAGAAAGAGGTCCCGCCTCATTTCCTCACGCTGACCGGCTTCCTGGACGACACCTGGGCGCACCGCTCCTACTGGGCCTTCGGGGCGCGCAGTTCCCTTAGAACCGGCTGCAGCCCCCGCGACAGGGGCCTCATCTTCGGCAGACTGCTGGTTTTTAACGGCCCGATGATCTACGGATACGGGCGGGCGGAAGTCGATTGGTCCAACCAACTGCACGACAGGCCGTACCGGCTGTTTGCTGTGAATCGCGACGCCAAGCAGAAACAGACAGGCGGCAAGAAGCGAAGGAGGGCCGGGAGACCGCCGGAGCTGTGGGCGAAGTCCTTGCCCATCCACGCGCGCGCCATGGTCCTGGCCGGCAAGGTGCTCTTTGTGGCCGGCCCTGAAGTAGACGCACGGACAGGCGGCCAAGGCGAGGGAGCGATGCTTCTGGCCGTGTCGCCCGACGACGGCAAAGAGCTGGCGCGGTATCCACTCGACTCCGCCCCCGTATGGGACGGTATGGCCGCTGCGAATGGGCGGCTGTACCTCTCCCTGCACAATGGCCGGCTGGTCTGCTATGGTGACAATAACTGGGAACCTGTCCGAAAATTGGATAGACGCTAAACGGAAAGGATTCCCTGTGATGTGTGAGCGAAGCGTTTTGGGGTGGAGTCGACTGTCCGCAGTTCTGATCTTTGCGGTGGGGCTTTGCACCTATCCAGCCCTTTGCGCGGAACAGGGATCGGCCAAAGAGATCCTCAGCGTGTCCGGTGTCAAGGGCGGTCTGATCGTCCACCTCGGCTGCGGTGACGGCAAGCTGACGGCTGCGCTTCGGGCCAACGACAGCACCATCGTCCACGGCCTCGACACCAGCGCTGAGAATGTTGCGACGGCCCGGGAGCACATCCGGAAGCTCGGCCTCTACGGCAAGGTGTCGGTGGACCAGTGGGACGGCAAGCGCCTTCCCTACATTGACAACTTCGCCAACCTCATCGTGGCCAGTGGGGAGTGGGGGGTGGAGAGTGACGAGATTGTGCGCGTCCTCGCGCCCAACGGTGTGGCGCTCCTCACCAATCCGAAATCGAAAATCCAAAATCCAAAATTGCATAAGCCCTGGCCGAAGAACATCGACGAGTGGACACACTACCTCCACGGCCCGGACAACAACGCCGTCGCCCAGGATACCGTCGTCGGCCTGCCGAAGCACTACCAGTGGATCGCCGCCCCGACCTGGCTGCGCCACCACGACAGCCTCTCCGGTCTCAGCGCCATGGTCTCGACGAAGGGGCGAATCTTCTACATCATTGACCTCGGGCCGAGGTGGTCCATCCAGATGCCGCCGAGGTGGGCCCTCATGGCGCGCGATGCGTTCAACGGCGTCCTCCTCTGGCAGCGGCCAATCAAGAAGTGGCACGCGCATCTCTGGCCACTCAAGCGCAGTCCGGCCCGGCTCATGCGCCGCTTGGTCGCCAAGGATGACACGGTGTATGCGACCCTCGGCGTAGGCGAGCCGGTGACGGCGCTCGATGCGGCGACCGGTCGCACGCTGCGCACATATACGGGCACCGAGGGGACCGAGGAGATGATCCTCGCCGACGGCGTTCTCTATGCCGTGGTCAACCCCGAGCTCGACGCCTACAAAAATCTGCCCCAGGAGTCCGTGCAGATGCTTCGCCGTGCGGGGCGCAACTGGAACTGGAACGAGAAGCCCCGCCGCCTTGCAGCCTTCGACGCGGGCACGGGCAAGGCGCTCTGGAGCAGGGAGCAGGTCATTGCGCCCTGCACGCTGGCCTCGGCGGGTGGCCGTGTTTATCTCCACGACGGCGACAAGGTTCTCTGCCTCGATGCGAAGGATGGAAACGAGGTCTGGGCTTCGAAGCCGATCCCCCGATGGAAACCGATGCATGTCTTCTTCGGTCCGACGCTGATCGTGCATGAGGACGTGGTCCTATTCGCCGGCGGCGAGAAGATGGACCCGCAGCGCGGCGGCGACGACACCATGACGGCCCTCTCGACCAAGGATGGGAAGTTCCTCTGGACCGCCCCGCACCCCCAGTCGGGCTATGCCTCGTCGGAGGATCTGTTCGTTATCAACGACCTGGCCTGGTGCGGCATGACCACGCTGCCCAGTTACCCCGGCACGTTCACCGGCCGCGACCTCCACACCGGCAAGGTGAAGGTGGAGTTCCCCGCTGACGACTGGCGCCACATGCCCCACCATCGCTGCTACCGGGCCAAGGCCACGACCAAGTACATTCTCACGTCGCGAACGGGCATCGAGTTCGTGGACCTGGCGGCGAAGCACTGGAATTCCTACCACTGGGTGCGCGGCTCGTGCAACTACGGCATCATGCCCTGCAACGGCCTCATCTACGCGCCGCCGCATTCCTGCGCCTGCTACCTCCTGGCCAAGCTGAACAGCTTCAACGCCATCGCAGCGGACTCCCCGACGCGGCGCGTACCGGAGAGCGTTCCCGACGCAGATCGCCTCCTCCAAGGCCCGGCTTTTTCCGAAATTGAAAATCGAAAATCGGCAATCGAAAATTCCGATGATTGGCCCACCTTCCGCCACGATCCCGCCCGAAGTGGTTCGACCAAGACGTCCGTGCCGACCGAGCTCAAGCAAATCTGGCAGACCGACATCAATGAGTGGCACGGCTTGCCTGCAAGCCGTGGGACACGCCTCAGCACCGCCGTGGTCGCCGGGGGGAAGGTCTTCGTCGCGGCGGTGGACGACCACACGGTCCACGCCCTCGACGCGGCCTCCGGCCAGAAGGTCTGGAGCTTCACCACCGGCGGTCGCGTGGACTCGCCCCCGACCGTCTGGCAGGGGAGGGTGATCTTCGGCTCGGCCGACGGATACGTTCGCTGCCTGCGGGCATCCGATGGCGCGCTGGTCTGGCGCTTCCGGGCCGCGCCGGTGGATCGCCGGCTCGTGGCCTACGACCAGGTCGAGTCGGTCTGGCCGGTGCACGGCAGCGTGCTCGTGTGCGACGGCGTCGTCTACTGCGTCGCCGGGCGGACCATGTGGCTCGACGGTGGAATGCGCCTGCTTCGGCTCGATGCCAAGACGGGCAAGAAGATCTCCGAAACGATCCTCGATGACAAGTATCCCGGCACGAAGGACAACCTGCAAAAGAACATGAAGTGGCCCAACCTCCCGGTGGCCCTGCCCGATGTGCTGTCGTACGACGGTCGCTATGTTTACATGCGGTCGCAGCCGTTCACCGTCGAGGGCAAGCGCACGGAGGTCATCACTCCGCGCGACTACAAGAAACAAAAGGGCGAGACGGCGCACCTGTTTTCGCCCACGGGATTCCTGGACGGCTCCTGGTGGCATCGCACCTACTGGATGTACGGCCGCTCTTACATCAGCGCAGCGGGCGGATGGGACCTGGCGACCTACCAGGCCCCCGCAGGGCGCATCATGAGCGTGGACGGCGACACGATCTACGGCTATGGCCGCGCACCGATGAAGTTCAGGGGCACGCCGAACACCTACCATCTCTGGACATGCAGCACGGAGCCGAAGATCATCAACCCCAACCCCAAGCGCAAGCCGAGCAGGCGGGGCGCTTCCCTCTATGGACTGCGCATCCCCACGCGGATGGATTACCGTTGGACCGAGACGATGCCGCTGCTCGTCCGGGCCATGGTCGTTACGGACGAGGCCGTCTTCACGGCTGGGCCGATGGCGAAGGTGGACGAGATGGATGTCTATATGGGCTACGGCGATCCCGATGTCCAGGCCCGGATGCGCGAGCACGTCGCCTCCTTCGAGGGCAAGAGGGGTGCGTTCGTCATGGCCGTGTCCAAGGCCGACGGCAAGAAGCTCTGCGCCTACCGGCTGAAGTCCGCGCCGATCTTTGACGGCATGATCGCCGCGAACGGTCGGCTCTTTGTATCGACTGCAGACGGTAAGGTGCTGTGCCTCGGTGCGGGAGAGGGGCGAGCGCTGCCGAAGGCGCCGGATGTGACGGTCGGTCCGCCGCCGGATGTGAGGGGTTCCTTCATCGGGATGAAGTCGCACCCCGATTTCCAGAAGCTGCACGCGGTCCGGATCGTGAAGTGCGACATCGGCTATCGCATATCCACCGCCCCGCACGAGACGGGGATGGCGCTGCGGAAGCTCGACAAACCCCTGAAGAAGCGGGCGGAGTTCCGCGTGAAGGTCCGGCCCGTGCCGGGCGCGAAGGACCCCGACGCGCCGGGCAATGCGTTCCTGGTCTTTGGCGATGCGCCGAAGAAAGAGAGGCTGGTGACGTGCGGCTTTCGCCTCAGCGGCAAGAGCCTCCACTTTGTCCCCGGTCCCCTGATCAAGAGCAAGGCCCTGGGCAAGCGGTTCAGCGCCCGGGCCAACGAGGTGGCCGAGATGCGCGTCGTTGTCGATCTCGAGAAGCAGACTGCCTCCATCAGCATGAACGACGGAGTTGTCGAGGTGCAACTATCGGGCCTCGACACCATCTCCTGGGTCGGCTGCTGCGTCGCCAGCGTGACGGCGGACTTTGGGAAGATTGAGGTGAAGGGGGAGTAAGACGGGTAGGAAATTGGATATGGGGTTGATTTTTTTCTAAAAATGGGGTTGATTTTTTTTCTAAAATAGGTACAAACGTGCGACACCTATGGATCGTCTGTTTCAGAAAGAGCGCATCTCCTGATGCGCATGAAACTTAAGATTGTGGACGCCGTGACAGAAAGGAAAGGAGTGAGGTATGTCGGTAGAGAATATGAAGGCGTTTTTTGAGAAGGTGGAAGGGGATGAAGCGCTGCAGGCGAAAGTGAAGGCGCTGATCGACAAGCACGAGCCGAAGAGCGATGCCGCGGCGGCCGAGCTGGTCAAGATCGCCTCGGAAGCGGGGTATGACTTCAGCACGGACCATGTGGCCCAGGCGCAGAAGGCCGCCAAGGGCGAGCTCTCCGAGGGCGATTTGGAGAAGGTCGCCGGGGGGTATTCGTGCACGGG
>JAADGH010000195.1:0-30009 GCA_013152475.1 Planctomycetota bacterium
AAGTAGTCGGGGAAAGTCTCGTAGTACCTCGCCAGCGCGCTGCGGAAGCCCCACGCGGGATCGAAGTTGTATAGGCAGAAACGGACCCTGGTCGTATTCCTCTCAGGAGCCAAGCCCAGATCGTAGGCGATGAACAGCTCCTTTGTCGCCGCGTTGAACCCGATGCGGAAATAGGCGGCCCGGCCCATGTCCAGGGCAATCGCCCGGCCGTCCTTGCCCCTCGCAATGGCGCCGAGGGGGTACTTGGACAATCGGCCGTTCGCGCCGACATTGAACCGATTCGCATTCATATATTCCCGCGGCGGTTTCGCCTCGATAGCCGTGCGGCCGTCGGCGAGCCACTGCCAGCCATTGCCTTCCACGGGAATGGCATATACCAATGTGATTGCCCGGTCCTTGCCGGTCGTGTCGCGAAGCTCGGCGTCGATGAACGTGACGTCACCTTGCTTCGTCCGCTTGCTCTTGATCTCCAAGCCAAGCGCCTTGCCATTCTCGAAGCTCACGAAGTTCGACCCGGCGGCCACGTCGCGGACCTGAAAGCCTTCGCGTCGTTTCCCTTCCATAACCACCGGCACACCGTCGAACATCGCCGAGCCTGCGGGCGTCTCGATCTGGTAGAGGGCCGGATCGCGGAACCACGCCTTGCCGCTGTGGCGCCGGAGAAGCATGTGGAACGAGAGCGACTTGACGGGCTTCGCCGGAAGGATGATCATCCGCCGCTGCTCCCAGTCGTGCGTGCCTACGGAGAAGGGCTTCACCTGCCCCCAGAGCGGTGTCCCGTCCATGTAGACGAGGTCGAGGTAGAGCGAGTAGTCGTTGTTCGGTCCACCGCCGACGCCCGCCGCCTTGCTCCAGGCCGCGGCGACGATGGGCTGCGGTTCCTTCTGGTTCAGCACCACCGTTTGCGAGACGCCGCGCTGGACCTTCGTGTCCTTGCCGTTGTCGCAGACGAAGACGTTGCCCTCCTTCTTAAACCCCTTCTGCCAGCCGCCCCACGCATCGGGCTTCAGCAGGTTCTTTCCTTCCCGCTCGGCGCGCAGGACTTTTTTCACGACATCGCCCTCAGCGACGGCCATGCAAACGGCGAAAGCCAACACGACACAGATCAAAGATGATCGACACATGACAATTCCCTCCAACGATAGGTTACCCAGGATACTCATTGAACAGTTTCCCCCACGGCGTTCCCGCAATCCCCCGCATCAGCCGCCGGCCCTTCATCGGCCACCAGATGTAGTCATGGTAAAGGAACGAGCCGAGCACAAACAGGTAGACGAGCTGCGTCTGAAACAAGAGTCGTTGCAAGTTGTGGAGCGGACCGAACCAGATCATCCGCCCAACACGACTCACCATGTTCTGCCGCCACGTGAAGCCGAAGTTGATCTCCCCGATGTCCTCGCCCACGACGTCGATCTCCTCCCGTCGCCCTCTGCCGAGGCCCGCCTCGTGGGCCATGCGGATGCAGCCGATGTCCATCGGCTCGAATCCCATCATCGACGCCGACACCGCATCGATGGCTACGCTGTCCGCCCCGGCCAGCATGTAGCCCTTCGGCACGGGGGTCATCGTCCGCGGCCCGGCGCCGTTGCCGCAGATCGTTCCATCCATCACCGTGAAGATGCCCGTGTGGATCTCCTGCTGGATGGCCAGGAGATCGACAAGCGTTTCATGGATTACGCTGTGACACTGATGCCGCCTGCTGTTGAGCAACCCGCCGAAGGCGTTCTTCATCGCGCCGGTCATCGTCGTGTAGATGTGGCACTTCACCGTTGGGAGATGCAAGATGCTCTTGCCGGAGAAAAAGTCCGGGATGCGGATGCCCTCGGGAAAAATCTTGTCGAGCACGCGCATCTTGTGCTTCGGCTCGTAGTGCACCCACGCCATGTCGCGCGGATCGAAGTTATACTTCGTAGGAACATCGTGCTTCTCCAGCACGGGCGCGAGCTTCATCGCCCGCACGCCCCGGCGGGGGTCGGTCACCACCGTTCGGTTCTGCACGCACACGAGGTCGGAATACCCCGCCGCGTTCAGCGACCCGATCACGCCATCGAGCTGCCAGGGCGTCGTGTTCGCGCTGAGGAAGGGCATGTGCCAGGAGATGTTGTCCTTCAGGATAACCGTCTTGTCCTTCGGCAGGGCGGCCTCGACGTCGGCCATCTTCATCGCCGACTGGATGTCGTCGAGGACGGTTTCAGGTGTGGTCTTGACTATCGCGACTTTCGGTCGAGCCATGCGATCTCCCGTCGTCACCCGAACAGCGCGGCGACTTGGTCGCGAAAGTAAACGATGCAAAGACAGCACGCCCCCCAGAGCACAAGATTGATCAGCATGGGCACATCAGTGAATACCGTCTGCGTGGGGTCGTCGCCGGCCTTTTTGCGGTAGATCAGGTAGAGGTACCTGAACAGTCCGTACATCACAAACGGCACGCTGAGCAGCAACCCTCGCGAGCCGAACTCTCCGACCGTTCGCGCGTCCACGGTATAGAGAATATAGCACAGCAACGTCGCGCCGGTGACAATTGAGATCATCTGATCGAGGAAGGCCACGTCGTAGTGCGCAAGCACCTGCCGGTGATCCGGGGCGGCCTCATCGAGAAGGGCCAGCTCCGCGCGGCGCTTCGTGAATCCAAGGAACAGGGCGAGGAGGACCGTGCAGATGATGAGCCAGTGCGATGGTGCGATCAGGATCGCCGCGCTGCCGCCGATCACGCGCAGTGCGAACCCGGCCGCGATCATGAGCACGTCCAGAATGACCAGACGCTTCCCGCCCAGGCAATACGCCACACTGAGCGCAAGGAACAGACCGGCGACAGTCGCGAACCGCCACCCCAGGCACACGGCGGCGCCGATGCCGATGACCGCCAGAACGATCGACGTGATGAGTGCTGTAGAGACTGCCACCTGCCCCGCCGCGATGGGGCGCTTCTTCTTTGTGGGATGAACGCGGTCCTCCTCGACATCGAGAACATCATTCAGGAGGTAGATCGCGCTCGAGAGGAGGCAGAAGACGCTGAAGGCCGCGACGGTAGCGGCCACCTTGCCCGCGTCACCCAGGCTCTTGGAGAAGAACAGCGTGGAAAAGACGAAGAGGTTCTTCACCCACTGCGCCGGCCGCATCAGTTTGAGAAAGACTATTCGCATTTGCCCTCAACCTGCATCTGGCTCGTCCATGGATCGACGATCCAAAGTTTTTTCTTCTTCAGCGCACGGTAGCAGTCCGGCAAATCAAAATGCCTCAGCAGGCCATGGGGCATCACGCTGAACGGCCAGCTTTGCACGGGCACTTGCGTCAGCTCGTGATAGGACTGCAGGCCGTTCTTCAACGTTATCCGCTTCACCAGCGGATGCAGGCATGCCGCCATCGCCGCAAAAATCGCACCCAGGCCGCGCCCCATGAGATGCACCTTCTGATACCCTTCGCTCTTCATCAGGTCCAGCGTCGCCAACACATCATGCACCCGCCGGCCCAGGTACGGTTCGCCGAGCATCGCCGCCTGGCTGGCGTAGAAGTAGTCCGTGCCGTACGGAGCGAAAAACTCGGAGCTGCCGCACGTCAGCGCCGTCGTCTGGCCGGTGCCGCGAACATCCACGGCAAAGAGCGGCTCCGCACTGTCCGGGGCACGTCCGTCGATCACATCCTGCTGGCTCGAGATGTGAGGCACGTAGAGCAGCGCCTCCTTCGCCTTCGGGAAGTGGAAGTAGCCCGTGTCCTTGCTGAACACATGCAGGATCGCCTGGATGCCCGGCTCCGTCTCGACGGCGAAGATCGAGTGCCGCGAGTACGGCTTGGCATCGGCCCCACGCTGCCGGAGCACGCGGTAGTGTGGCGGACCGGCGCGGTCGGGCAGGGCAAGGACCTTCGGGAGGATCTTCTTCTTCAGCTTCGCGGCGGTGACCGGCTTCCGCGCCTTGTTGATTTCTGTTGCCATGGCTTTCGTGAAATCGAACACCCGCTTGACACCCATCTTATGGACTTGTCCATCCGGCGTGGCCCGGACCTGTTCGTCGGGTTCGGTCACGATTTTGCACTCCTTCTTCCCCGCCCTCACGTCGGCGTGTTTGTTGAAGAAGGCAACCATCGCCTCGCGGTTGTGTTCGCTGTAGCCGTGGTCGGTTGGGCCGATGAAGAGCTGGATGTTCTCGCCCGCGCCCATGATCTTGTAGAGGCGCTTCAGGTCCTCGTACGTCTTGGTCAATCCGCGCCGGTCGAAGTAGTCGTTGTTCTGCCCGAGCAGCAGCACCGGCCGGGGGATCTGGGAAGTCGGCCATGTCGAGGCCGTACTGGATGATGTTCGGCGGTATCTGTTCCGCGTCGGCCGGCAGTTCGTTCTCCATGTTGCAGAGATAGGTCGTCACGAAGCAGCTCGGCGCGGCCATGGTGAACCGGTCGTCGAAGGCGTTGAGGTAGGTCGTCAGCGTCCCGCCGCCCGAGTTGCCCGTCACGCCCGCGCGCGTCGGGTCCGCCTCGGGACGCGAGAGCAGGTAGTCGAGCGACCGGATGCCGTCCCACACCCGCCACTTGCCGAAGAACTCGCCGAGCAGTCCCATCTGGTTGCCCATCATGTTGTGCTCCTGGCAGCAGCCCTTCGGGTGCGCCGCGCCTTCCTCGACGGGGTATTGCAGGCGCTCGCCCTGGCTCAGGGGATCGTAGATGAGCACGAGATATCCCTTCGTCGCGAGGGCCTGGCAGAAGGCCTGATACTTCGACTCCGCCTTGCCGTTGCCCGAGTGGCCGCACGTGCCGAGGACGCAGGGGAACGGGCCTTTCTTTCCCTTCGGGATGTAGAGATTCGCCGTCACGGGCAGCCCCGGTCGGCTTTCGAGGATCACCTTCTCCACGCGATACGCCTTGCGCTCGAAGCTTCCGGTCACCCGCGCGTTCAGCGGCGTGCGTGCGGGGAGCTTGCCGAAGCTCTTCGCCAGGCGGCGGCGCGCCTGCGTCTTGAGCCGGATGACATCCGCCCTCGTGCGGACCTTCGCCAGCTTCCGATCCCGCGCGGCCATGGCCTTGCGAATCTTCGCGACGTAGTACTCCTGAAGCATGTGGGGGTACAGGTGTTCGATCATTGCTGTGTTTTTCTCCTAAAGCTCCACTCCGCATTCCTTCGCCACGCCTCGGATGTGCTTCACCGCATCGGCGTAGGCCTCGGGGCCTTTCAGGTGCTCGACCATGAGCGGCACGTCCTGCGGCAGCTTGGCCAGGCCGGTGATATAGGTCTTGTAGTCCAGCAGGCCCGTGCCGGGCGGAGTCTCATCAATGTGAACCAGGTGCTTCTCGGCCATCGTCACGTCCTTCGCGTGGGCGCTCATGATCTTCGGGCCGAGCTTCTCGATGCACTCGCGGATCACGTCGCCCGTGTAGTAATACCTGCGCGGCGAGTTGATCAGATTCGTTGGATCGAGGTGCACCGCGAACGCCTCGCGGTCCACGGCCTTCATCAGGTCGAGGTAGGCGTCCGGCGAGTCGGGCCACATCCACTGCATCATCTCGAGGGTGAACGTACTGTTCGTCGGCTTGACCGCGTCGATGATCTTGCGCGTGTTCTCGACCACAAGGTCGAACGCCTCCTTGCTCAGGTCCTTCGGGTGCGGGCCGGCGGAGTGCTCGGCGCTGAAGGACCCGGCGTAGTCCACGCAGCACCGCGCGCCGATGCGGTCAGCGATGGACAGGCGGTCGATGATCAGTTGCAGGTTCTTCTTGCGCTCGGCCTCGACGGGCGTCATGGGGTTGCACCACGCCCCGACCTCCGCGATGACGATATTCTCTTTTGCGAATGCCTCGCGGAAGGCCTTGATGTTTTCATCGGACGGGTCCTGCATCACGGGTCCGGGGCAGTAGGCCGCGCCGTAGCCGAGCTCCTTGTGGGCCTTGGCCAGTTCCGCGGGGTCTTGGGTCTGGACGAACACCGGTGCGCCGAGTCTCATATCCCTCTCCTTCTCGACTATCGCAAATACGAATCTCCTCCCGGCTGCATCGGCGCGGGAATGGAGATTATTGTAGTGGGTCCACCTCGGTCAAATCAAGGGGCAATCGACAGTCGGCTCAGAAGAGGAAGTTTTCATTTGCACAGGGATGAGAGCTGCTGGTATAAGTCCCCATGCGTGCAAGCGTGACTCGGCCTTGTGATAGGTTTTTTCGTCCATGCCGACAGACGGCCAAGCGAACAATCCAAATCGTCCCACACCGAACGCCCGCGCCCGCGAGAGGGAGGAGCAGCAACGGTGGAGGGTTCGGCCGGGCTTTGCGCAGGCGAGTTGGTTCAACAGCCTGGTCGAGAGCGAGTTCCTGGCCGAAGAGGAGCTGCGCGATTGGCAGCGGAGATGCCTCACCGAACTGATCGCCCTCGCCGCACGGGACGTGCGGTACTACCGGGACATGTTCGTCCACTTCGGCCTGCGGCCCGAGGAAATCCGTGACGTCAGCGACTTGGTCCGGCTGCCGGTCCTGTCCCGCCGCAACGTTATCGATCTGCGTGACACCCTCCGGCTGTTCGACAATCAGGCCGAAGAGCCGGGGGTTATCTGCACGTCGTCCTCGGGAAGTACGGGCCACCCAGTCCAGGTCGTGCACACCGAGAGCAGCATGATCCTCACGCGCCTTCTCCACCAACGCCAGCTCCGCTGGTTCCGCGTCGATCCAGCCGCGACCTTTGCCTGGATTCGTATTCCGAAGGACCTGATCCGCTCGGATGGGAAGCCACTACCGCCGGGCGAGACACTTCATGCCACAGCCTGGCCGCGTATCGGGTCGTTCGTCGAGACTGGGCCGTTCATCGCCTTCTCCAAGTCGAACTGCACGGAGGCGAAGGTGGAATGGCTGGAGGCACACCGGCCGAACTACCTGCAGGCCGCCTCCGCCCAGCTCGAACATTTAGCTCTCACCTTTCAGGACCGGCCCCCGATGGAGGGGCTGCGCGGGTTGTGGGCGGTGGGCGAGCCGCTCACCCCCGGCATGCGACGTCGCATCGAAGAAGTCTTCCGCGTCCCCGTCCACGTTGCATACGGCCTGGACGAGCTCGGCTGGATCGCCGTGATGTGCTCGGAGGGAAGATACCACGTCCACCCGGAACGCGCCATCGTCGAGATCGTGGACGACGCGGGACAGCCTTGCGCACCCGGCACGCCGGGACACCTGCTCGTTACACTCCTTGGCAACCCGGCCATGCCGCTGCTCCGATACGACACGGGCGACTTGGCGGAACCGGTGGCGGGTCCCTGCTCGTGCGGACGGACGATGCCTGGGTTCGGTCCCGTCATCGCGCGGGCGGGGCGGCTCCGGGACCTGCCGCCTGGAACGATGGAGCGCGTGTCGCCACTAATCGAGGCGATGGAGAACCTGCGGCTTCCGCTCTCGACAAACCTGCGCGAGTATCGTGTGCACCAGAACAGCGACAACTCCTTCGAGCTCCGGCTGATCACCACCGGGCCGATGGGGGATGCCCTCAAGGCCCACATCCACCGCGTCTGGGGGGCCACTGGGGGCCAAGCCCCGGACCTGCGGATCGTTGAGGTCGACCACCTGCCCCAGACCCAGAGCGGGAAATTCTTTCAGTTCACCTCCGCCCACATGGGCGCCGCATCGGACGGGGATAGCGTCGCCGAGGCAGAGTGAGCCCGGCATGTGCAGGACATGGACAGAAACCGGGTATTTGTAATAGACTGTATACCATAAGGATACGCTATCAATACTGACATGGCGACATATTTCCTCGACAAACCTTGAGGGACATGATTATTTCGCAAATAACATTGTCGTAATCTCCTGTACAAAAAGAGGTTACATTGGGTTGCCCTATTCTGTCGCATCCCATCGGATGCTGAAAGACCTACGGCTTGCCTAATGGCTCGAATATGGTATACTCGGGACGCTGTGGAATGATGCGATGTGAGAAAGAAACCCCCGATGGCCAAGAGAAAACTCGCCCCCGCACTGCTTCTGATCCTCTGCCTATCCGCCGCGACGCATGCCCAGGTCGTCACGGTCCTCCATGACTTCGAATCGGCGGCGGGGATCGACCGCTTCGCCGGACGTCTGCGGTATGTCTATCTGTCGCCCTCAACCCAGCATAAGACCAACGGCGCCCACTCCTGCGAGGCGCGGTTCTTCACAGACTGCTGCTCCGAGGGGAATAGCTATATCCGTAGTATGCACCGCTACGGCGATTACCCCTACCAGGACTGGAGGCCCTACCGCGAATTCGCCATCGACATCTACAACCCGCAGGGCAGCGAGATCACCCTCCACATCTCCTTCACCGACCGGAAGAAGACAGCGGACTTTGCATTTGCCCTTAAGCCGAACGATTGGACCCGTGCCATTTGTCCCACCGCTGAGATCAAGATGCAGGGCGTACGACTTGCCAAGGTTGCAGAGATTCAGATATACCAGAAGCTCGACGAACTCCACCAGCCCAACCGCATCTTCCTCGACTACATGCGTCTCGTCGGCACGGATGCCGAAAAAATTGCCGAGGCCAACAAGAAGGAAGACGCCACTGCCGATCAGCGCAAACGCCGCCTGCCCGAGCGCACCGACCTGGCAAACATCGTGCCCAAGCTGATCGACAAGAACCGGAAGACCATCCACATCGAGAAGGACGCGCCCATTGTCTATGAGACGGATGTCGTCGTAGTCGGCGGGGGGC
The DNA here is from genome assembly GCA_013152475.1 of Planctomycetota bacterium. Classification (GTDB taxonomy): domain Bacteria; phylum Planctomycetota; class Brocadiia; order JAADGH01; family JAADGH01; genus JAADGH01. The sequence goes on from JAADGH010000195.1 coordinate 8,648, forward strand.
TGGCCGGGACGGCCGCCGCAGTCGCCGCCGCGCGCGAGGGGGCAAAGGTGCTCCTCATCGAGCGGGCCGGCTGCCTCGGCGGCATGGCGACGTCGGGTCTCGTGCCGCCGGCCCTCAACGTCACGATCACCGAAGGCATCGAACGGGAATTGATCGACCGTGTGGGCAAGCTCGGCGGCAAGACGCAGAACCACAACCCCGAGATCATCAAGCAAGCCCTCTACAACATGGTCCACGAGGCCGGCGTGAAGCTCATGCTCTATACATTGGCCACCGACGCTGTGGTGGAAGGCGACACGATCAAGGGAGTCATCATCGAGAACAAAGGCGGGACGCAGGCCGTCATGGGCAAGGTCGTCATCGACGCCACCGGCGACGGCGACATCGCTGCCCGGGCGGGAGCGCCGTATGAGATCGGGCGCGGTCGCGATGCCGAGACGCAGAGCGTCACGCTCATGTTCCTCCTCGGCAACGTCGATACACGGCGCATGCGCGCAAAGGACGTGGACATCCGGGAGCTCTTCCGCGACGCGCGCCGGAAGAAGGAGTTCACGTCGCGGTTCGCATCGGGTGTCTGCGGCGGCGTGGCGGTGAGTGGCAAGCACGGCGTTTACATCGTCAACTCGATCAACGTACCGCTCGTCGACGGTCTGAAGGCGACCGACCTGACCTACGCCCAGGTCCAATGCCAGCGCGACATCCTCGGCCTGCTCGAATTTTTTCGCAAACGCGTGCCGGGATGCGAAGAGGCCTATGTCGTCCGCACGGCGGCATGGATCGGCGTGCGCGAGACGCGGCGGATCATGGGGGAGTATGTCCTGACGGGCGAGGACGTTTTGATGCACAAGTCATTCCCCGACGCCATCGCACGCGGGTTCTATCCGGTGGACATCCACGTCCCCGACGGCACGGGCGACGCCGTGGGCATGAGGCCAATGGCAGGGTATGAGATCCCCTACCGATGCCTCGTGCCGAAGAAGATCGACAACTTGCTGCTCGCCGGGCGGTGCATCTCATGCGATCATATCGCGCATGGTTCCGTCCGCGTTCAGGGCACGACCCTCGCCCTCGGCGAGGCGGCGGGCTATGCCGCGGCGCTCGCGGTGAAGGAGGGGACGACGCCGCGCAAGCTGGATCCAAAGCAGGTGCAGGCGGCCCTCCGCGCGCACAACGCCCTGCCCGCCGGGGCGCAGCGTGTGCGTGTGCCCGACAACCTGGCGCTCTTCAGCCGCGGCACGAAGGTGACAGCCGATTCGGTGTTCAAGTCAGGCGGCGCAAACTACGGCCCCCGCGGGGCGATCGACGGGTTCGAGACGGCCGGCTCCGGCAGCCGCTGGCTCTCGGCCAAGACCCCGCCGCCGCACTGGCTGGAGCTGGACTTCGGCGAGCCGAAGACGTTCGAGTGCGTCCGCCTCCGCTTCTGGGATGCCGGCGACAAGCCCAGCCCGGCCTACTACGTCCGCGACTACGCCATCCAGGTCGAGAAGGACGGACAGTGGGTGGACATCGTCACAATGAAGGGCAACGACAAGCGCATCACAACACACACCTTCCCTCCCGTCACGGCTCGGAGGCTCCGCCTCTACATCACCAAGCCCTGCAAGGCGGACGACATCGTCCGCCTCCGCGAGATCGAAGTGCATGAGAAGGCGGTGGGGGAGGCCAAGTAACGGTTTTCGCCACGCCACCTGTCTGGCGACGTGCATAGCTCAAGACGGTCACGCCCCGCAGCCTACTTCTGCTCCTCCCCCTCCATTTGCCCGTACTTCAGCGCCGACTCGATGAATTGGATGGCGTTGTCGCGATACCGGTCGGTGATGGGCATGATGGGTGTGGCGCTGGGGTAGAGGAGCATGTGCTTCTTGCCGCCGGGGATGATGGCGTCGTGGACCTTTTTGTCGATCTGCTCGGGCGTGTCGAACTCGAGGTCGCAGAACTCGATGTTGCCCATGAGGACGATCTTCCCATCCACCCGCTTCTTCGCCTCCTCCATCGTGATGTCGCCCTGCGGCGGCGGCTCGACGGGGTCGAGGAAATCGACCCACCAGCTTGTCCAGGATGCCGTTCACCTTGCCGTGGCAGTGGACATGGACGATGCCGTCGTACTTGTGGATGAGATCGAAGAGCTGCCGGTCGTACCCGATGCTCAACTCGTCGTAGAGATCGGGCGACATCATCGGCGGCGTGGCCTGCTCCGACCCGCCGAGCCAGAACGACGGCCCGACGCCCTCCTTGAGGACGCGCTCGAGCCGGTCGTAGATGCGCTCGAAGAGGGTGTCCATCAGGAGCTTGATCGTGTCGTGCTCCGCCGCGCACCAGAGGAGGAACTCGTCGAAGTGGAACATGTGGGAAATGCTGACGAGCGGCACCGATACGCCGACCTCCATGACACCGCGGTCGCCCAGGCGCTCGCGGTCCTCGAAGAACGCCTGGTAGTTCGGCTCCTCGAACTCGTACGGCACGGACAGAATCTTCTCCACGTCGGCTTTGTCCTTGATGAGCGGCTCGGTGACCCATGTCGTCTGGATGCCGTCCTCCTTCTCGGCCACGCGGCGCAGCTCGCCCTTGGGCGTATCGATGCGAATGGTCGAGATGACGCGGTTGCCCTTGCGTTCGCTCTCGCCCTTCATGTATCTCCGTGGTATCTGCAGATTGCCCCGGTCGAAACCGATCCCCCCGCCTCGGGCGAAGCCGTCGCAGTGCTCCTCTGCCAGCGGCAACACCGCTTGGTAGTTCGGGTCATCGTCCCAGATCGTCTTCTGGTTCGGGTCGCGCGGCGGCAGAATCGACCGGGAGATGGGCGACCCGATGGGAATGCGATCCACCGGCTCCCCCCGCATGGTTTTCAGAATGCGTTCTTGATGTGACATCGACATGGTTTCGATCCTCCAAACAGACAGGTTGAAGAACAAGCGCCTGTGCACAGACTGGCCAAGAAGGATAACATATTCGGCGCGGGAGGGAAAGGGCTCAGGCCTTTTCCTGCGTCAGCCAGATCGGGCTGGCCCACGCCTGCTGATAGTTGCCCTGCGTCACGCGCATGTAGTAGAAAACGAAGGGGCGATCGTAGTCGAACGTAGGGGCGATGGGGTCAAGCGGTGAATCGTCGGTCCACTCGCCTTCCCACACATCCTGCCCGGGTTCGGCGGTGAAGACGACTTCGTTATTGCGAATGATCTCCACCTTGTCCACGCAATACGTCCCGGCCACACGCATGTGGAACGCGCGCGGCTCCGCCGAGGCCAGATCGGCGGCGATGTCGCTGCCGAGGGGGTGGCCGTTCATGGTGAAATCCAGGACGATCTTGTCACCCGTCGTGGCGTAGCACCGCCGGTCCCAGAGGGCCTGCCAGATGGCGTCGCGGGTGAGCTCCGTGGCCATGACGCAGGCCATGCCGTTGCCGTCGTTCACGTGGTAGCTGCCCTGGCAGGCGAGGCCGTAGTGGCTGTCGGTCCCGCCGACGAAGCCGACGCGGTGGCCCAGGGCCAGGGCCTTCTGGGCGCTTTGGCCGCCACCCACTTCGCCAAGGCACCAGCTTGAGCATATCTCCATCAGGCGCTGGTGCATGTCGTTCCGGTAGCTCCAGTCCAGTATGCCGCAGCCCTTCGGATGGTGCGGAATTGTCAGCACGTCCCGCCCCTCGAGAGTCTCCCAGAGCTGGTCGGGGTTCTTCTTGTCGCGATACCAGTAGTCGAACTCGCCCCACTCGTCACGGTAGTACACGTTCTTGTGCCCGGCGCCGCTCGCCCATTCGTAGCTCACCATGGTGACGAAGCGACCCGGCTCGTTGTATCGGTTGCAGCAGTCCACCAGCTCCTGCCAGATCTCGTCGGTTACCTCGTACCGCTGGTTGTAGTGATTCGCCGGGCAGCAGAAGTCGAGGCCGCCGTTGTCGCGTCCCCACTCGAAGAACTCCTCCGTCGTGCCCGTGCCCATGCTCTCCCACATCTGGCTGTGCATCTCGCCAAAGTAGATATGCCGGTCGGGCAGGAAGTCCACAGCGATGGGATTGCTCCGGCCGGAGATGCCGGTCTTCGCATCGAGCGCGGTGAGGTAATGCACCCCCGACGAGGGCGCCGTCGCTTTCGCTGAAACACCTTTTGGGCTCGCACTCGTGTCGATTTCGACAGAGGGAGGTGGAACCATCTCGCCGTCGGAGAAAAACTCCACTCTGCCCCTGTAGTTCGTCGCAGGATTGAAGCTGTAGATGTCCACCGGCAGGACGCGCACGTCGAACTCCTCCCTGGACCGCACCACCGCCGGCGCGAAGACGCGCAGCCGATCGGCGTAGGCGCCGACGACCTTCACCGTCGGATGCTCGGCCGCCTGGAGGTATTCCATGTTGCCATCGAGGTCCACACCGGTCGAGAAGATGGCGACTTGGGCGTACTTCTGCGCCTGGAGCAGGCAGTTGTCGTTGGGTCCGAGGATGAGGCGGACCTCGTCGCCGGGCTTCAGCTCACCCTCCGCCACGACCACATCGACGAGGTCATAGATCCGGCCGTAAGATGCTTCCAGCACAAGGCTTACGTCGGCATTCGAGCATTCCACATCCGTATATGCCCCATAGCCCAGGTTGACCTGCTCGCGGTTGCCGACGGTCTTGATGGCGCGACGGAAGCAGTTGCCGAGGTGCGCCTCCCACGTGTGCGGCACGCCCATGGTGATATGCCCGCCGGTGGGGATGGTCAGGTCCGGGCCGAGCTTCATCGTCACGATGAACGTATGCCCGCTCGCAGCCTGGACGATGCCCGGTTCGACGGAGCAACACAGGTCCGCCGGCGGCTTGAACTGCCACCCCTGGCTGACCTGCCTCATCCAGATGTGGGTGTCCTCGAAGACATGCGGCTTGGGTCTTTCGACGCTCATCGTCAGCTCTCCGTACTGGGGACTGGGACCAAGGCGTATCGTGACAGAACGAGAGAGCGAAATCAAGCCGTCTGGAGGAGAAACGAATCGGCGGAATGGAATCGCTCCCCTCGGACTCCGTTTCCGCGTCGGGTTCACTTGGGTTTGCGACAGACCCGGGAGATGCTGTCCAGTTCGCGCAGGAGCTTCGGCACAAGCCCGTCCATGTAGCCGGCGAGGTCGTCGGGAACGGCCCCGTACCGTCGGAGGTGGACGCTTTCCAGCGCCATGAGGTGCTCGCGCAGTCCCGCGCAGCGTCCCCATATCTCGCGACTGGTCTCCTGGGGATCGGGGCTCAGTCCAAGACGGTCGCGCGCCGCTGTCAGCAATTGCTTCATCTTGACCACCTGACGCTGCAGCTTCCTGCACTGCTCGGGAGACAGCGTGTTCCATTCTCGATAGAGGACGGAGCTCACCTCCCGCCCCCCGGCCCACGCCTCGACCTCGCAGATCACTTCATCAAGTAGGGTCAATGCCGTCGTGATCCCGCGCCGGTGGTATTTGGGGACCTCCATCCTGTCATCAGCGGACATCTTGCCACCTTCCTATTGGGAGTCCGTCCCCCGACGCCCAAACAAAAACCCCTACCCGGGGCAGGGGTGAGAGCGTGGGTCGCAACTCCCACCACCTCGGCGGGCGGCAGGAGTCATCAGCCGGATCATAGGCGTTTTTGCGGGGGACTCCATCCCCGTCAAGTCACGAGTATAGCACAAGGCGCAGGGATATGCAACATGGATTCCATCTGGAGTTTCCCCTTTTCCCTTTGACAGCCCCCCCTTCGCGGTGTAGCATACTCCGTCACGGCCAGACTGAGCTTCGCAAACGAGGAGTTCAATACGGAGGGCATCGCCACCGTTCCCGCTTCCCCCTCGCTCAACCTGCGCGGCGAGGTGACGCTGGCCTTCTGGCTCAGGGTGCACGACACCACGGGCACGTGGCAGTTCCCGGTGGGGAAATATCAGGGCAACATCCGCCGCAACTACGGCATTTACCTGACCATCGACGACGCGGCTCCTTTCCCCCGCGTCCTTTCACCGGAGAAGGTGGCGGAGCTGGCGAGGTAGGCCGACCGCGCGGGCAAGAAGGAGCAAAGAACATGGAACGCGGATTCACGATTCTCGATCAGTGCGTCGCCGTGGAGAATGTCTGCGCCTGGCCCAACCTGACACAGTTGCCGGACCAGACAATCTTGGCGGCGATCTACAACCGGCCATGCCATCTTGTCGCCGAGGGGGATGTGGAGTGCTGGGCAAGCACAGACGGCGGGAAGACGTGGACACTGCGAGGAACGCCCGCACCACATGAACCGGGAACGGCCCGAGCAAACATCGCCGTTGGGCTTGCGCACAACGGCGACCTCGTCGTGCTGGCCTCGGGGTGGGGGTATGCCCCCGGCTTCCGGGACCGCCGCCTGTCCCCGTGGGTCTGCCGGTCTCCGGACGGCGGCAGGACGTGGAGCATGAACAAGTCCCGTTCAGCGGTTGTGTTTCCGGAGGGCGCCGACTACGAGGATCGCGGGCAGCGGATGATCAAACCCTTTGGCGACATCGTCCCACTGCCGGAACAGAAGCTGGCCGCCAGTTTCTACCACGACTGGGGCATGGTATGGATCCTTTTCAGCAGCGACGACGGCCACACCTGGGGCGACGCCGCTCTTCTCACCGATGACCACCGAGGAGAGACAGCCGTGCTCCGCTTGCGCGCAGACCGATGGCTGGCGGCATCGCGGATCGAGGGCGGGCCGCCGGATCGCACAACGCCACATCGCGGGATGGAGCTGTTCGTGTCGGAAAACGAGGGGCGAACCTGGACACCGAGGGGACCGCTGACCGAGCCCTCCCACCATCCCGGCCACCTCCTGCGGCTCAGCGACGGACGCATCCTGCTCACCTACGGCATGCGCGACATCTACGGCATCGGGATGCGCGTCAGCCACGACGAAGGGCGCACCTGGGATTCCGCCCAGGTGCTTGTGCATCTGCAGGAGAGCGACCTTGGCTATCCTGCGACGGTGCAACTCGACGACGAGACCCTCGTGACGGCGTACTATACCAGCGCCGATCACTATCACATGGGCGTAGTTCGGTGGAAACTGGACGATGCATAGATAGGAGAAGAGGATGACTGAGGAAAGCACCAACGTCATGGAGCAGTTCCGCCTCGACGGCCGCGTGGCTTTGGTCACGGGCGGGTCGAAGGGGCTGGGGAAGTCGATGGGGCTGGGCCTGGCCCAGGCCGGGGCGAGTGTGGCCGTCTGTTCGCGCCATGGCGATGAGGCGCAGGCCGTGGCCGAGGAGATCGCGTCGGCCACCGGGCAGAAGTGTATCGGTGTCGAGGCCGACGTGACGAAGGAAGACGACGTGAAGTCACTTTTCGCAAAAGTGACGGACGAGCTCGGCCGGCTGGACGCCCTCATCAACAGCGCGGGCATGAACATCCGCCATCCCATCGACGAGTTCCCGTTAGAGGAGTTCCGGCAGATCCTCGACGTCAACCTCACGGGCACGTGGCTCTGCTGCCGCGAGGCGGCGGCGATCATGAAGAAACAGAAGGGCGGGTCGATTGTCAACGTCGGCTCGTGCCTCAGCGCCATCGGCCTGGCCGAGCGGACGGCCTACTGCTCATCGAAGGCGGCGATCCTCGGCCTGACCAAGACGCTGGCCCTGGAGCTGGCCCCCTTCGGCGCGCGCTGCAACGCCCTGTGTCCCGGTCCGTTTTTGACCGAGATCAACACGGCCCTGCTCAAGGAGCCGGAGAAGGTGAAGGCCCTCCTCGCCCTAACGGCGCTGAACCGCTGGGCCGAGCTACCCGAAATCCGCGGCGCCGCCCTCTTCCTCGCCAGCGACGCCTCCAGCTACATGACCGGCGCGGCGCTGTATCTGGACGGGGGGTGGACGGCGCAGTAGGAACAACCCTAAACAGAAACCTACTCCCCCTCCGCCTCGGCCAGCTCCTGTTTCGTCGGTGGGTTGTGGACGGGGTCGGGGTGGTCGAAGGGCTGGGACCAGAGTGTCTTGCGCCACTCGTCGGCAAACTCCTGTGCTTTCCGCTCACCGGCGAATCGACGGCGGACGCTTTTCTCCTTGGGATCGATTACTTGCATGTGGCCCAGCTCGTGCAGAAAGACGTCATACAGAAGAAAGCGCCGCACAGCCACCCTCGGCCATTGCTTCCCACGCACCGCCCCAAACTGTCCTGGCGATTGCCTGGATTTCCGGGTCAGATAGCCTGTCATGCTCACCCTCGGCGGCATGGCGCAGATCGCGATTTCTCGGTGGCTTTCCGTAACATAGCCGGCTCGCCGAGCGCCCCAGCTCTGGTCATTGAAGTGGACGGCCTTCAGGCGCTCCCACGTCTCATACGGCAGCCGGTCGAGAAGGACGCGAACGTCATCCTCGGTTAGATAGTGTTCTCTGTCCCCATGTGGTTTCGTACACGAAAACTTGACTTTGTGCATGTCCCTCCAATCCCCTCACCGTGTATTCACAGATTCGCTTCGCTCTCTTCTCATGCCCGCACGGTCTTCAGCTTCAAGTGCCTCTCCATCGGCTCGAAGTCCCGGTCGTCGTGGAGAAGGGAGAGGCGGTGGTGGAGGCAGAAGGTGGCGATGATGACGTCGATGGTCTTTCGGATGGTGACGCCTTTCTTCCGCAGGCGGCGAACGTTCGCCGCGCTCTCGATGGTCAGGTCCTGGCCGAGCATCTCCATGACGGGAAAGGTGAGCAGGAGGTCCTTCGCCGTCCGGAAGTCCCGGTCGCGCTGAAAGCCCTGGAGGACTTCCGTCAGGATGAGGTCGCCTACGACGATGAACTCGTCCCCGAGCGCGTCGTCCAGCCAGTCGGTCTGCGGCGTGGCCCGACCGCTGAAATAGTCGATCCACACCGACGAATCGACGAGGATCACCGGTTCCTCCGCAGCTTATCCAGATCGCCGGCCCACTTCAGTTTGCCGCGATACCGCCTGGCGCGCGTCTGGCGCTTCATGCGGACGAGGAGCTTCAGCCCCTCCTCGATGGCCGCCTTCTTCGTGCGCACCCCGGACAGCTTCAGCGCCGCCGCCATCAGGCTGTCGTCGATCACCACATTCGTTCTCATGTCGCTCTCCAATGTGTATAGTCCTATCTTATTATACACATTCCCGCGTGAAGTGCAACAGGGTTCCCGGAAAGTCTACTGGGCGACCGTCTACCCCTTCACCCACGCCTCGGCCGCGTCCGCGGCGTCGAAGGTCTTGACCTCCGCATTGACGAAAACCTGTGCCAGGCGGGGCAGGACCTTCTGCCACGTCTTGTTGCCAAGCACGGCCAGACGGCGGACGTACTTGTGGTGGTTCTTTACGAACCGCATGTGCTCCAGCAGCGCCGGCAGGCCGTCCCAGCCGTCGAAGGCCGTCAGGTCGAGGATGAGACCGTTCAGCTTGCCCTGCTCCGCGATCACTTCGTCCGCCAAGGGACCGATCTTCTCCGCGAAGTCGGACTTCTCCAGCTTGCCCAACACCTTCACCTGCACGATGCCTTCCTCGATGCGTGGCGTCACCTCAATCATCTCTAACTCCTCTCGGTTGTGTCGAACCCATATCATTTTCCACACGACACCCGCACGCACTCCCCCTGCTTCGGCACACAGACGTTCAGTTTCGGGTATTTCACGTTCGCGTATTGGGTGAAGGCGTCGGGGTCGCCGGGGTTGCCGGAGAACATGTCCCAGTGGCCGGGGATGATCATGCCCGGCATGAGCGCGCCGGCCAGATCGACAGCCTCCTGGTAGGTCATGTTGCCGATACAGTTGCGCGCCAGGCGCTCGGCGTCGCGGCCATTGATGGGGAGGCAGAGCAGGTCGAACCGCCACGCCTTCAGCTTCGTTTCCAGCCCCTCGTACTTGCACGAGTCGCCGGAGTGGTAGAACGTGCAGCCGCCCACTTCGAAGACGAAGCCGAGATAGGGGTGCCGTCCCGAGTCCGGGTCCATGTCGAGGAGCTCGTGCGCCGACGCCACGCCCGTGATCCGCGCGCCGCCGATTTCGATGGCCGCGCCGTCGTCCATGCCGACGAATCGCTCGGCGGGAATGGACAGCTCCTCGCTCAGGCGCTCGCGGAAGAGCTCCGGCACGAGGAACTTCGCCCCCGGCGACGCCTCGGCCAGTGCGGGCCAGACGGGGCGGTCGATGTGGTCGCTGTGGTCGTGGGTGCCGCAGATGAGCGTGGCGTTCGTCACCTCCTCCGGCTTGAAGAAGGGCGCCACCTGCCGGCGCGGGTTGGGGCTGAGGTAGGGGTCGAGATAGATGATGTGATTCCCCGCCTTCACCACAAAGCCCATCTGCCCCAGCCACCACACAGCCATCTCATCGGGGCCAACTTTACACTCGTTGATTTCCTGGATCATGGAGTAACTCCCTGGATTGGTGCAGTTCCTCCCCTCACTTCCCCGCATTCGCGACCTCCGCGTTGTCGAACCAGACCGTGCCTGCGTCGTGAAGCTGGAGGGGGGTTCCTGCACTTCTACATTGCCCCAAGTATATCTCCGCTCTCCGGTTTGTCAAATGCGAAAAGGCCGTGGCAGCCAGCGACGCAGAACCAAACCGGCCGCTTTTTCGCTTGACTTCCCCTCGTGGGGACCATAAGATACAATCCAGCATCGGTTGGATGTGCCCAGCAGTCTTCTTCCCGGGAATAGATCCAGTTGGAACTTAATCTCCAGGCCATTGCGATAAGGGTCCCGGCATTTCTCCTTGCCCTCAGTATCCATGAGTGTGCCCATGCGTGGATGGCGGATCGGTGCGGTGATTCCACGGCCCGGCAGATGGGCCGCGTTACGCTGAACCCACTGGCCCACCTTGATCCGATTGGAACGCTTTGCATTCTGTTCGCACCCATCGGGTGGGGGAAGCCGGTGCCGGTAAATCCCTACAACCTCCGCAATCCTCGGCGGGACGACATACTGGTCTCGGCAGCGGGGCCGGTCTCGAATTTTCTGATGGCGATCGCGTGTGGGATTCTCTTCCGCATCATCGTTGCGATTCACGGCGGAAGCCTGCCGCCGAGGGAGGCGAGCTTCGCGCTCTGGTTCGTTTGGAGTGTTGCCCTGCAAGGCGTCATCGTGGCCTGCGGACTCGGGTTGTTCAATCTGATCCCGGTGTTTCCTCTGGACGGCTCGCATATCCTCAAGGGGTTGCTCCCCACCGAACTTGCGATCAAGTTCGAAAGATTGAACCCAATCATGCCAATCGTTCTGCTTGTTATGATCTTCAGCGGCGTCCTTGGGTATGTGGTCTTTCCGCCTATCTACTTCCTGGTTACGTTGTTGACAGGAATTTCCTTTTCATAGCGAGTCTCATCATGGCGAAAAAGCGCATCCTCAGCGGCATGCGCCCGACGGGACGGCTGCACCTGGGCCATTACGTCGGCGCGCTGGAGAACTGGGTCAGCTTCCAGGACGAATACGACTGCTTCTTCGAGGTGGCCGACTGGCACGCGCTCACAAGCGAATACCATAACTCCGCGTCCATTGCCGCGAACACCATCGAGATCATGGCGGATTTCCTCTCTGTGGGTCTGGACCCGGAACGAAGCACCATCTTCGTCCAGTCGCATGTGCCGTTCCACGCCGAGCTGCACCTGATCCTGTCCATGGTCACACCTGTCGGCTGGGTGGAGCGGTGCCCCACCTACAAGGACCAGGTAAAGGAGCTCGCCGCGAAGGATATCAACACCTACGGTTTCCTCGGCTATCCCGTCCTCCAGGCAGCGGACATTCTCATGTATCGCGCCCATGTCGTGCCCGTGGGCGAAGACCAACTGCCCCACCTGGAAATGACGCGCGAGATCACACGACGGTTCAATAACATCTTCGACAACGTCTTTCCCGAGCCGCAGGCCCGGCTGACGCAGGTGCCCCTGCTCTTGGGTCTTGACCGGCGAAAGATGAGCAAGAGCTACGACAACTACATCGCCCTCTCCGAAGGGCCGGAGAACATCCGGAAGAAGATCGCCGGCGCGATCACCGACCCGCAACGCATGAGGCGGAACGACCCGGGCCGGCCGGACTACTGCAACGTCCACGCCTACTACCGCGCCTTCGCCCCCGACAAGGCCGACGAGGTGGCCGGGCAATGCACGAAAGCCGAGATCGGCTGCGTGGACTGCAAGAAGATGCTGTCCGAAGAACTGATTAAGTGGCTGGCGCCGATCCAGGCGAAGCGGGCGGAGTTTACGAGAGACGAGAGCACAATCCGCGACATCATCGCCGAGGGCGACAAGAAGGCCCACGCCGCCGCGGCGGAGACGATGGAATGGGTCCACAAAGCGATCAAGTTCTGATCGCTATGGTAGAAATCACTCGCTCTTGTCATTGCGAGAAAGCATCTGACTATGGCAGACCGCGACTACAGAGTGGCGCTCGACATCTACAGCGGCCCGCTGGACCTCCTGCTGTATCTGATCAAAGAGACGGAGGTGGACATCTACGACATCCCCATCTCCCACATCACCGAGCAGTACATCCTGTACGTCGAGGCGCTGAAGATGATCGACCTGAACCTGGCCGGCGACTTCCTCATCATGGCCTCGCGCCTGATGGAGATCAAGGCCAAAACGCTCGCGCCGGAGGTCACGCTTGAAGAGGAGGCCGAAGAGGAGGACCCCCGCCTGGAGCTGGTCCGGCAGTTGATCGAATACAAAAAATTCAAGGAGGCAGCGCGCGACCTGGAGGACCTGGCCCGCGAGCGCGCCCTGCGCTTCGGCCGCCCCGCCGAAAGGCACGATGAAGAAAATAAGGAGGCGGAAGAAGAAAAGAATCTCCTCGGTGAGGCCAGCGTGTGGGCCTTGGTCAATGCCTTCACCCGCCTGATGCGCGAGACCGGTGGCCCCCTCGAAACGACCATCGTCTACGACGACCTGCCCGTTGAGAATTACATGGACCGGATCATGGCAATCGTCACCGAAAAGCGGGGGGTGGCGTTCTTCGACCTCTTCACCGATCGAAAAAACAAGCTGGCCATCATCGGCACGTTCCTCGCCCTGCTGGAGCTGGTTCGCATGCGCAAGATCAAGGCCCAGCAGGCCGTGCCCTTTGGCGAGATCCAGATCATCCTCCGCGAGGACGCCCCTACCGACGAGCCACTGCCCGGTCGGCCCATCACGGAAGGGCTGGCGGGAAGCGAACCCGCGCAGGAGGAACAGCCGCCGGAGGGCCAGACCGAAGAGCAATCGGTTTCAGAACATCCATCCGAACCCGAACCTGCACCTGGGGAATCGGCACGCCAGGAGCCGGAGCATCCCGAAAAACCGGACGAAGAACCCCAGGGCGAGACGGAGTAGCCCTTCAGACACCCACCACGAATCGCTTCCGCACGGGACGGAACAAAAGGTAGACGCACGGCAGCAGGATCATCACCGCACCCATAAGGGCGAAGAAAACCGCAGCCGGCAGCATCACAAGAAGCCCGTGTTTGATGTGCATGGGCTTTCGCTCCTTGTTTCCATCGCGGAGAGCGCCGCTGCCGAGCACGCCGACCTACCCCAGACACTTTGCTTTCGCAATGTTTTCCTTTACCTTCGCGGCGGAGGCGGCGAGGGCGGCGCGCTCGGTGTCGGAAAGGGTGATCTCGATGACGGCCTCCACTCCATCGCTGCCGAGCTTCACCGGCACGCCGAGGAACACACCCTCCAGGCCGTACTCCCCCTCGAGCTTCGCGCACACGGGCAGGATGCGTTTGTTATCGCGAACGATGCTGTCCACCATCTCGGTCACGGAGGCTGAAGGTGCATAGAAGGCGCTGGCCGTCTTCATCAGGCCCACGATCTCCGCCCCGCCCTGCTTGGTCCGCTCGATCAGCGCGCGGATCTTCTCCTCCGGCAGAAGCTCCGTAACGGGGATGCCGTTCACCGTCGAGTAGCGCGGCAAGGGGACCATCTGGTCGCCGTGGCCGCCGAGGACCATGGCATTCACGTCGCGTGTGCCGATGCCGAGGGCCTCGGCGATGAAGTAGGCGAAGCGCGTCGAGTCGAGCACGCCCGCCATGCCCATGACCCGGTTCTTCTCGAAGCCGCTCTTCTCACAGGCCAAGTGGGTCATCACGTCGAGGGGGTTGGACACGAGGATGAGCTTCGCACCCGGCGCATGCTTCACGACGTTGTCCACCACGCCGCCGACGATGGCCGCGTTTTTCTGCAGGAGGTCGTCGCGCGACATGCCCGGCTTGCGCGGCAGGCCAGCGGTGATGACGACGACCTCGCTCCCGGCGATGGGCGCATAGTCGTTGCTGCCGGTGACCACGCAGTCGCAATGCAACAGCGGCCGCGCCTCCATCATGTCCAGCGCCTTGCCCTGGGGCAGGCCCTCGACAATGTCCACCAACACCACATCCGCCAGCTCGCGCTCGGCGATTCGCTGCGCCGTCGTCGCCCCCACATGCCCGGCGCCAACCACTGTCACTTTCGGTCGTTTCATCGTTCGTTCCCTCTACGTGTCTGCTATCGGAAAAGATAGTGGGGCAAGCCCCCACCCTACATTTCCTTCCTTCTTCCTTCAATATTCGATATTCGACATTCGGCGTTCGATATTCCCTACCCCATCGCCCTTACGATCGCCTCGCCCATCTCCTTCGTCCCCACGGCGGTCGGGTCGTCGCGGTGGGGCTTCATGTCGTAGGTCACGTCCTTGCCCTCGGCGATCACCTTCGCCACGGCGTTCTCCAGCCGGTCCGCTGCGTCGCGTTCCTCGATGTGCCGGAGCATCATCACCGCCGAGAGGATCAGCGCCGTGGGGTTCACCTTGTTTTGCCCTTTGTACTTCGGCGCGCTGCCGTGGGTGGCCTCGAAGACGGCCATCTCGTCGCCGATGTTCCCCCCCGGCGCCACGCCCAGCCCACCGACCAGCCCCGCGCACAGGTCGGACAGGATGTCGCCATAGAGGTTCGGCAGCACCAGCACGTCATACAGCTCCGGCTTCTGGACGAGCTGCATGCACATGTTGTCCACGATCCGGTCCTCGAACTCGATATCGGGGTAGCCCTTCGCCACATCACGCGAGACATCGAGGAACAGGCCGTCGCTGAACTTCATGATGTTCGCCTTGTGGACCGACGTTACCTTCTTCCGCCCGTTGGCCCGGGCATACTCGAATGCGAATGTCACGATCCGGCGCGTGCCGGTCTCGGTGATGGGTTTGATGCTGATGCCCGCGTCGTCGCCGATGCGGTGGCCCTCTAACTTTTCGATCACCCCAATCAGCTCCAGCGTCTCCTTCTCACCCCGCTCGAACTCGATGCCGGCGTACAGGTCTTCGGTGTTCTCTCGGACCACCACGAGGTCGATATCTTCATACTTGGTCCGAACGCCGGGATAGTACTTCGTCGGCCGCAGGCAGGCGTAGAGCTCCAGCTCCTGCCGCAGGTGCACATTCACACTCCGGAACCCTGTGCCCACCGGCGTCGTCACCGGGGCCTTGATGGCCACCTTGTTCCTGCGGATCGAGTCGACCACCGCCTCAGGCATGGGGGTGCCTGTCTTTTCGTACACTTCCTCCCCCGCCTGCTGGATCTCCCACTCGATGTCCGCGCCCGTCGCATCCACGCATCGCCGCATGACCGCCGCGATCTCCGGGCCCGTGCCGTCACCATCTATGCACGTAATCCTGTGAGCCATTCCGTCGTCCTCACTCCTCCTTCGTTCCGCCTACGCAATGGACCTTCATGGTGTTCGTGGCGCCGCGGTAAGACGTCGTCCCGGCCACCATGACCACCGTATCTCCCTTCTTCACCAAACCGTCCTTGACCAGCCGCTCATCCGCCGCCGCGATCAGGTCGTCGGTCGTCGCCTCGTGTCCGATGACATACGGCCGCGTTCCCCAGAGCAGGGCCAGCCGGCGGGCCACCTTTGCGCTCGGCGTGTAGGCCACGATCGTCGCATTGGGCCGGTGCCGCGCCAGAAGCCGCGCCGTGCTGCCCGACTCGGTGAAGGCGATGATCGCCTTCGCTCCCAGCTCCATTGCCGCGATGTATGCCGCCGATACCGTGGCGGCCGTGTGCGCCCGGCCCTGGACATTCTTGTTCTCCAGAAATCGATTCTTCTTCGCCAGGTCCTCGTCCACCGTCCGGGCGATCTCCGCCATCATCTCCACGGCCTCGACGGGATATTTCCCGATGGATGTCTCGGCGGACAGCATCACGGCGTCCGTGCCGTCGTAGACGGCATTGGCCACGTCCGACGCCTCCGCCCGCGTGGGGCGCGGCTCGTGAACCATAGACTCCAGCATCTGCGTCGCCGTGATAGAAATCTTCCCCATGCGCCGGGCCATAGCGATGATCCGCTTCTGATACACCGGCACATCGGCCGGCGACGTCTCCACGGCCAGGTCGCCGCGCGCGACCATAACCCCATCAACGGCCGAGAGGATGCTCCGCAACTCCTTGACGGCCTCCGGCTTCTCGATTTTTGCAATCACGGGGATCTGCGCGTCAGCCCGGGCGATGGCCTCGGCCACATCCTGCACGTCTCGCGCCGTCCGGACGAAAGACATGGCCACCCAGTCCACGCCCTGCTCGATGCCGAAGGCGAGGTCCTCCCGGTCCTTCTCGGTGAAGGCGGGGATGTTCACGTTGACCTCCGGCAGATTCATCCCCGCGTGCTCGCGGAGCGCACCGCCGTTTATCACCTTGCACGCGACTTCATCGCTTGCCGCCGATAGGACCCGCAGCTCAATGAGGCCGTCGCTCAGGAGGATCCGGTCGCCCTTGGCCACATCGTCGGCCAGGCTTTCGTAGCTCGTCGATATTCGCTCCGCCGTGCCTTCCACATCGCGGCTCGTGATCGTCACCGTGGCCCCGTCCCTCAGGGCGACAGGCCCGCCATCGACTAACCGTCCCGTCCGGATCTTCGGTCCTTGCAGGTCTTGCAGGATCGCCACGGTCAGGCCGAGGTTGTCGGCGACAGATCGAATGGCATCGATAGTCTTCCCGTGGCTCTCGTGCGTGCCGTGAGAGAAGTTGAGCCGGGCCACGTTGACCCCCGCTTCGAGCAGCGCCCGAAGCGTTGCCGGCTCGCACGACACCGGGCCGATGGTGGCCACGATCTTTGTTCGAGGCTGCTTCAGCATGGCGGGTATTGTAGGCAGGGTCCCGGTGCAAGTCAAGCAGAGAAAAGGGGACCGGTCACTCCGTCCGGGATGGCTGCTTCCGAGGCTTCTCCATGCCCCCCACCGCCAACTCCCCGTTCGCTCATGTGGAATCCGAAATCTCCCGCAATTTTTTGTGACATGCCGGGAGTGGTGTGATATAATGAAGCGCCGGTTGGCGAAAGGGTGCGGTACGTGTCGGATTGGAAACTGGGTGAGAGGAATTGAGCAGGGCTTAGGCCATGATTCAGTGGAAATGCATATCGTGCGGTGCGACGATCAAGGGACCGGACCATCTGGAGGGCAAGGAGGTCAAGTGCCCGAAATGCAAGGAGCGAATCCAGTTAAAGGCAGGCGGCGAGACGGAGAAGTCGCCCGCAAGCGAAGAGAAGAAACCGGACCAGACCGAACAGGCCAAAGAATCCGATAAGGAAACCGCCCCCGAAAAAGCGAAACCCGAAGAGAAAGAAACGGGCGGCGAGGAAAACGAAGAGAAGAAAGAAAAAAGAAACGAGGAGCCCACCGAAAAGAAAGAGGACCTGGGCCCCCTGCCCGGGCCGGCCCCCGAAGAGGAAAAGGCCGACGAGGACCTTCCCTCCGCCAAGGATCTCCTTTCCGAGGTGAAAGACAAGCCGGGCCCCCACCCGGCGCCGGCGCCCGCACCGGCAGAACCCGAAGCAAAGAAACCACCCGTCGAAGAGAAAAAAATTTCCGCTTCACCCCGACCCATGGTGGTGGAGCGCGGCCTGCCCATCAACCTGATTGTCGGCCTCATCGGCCTCATCGCCATCGCGGTGACGGTCTACGTTATCTACCAGAAAAACCAGGTGAGTAAGGAGCAGGAACGCACCCGTGCTGTGGTGAAGGACAAGCGGGATGACTTGGACAAGATCGGGGACACCGTCAAAAAAGGCGAAAAACTTGCCGAAAGCGCGGAATTCGATAAGGCCCAGGAGACGGTGAAGGACGTCAAGTCTGCGATCAAGCGCCTCATCTCGGATGTGGAGCTGGAGCTGGGCGCGGCGGTTACCGACTTCGCGAAGGAGCAGCGCAGCCGCCTGATCGAGGACGCGGAGGCCGTGGACGAGAAGGTGGACAACCTGCTCTCCCGCATCGAAGAGGCCAGGGCGGAGACAAAGGAGATGACCGCCTTCGTCGCCGAGCGCGAGAAGGAGCTGGCCGAGGTCGATGCCACCATCAAAAAGGGCAAAAAAGAGATGACGGACACCGACTATGTGTCCGCCCAGCGAACACTCCGGAAGGCAAAGTCCGACGCGGGGGATGTCATCGACGAGATCGAGTTCGAAGAGGTGGACATCACCCGGCCGGAGCTGAAGAAGCAGCTTGCCGACTGCAAAGCAAAAGCGAAGGCCCGCCAGGAGGTCATTGAAGCGCTTCTGAAGAGCGAGAACATTATCAACGGATCGCGAGGGCTCGTGGAGTATAAGGGCAAGTGGATGACGCCCGAACAGAAGGCCGAGGCCACGCAGCCGAAGAAGACCCCGGCAGCGGGGACCCCCGCAGCCGCGAAGGCGCCCTCCACGTTCAAGCCCGACGACATGGAGTGGCTCATCGACGATTTCAGCGGCCCGCTGCGGTGGTCGCGCCAGACCTGGGGCGACCCGGCCGAGCTCGAGATCGTGGAGATCAATGCCGACAAGATGCTCCTCGTGCGCTACCAGCGCGGCGGCGAGGGGAAAGTCGCCGTCGGCCGAGGTGTGAAGCTGGACATCTCCAGCCGGGGCATGCTCGTGGTCGATGTGGAAAACCGGACCAACCAGCCGGTGCCGCTCTGCCTCGCAGTGGTGACGGACCAGTTCTATGAAAGCCAGGGCCGGTCCCTCCGCCCGGGAATGAACAAAGGCATCAGCTTCTCTCTCTCCGATGCAATCTACAAGTGCGCCGCTGACGGATGGCTCAACTACAACCACCGGATCGGCAGCCCGAACTCACTGGGACAGATTCTCTTCATGATCTACCCCCCCGGCACCGTAAAGGAGGGGACAATGATATTCGACAATATTCGGATGGTCGCAAAATGATCTGTCGCCGGCCAACACCTGAACTTGCCCGCTGAGACGTCGTCATGCCCCCACTTGACTTCGACTGGCATGTCCACACGGAACGCTCCTATTGTTCCGAGCCGCCCCTCTCCATCGACGACCTCCGTCGCGAGGCGGAGCGCAAGGGGCTCATCGGCTTCGCCATCACCGACCACACGGCGCACCTCCACTTCCCCGAGGACAGGGCCTGGCGATACGAGTTCATCGAGGACTACGCCGTCTTCGAGGAAGTCCGAGAACAGGGCAACCCCAGGATCGAGGAGTATCTGGAGCGCCTGCGATCGCTGCGCGGCAACGGCATCCTCGCCGGCATCGAGGTCGAGGCCGCCGTCTCCGGCGAGCTGATCGTGGACGATGACCTCGCCCGCGAGTTCGACGTGGTCATCGGCGCCGTCCATTGGCTGCCGGGATACAAGGACGCGCCGCAGGAGGAGTTCGAGGAGTTATTCCTGCGCAACACCCTGGCCCTCCTCGATCACGACATCGACATCCTCGCCCACCCCACGCGCATCTTCCGCAGGGCCGAACGCCCCATTCCCACGCACCTCTACGAACCCATCGTGAGACGGGCCGCCGAGAGGGGCATCTCCATCGAGCTCAACTCCCACTCCCAGAAGGACCCCGACGCGGATTTTGCCCGCCTCTGCATCGAGCACGGCATCAAGATCGCCATGTCGAGCGATACGCACAACATCCGGGAACTCGGCGACTTCAGCCATCAGCGGTCCATCCTCCGTAAGATCGGCATCGCCGACAGCGACCTTGACAAACACGTGTTCACCCTGGATGATTTGCTCAGCAATCCACGTCACCGGAGGCCGAGCAAATGAAGCTGAACAACGAAGTGCATCTCGTAGGCAGCGGCAAGTCGGGCGCGTGGATCACACACGAATACGACAGCCACGTCTATCTCCTCGACGGCGGCGACGCGCTGGCCCTCATCGACGCCGGCGTGGGCCTGGAGCCGGAGCGGATCCTCGCCAACGTCTCGGACGCAGGGTGCGACCCGAAGCGGATCACCCACATCCTCCTGACCCACTGCCACGCCGACCACTGCGGCGGCACGCCGGCCCTCCGCAGGGAGACCGGCGCGCAGGCGGCCATGTCGCGCGAGGAGGTCGACTTCCTCCGCGATGGCGACGAGGACAGCATCGGCCTGACCATCGCACGGCGGGAGGGATACTACCCATCGTCCTACCACCTTGAGGCGTTAGACATGGACATCCGTCTAACGGGCGGAGAGGAAATCATGGTCGGCGATCTGCGGGTGCGGACGATCCACGTCCCCGGCCACAGCATCGGCTCCATCTGCTATCTCGTCACGGGCAAGTCCGGGACGCATCTTTTTTCGGGCGACGTTGTCTTTCACAAAGGCGAAATCGGCCTGCTGAACTGCCCCGGTTCATCCCTGGCGGACTACCGGGCGAGCATCGGGAAGCTGGGCGGCCTGGGTGTGGACGGCCTCTTCCCCGGCCACGGGATGTTCGCCGCGACCCATGGGCAATGGCATATTGACCTGGCCATCGAGGCATTCAAGTCCCTCGTTGCACCGAGAAATGCGATACGGTAGCTGAACTCGTAAGAGCTCAGGTAAAGTGGAGTGCGCAAGCCATGCTTGCGCTTTGACACCGGGAAGCCCTGCTTCCCGGCGGCGGCGCAACGACTGTGCGAGGGCGCAGAGATGGCCTGACGGCGACCGAAGAGCGGGAAGCCTGGCTTCCCGCAAGAAAAGCGGCGGCAAGTCCGCATCAGGAAATATGCCGTTGCAGGGCCGAGGGAAGTGACATGTACCTCATTTCGAAAAAGGGCTTGACAAGGGGCCGCCTTCTGTAATACTCTTACTGGTAAGGGTAAGTAAGTATAAGGAGTCTGGGATGAAGGTCACAACGAAAGGCCAAGTTACCATCCCTCTTGAAATCCGCGAGAAGTTCGGGATTCAGCCGGGCGCAGAGGTGGAGTTCAAGGTAGAGGGGAAGACCGTTAGGCTCATCCGTGTCCGTAAGGCGCGCGTTCGTGGTCGGCGGGTTGTGGAACGTCTGCGGGGCAGAGCCACGGTCCGGATGACCACGGATGAAATCATGGCGCTCACGAGGGGCACCTGATGGCTGGCACCCTTGTGGACAGCAATGTCCTTTTGGACGTGCTGACGGAGGACCCACAGTGGTACACCTGGTCGGCCTCCACCATCGAGAAGTACGCGAACGAGGGAACGCTCTATATCAATCCCATCATCTATGCCGAAGTGTCCATTGGCTTTGCCAGGATTGAGGAGGTGGAGGATG
>JAADGH010000195.1:30075-40873 GCA_013152475.1 Planctomycetota bacterium
TACCGCAAGAAGGGCGGGGCGAGGACCTCAACGCTCCCGGACTTTTTCATTGGCGCTCATGCCGCTGTAACCGGCCTTCGCCTGCTTACCCGGGATAGCCGGCGTTACCGAACGTATTTCCCATCGGTGGAGATCGTTTCACCGGATAAGTAATGGGGGTCTCCTCGCGGATACAAGAATCGTAACCATTTAGCCAAGTGGAAGGGTCGTTGCCACAGATTGTGTGCCACGCTCAAGCTTCGGCTTGAGCGTGCAGGTGGAGCGGTGCTTCACGTGTCATAAGACACGCTCAAACAAGTTTGAGCGTGGCACCCGGCAGCCGGTATTCTGCAGGAGGAGCTGGCAATGATGGGGCCTTCCGCCTCAATATGCTCTCACCACACTTGGCTAAATGGTTACCAAGAATCTTTGAATTGAAAAGGGTGCTATCATGGCAAAGGTTCTGGCCCTGCTCTGCAGCGGTCGACGCAAGGGCTACACGGCGACCGTCCTGCGCAGCGCCGTCGAGGGCGCGGAGTCCGTCGAAGGTGTGAAGGTCGATTGGGTCCGCCTGCAGGACTACGAGCTGAAGCCCTGCACCTCGTGCTTCCATTGCATCCGCGACGCGAAACGGCGGTGCCCCCTCGACGACGACTTCGGCCGGATGGGCAAGGGCCGCCTGCTCCGCAAGCTGAAGCGCGCCAACGGGATCATCCTCGCCGACCCGGTTCACATGTGGGGCGCCACGGCCACGTGCCACCTCTTCGTCGAGCGGACCTACGCCTACCACTGGACGAAGGACCTGCGCGGCATGCCACTCATCACATTTTCCTGCGCCACCAACCAGGGGTTCCAGCTCGAGGCGCAACGCACGCTTACGCGCTGGGCCTTCACCGGGGGCTACTGGTATCTCGGCGGCCTGCCGGTGCACGCGGCTTATTTCGACGAGGCCCTGAAGGAGGCCGGGCGCATGGGCAAGAAGCTCGGTCGCGCCGCCGTGCGCGACGCCACCCGCGGGCGCAAGACGTTCTCCGAGGCGGAACGCTTCCGCACGTTCCTCGACGCGCCATGGAGTGCCTTCGATCACTACATCGAGAACCTGTCGAATGGGACGTACAGACTGCGCGACTCTCTGCCCGAGCGGGCGCTGAAGGAAGGGACATTCCACCGGCCCGAGGCCGTGGAGCTTCTGACGAAGGCGCGCGATGAATTCGCAAAAGTCCTAACGCTTCACAAGAAGGGGGAGGAAAAAGCCGCCATCCGCCACTTGGTCCGGGCGAGTTCCTTCTGGACCCATGCCACATGGTTGGAGTTTCTTGAGCAGCAGGCGATCAAGGCGCGCCCACCCGAAACGTATCGCCCCCTCCCCGGATAGCCGTTTTTCCTGTCAACTCGCCGCGGCGGGGAGCGTGTGTCCTGGGACGACATGGAACGCTTCGAGCGCTTCTCTCTTGGTACCGTAGACCTCAAAGGTGGAGACCGCGCTGCACAGCTTCATGATCCCCGTCAGCAGCGGCGACACACCACAGATCTTCAGGCTGCCGCCCGATGAACGGAGAGTCCGGCTGAGCTCGATCAGCACGGCGATAAAGACGGTGGAAATGAACTCGACGTTGGACAGGTCCAGCAGCACACGGCCCTTTGCCTTCCGCGCAGCATGCCTCAGCTCGATGTTGGCATGCACCGCATGGGACTTGCCTATCAGTCGGCGCTCGTTGAACATCACCACCGCCACATCGCCCCGTTTCTTCCATGAAATCGCTGCGCTTCCCTGCAACATCTTTCTCTCCTTCGAGCATGCATCACATGACTCTTCCTCTTTCCGCAAAGGGGATGCCACCCGGGAACGATCCGCTGCCATCCCTTGCCATCGCTTGGCGCAAGATACGTCATAATCATAGGTTACAACACAACATGATCCGATGAAACCACGCGGACCCCTTCCGCCAACTTCCTTCTCTGGAGCCTTTTGTGTCCATTTTTCGCGCCATCGCGTGCCGGACACGCGATGCGGCCCCGGACGGCTTTTGCTTGAAAATCCGCCTGAATACGATAGAGTGTTTCTGAAATACCGTGACGATCCTGTAACCAATGGAGACATCAATGGACCTGCTGAAGAACTTTCAGGACCCGCCGTCGTACTATCGCAGCGCCCCTTTCTGGGCCCTTAATGCCGACCTCGAGGACGAGGAGCTCATTCGGCAGATCCGTTCCATGAGGGACGGCGGCATGGGCGGCTTTTTCATGCACTCCCGCGTCGGGCTCATCACGCCGTACCTTTCAAAGGAATGGATGGACCGCATCCGCACCTGCGTCGAGGAGGCCCGGCGCCTCGACATGAAGGCATGGCTCTACGACGAGGATCGCTACCCCAGCGGACCCGCCGGCGGCATCGTGCCAAACCAGTCAAAGGAGCACCGGAATAAGGCCCTCCGCATGGAGCGCATCCCGGGGGACCAGTACGAGCCGCGAGAGAATGAGTTGAAGGTCTTCGCCGTAAAGGGGGAGGAGTCCTTCGAAGACGTGACCGGCAAGACACGGGAGGAGCTGAAGTCCCCCGGCAGAGAAGTCGTTGTCTTCTCCGTGGTCTATGCCGCCGACAGTCCCCGCATGAACAACTCGTGCTACATCGACACGCGCAACCCCGACGCCGTGCAGACATTCATCGACTGCACCTACGAGGCCTACAAAAAGGAGTTCGCTGACGACTTCGGCGGTGTTGTTCCCGGCATCTTCACCGACGAGCCCCAGGGCAGCACCAACGGCTGCCCCGGCCCGGCCGTGCCGTGGACGAACACCCTTCCCGACCATTTCAAGGAGAAGAAGGGCTATGACATTCTCGGCCGCCTGCCCGCCCTCTTCTACGACACGCCCGGATACGAGAAGGTGCGCTTCGACTACTGGGACCTCATGACCCGCCTCTTCGCCGAGGTCTGTATGAAGCGGATCTACGACTGGTGTGCGGAGAACAACCTGGAGCTCACCGGCCACTACTGGGAGCACGAGTTTCCCCGCCCCGCCCACACCGGCAGCACGATGCCCCACTACGAGTACGAGCAGATCCCCGGCATCGACATGCTCTTCAACCAGTACGAGCTGCGCCGACCCAACGGCGGGACGATGCAGTTCGGAAATGTCATGATTGTGAAAGAGGTCGCCAGCGTCGCCCACCAGCTTGGCCGGCCAAGGGTCATGTCCGAGACCTACGCCGGCTGCGGATGGGACTTCAAGTTTGAGGACCAGAAACGAATCGGCGACTGGGAGTACGTCCTCGGCGTCAACTTCCTCTGCCAGCACCTGTCCATGTATGCCATGAAGGGTTGCCGCAAGCACGACTACCCGCCGTCGTTCCTCTACCAGTCGCCCTGGTGGAAGTGCTACCACACCCTGGGCGACTACTACGCCCGCCTGAGCTATCTCCTGAGCCAGGGCAAGTTCGTCACCGACCTCCTTGTGCTGCACCCGTCCAGCTCCACCTGGGCCGGCTACACGCCGCTCAAGCCGAATGAGGCGAACGAGCCGCTGGCGGTCCATTTCCTCCGGCTGACCAAAGACCTGTGCGAGATGCACCGCGACTATGACCTGGGCGATGACATCCTCATCGAGAAGTACGGCCGGGTCGAGGGCGACCGGTTCATCATCGGCGAGATGAGCTATCGCGTCGTCCTCATCCCAAAAGGCTCCATCCTGCGCGGCTCGACGCTCGCCCTCCTCAAGCCGTTCGTCGAGGCCGGCGGCAAGGTCATCGCCATCGAGCCGACGCCGACGCTTCTCGACGGGGAATCGTCCGACGCGCTGCGCGACTTCTTCTCCGATGGCCGGGTGGATGTCATCCCTGACCACGCCGACAAAATTCGCGTCATCCTCTCCAACACGCTGCCCCCCGACGTCACCATTACCAACGCCGAGGGCCGAGACATCGGGCCGATCTATTGCCAACACCGAACGCTCGGCGATCGGCACATCTACTTCCTTGCAAACGTGGACAACGAGCGAGAGTACGATGCGGCAATCACCTTCCCCGGCGGAAAGGTGGTGGAGGAGTGGAATCCCGTAACCGGGCAGATGTGCCGTCTGAAGGCCGATGCGCAGGACGGCCGCGTCGCGCTCAACCTGCCCTTTGCCCCGGTCGAGTCGCGGCTGCTGGTGGTGGGCGACAAACCGAGCACCGAACCGCCTTGCAAAGAAGCCCCGAAGCTGGAGACGCAGATCGTCGAGGTGCGCGAAATCGACGACCTGACCGTCGCACGGACCGACATGAACGCCCTGACCCTCGACTACTGCCGGTTCCAGATCGAGGACGGACCGTGGAGCGACCGGACCTACATCCTGGAGGCCCAACGCCAGGCCTGCCGGCGCTACGGCCTGTATGAGAACCCGCACGCGGCCCCCCAACCGTGGCTGCAAAACAAGGACCCAAAGGACCTCGGTCCCAACGCCGCCGTGCGCGTCCGGCAGGAGTTCCACTCCGATTTCACCCCCGACGGCGACCGGAAGATTTACCTAATTGTGGAGATTCCGGAGCGCTTCGCTATCTCCGTTAACGGCACGAAGATCGAATACAAAGACCTCGGCTCCTGGATCGACCACACCTTCAAGAAGATCGACATCACCGATCTGGTTCAGGAGGGCCGGAACGAAATCCTCCGCGAGGCCGCGCCCTTCGCCCAGGACATCGAGATCGACACGTGCTACCTCGCCGGCGACTTCCAGGTGGTCCAGCGCGACGGCGCCTTCGTCCTGGCCCCGGAGGAGGGCGACCTGCCCATGGGCGACTGGGCGCAGCAGGGCTATCCCTTCTTCCCCGGCAGCTTTACCTACTCGGGAACTATCCGTCTCTCCGGCGTCACCCCGGAGGAACGGATCCTGGTCCGCGTCGATGACTGGAAGGGTGTGGCCGTGACGGTGACCGTGAACGGCGGGCTTGCCGGCACGATCGGATGGAAGCCCTACGAGCTGAATGTGGTGGACCTCGTCAATGAGGGTGAAAACGAAATCACGGTCGAGGTCATCGGCAGCCTGCGCAACCTCTGCGGCCCGCACCATCTCGTCGAGCCCACCCCCGGCTTCATCCACCCCGGCTCCTTCTACGCGCCCAACAACTGGAAGGACGACTACGATTTCATTCCATCGGGACTTATGGGGGGGATCAAGGTGGTTCGGCTGAAATAGAGAACAGCGAAAGCAGGGGACGGATATCAGTCCCCCGAACGGCTAAACGTGGCGATGGCTTTTTCAACCGACCTCCACCATCTCGAAGGCGCCCAAACGAATGCGTGCGCCGGGGCCGGTCGCACTGGCGCGAAGGGTGTTTCCCGAGCCGTGTGCGGTGCCAGCGTCGCCGACCGTGCCGTTGAGTGTTCCTGTGATGGTGGCGTCACCGAACACCCCGGCGAGCAACTGGCCGTTCATGTCCCCGTTGATCGTGATCCGGGCATTCGCCGCCGAGCGGGTGATGTCCACCGAGCCGAAATGGTGAATGTTCCCCGTGATCCGAAGCTGGCGCGCCAAGTCGCCAAAGAGCACGTCGCCGAGGAAGAGCGCGTCTGCCTCTCCGGCGCGCGCGGTGATCCGCGCCGCCCTGACGCTGCCGTCAACACGCAGGCTGGACGCCACTCGCACGCCGTCGGTGATCTGGCAGTTGTTCACATCACCTGTGACATGCAGCGCGGAACCTGCCCGGATGCCGCCGAGGCAGCGCAGGTTTCGGACGTCGCCGGTGACCGTCAGATCGGAACCGTCCCTCAGCCCACCGGCAATCTGAAGGGTGTTAACGTTGCCGCCCATGCCAATTTCGCTGCGTGTGATGCCGCCGCCCACCTGGAAGGTGTTTACCCCGCCGCGCAGGTCCATGGTCGTCTCATCAACCCCGCCTTGAACGCGAACCATCCGCGCCCCATCGCCTAAGACTACAAGGGATCTATCGGCGGTGCCATTGCGAAAGGAGAGCCTGTTCACCGTACCCGCCGATGTGATTTGACCATGCACAACCCGGCCGTCGAACTGCACGCTGTTCGTCTGCCCGCCAACATGGACCCCGGCATCCGTCGCCACGCCATGCACACGCACCGTGCCTACGTCGCCTGGGAAGCGGAAAAGAGCCGTCGTCACGTTTCCGAGGACCGTGAAGGTCCCGACTTGGCCATCGACCTCCAGCTCTGTTACGGACGTGTTGCCTCCGAAGGTGGCCTGCCGGAGGTTTCCATCGACGTTCATCCATATGTTCCACGTGTCTTGCTGGAAACGGAGGGTGCTCAGGTTGCCGCCGATACGAATACGGGGGTCTCTCGTCGTTCCGTCCACCACGAGCTGCCCCAGGTCGCCGCCGACCTGGATGGCGACGTCTCGTGAGATTGCCGCCGATGTGGATTGTGCGCCCATCGCCCCCGATACCGACCTGGGAGCCAGCCATGTTCCGCGTGCACTGGAACGTCGTCAGGTCGCCCCCTGTGTGCACGAAGCTGTCCGTCAGTGAGTTCGCCCGGAACTGCCCGATGGACCCTGCGCCTATCAATGTGTTTGATACATCGCCGCTGATCTGAATCGTTCGGATGTTCCAGAGAGCGTTGAGCGCCAGATTGTCCACCGTTGCGCCGTCGATTCTGATCTGGCCGATCCCCCCATACAGCATGACGGCATCCCGGCAGCTTCCGGCGATGCGAATCTGGGCGGCCGTCCCGCCGACATTGACCGTTGAGCGGGTGGAGTCTCCGCCGATCCTCATCTGCCTGAGGCCCGCCCCGACAACCACCGTGTAGCGCCAAGTGTCCCCCCCGATACGAATCATGTTCGCGTTTCCCCGGACAACTGTCTCGGAATTCAGGACCTCGCCGCCGATGACCTCTTGGTTCAGATTGCCCTCGACGCCAAGATCGACTTCGGACACGGTCCCGTCGATCTGGAGTCGGTTCAGATTGCCACGAACGCGGATGCCGGTGGTGTAGGCGAGGCCGCCCCCCGTGCGGAACTGGATCGTCCCGAGGGAATCGCCCGCCCCGGTGGTCATCCTGCCGCCTGTGATGGTGTTGCCGCCGACATCGGGGTTCATGTCCCGGAAAGTGATGTTGGAGCTTGCTCCTGTGCCGGCGAAGGTGACCGTATCGATCTCGTCGCCGACGACGGGGTTCTCGTCACCGAAGACCCAGCGAACGTCGGCGACGCCGGCGCCGCGGAACTGGACTTCGACTTCGTCGCCGGTGGCGTCGGTGTATGTGAGTACGGGGCTCGCCGCCGAAAGCGCAACAGGAGCCGTGCGGGGCTCCAGTTCCTCTACACTCAATCGCTTGTGAATCCGTTTGCCTATCATCGATGCTCCTATCGCTCCAAATCCATTGTCACAGCCATGCGCGCACTTACGCAAGACTGATGCCGAGCCGGTAGCGCAGAACCTTAGGGTACGCCCATTGGGGCTGGAAGGGGCGAATTCGGCGTCAGAAAAATTTCCGGCGGCTGCAGGCAATCCAGAGATAGATGTAAATATATATTACCCTCGTGGGCTGAACAGCAACTATAACCTGCCAGAAGGCATTAACGAATGAAAACATAATATTGCATTCGACTGGCGCAGAGCGTCCCCGGGGCCGCTCCTTTGTTCTTGACCTGCACAGGAGGGTGAATTATCATCCATGCCTTGTGCTCCCCGCGCTGCGTGAGAAGCGCAAGGAATGATTTTGAAGAGTCTCGTTTTGGTGATGAGAAAGCAGGTTGCAATGCGCGTTAACAAAGTGAAGCGGGCCCTCCGGGAGGGCAGGACGGTCTTCGGGACGATGGTCAACAGCTTTCGCGGTACGGCGGTAGTCCAGATGGTGGCCAACGCCGGGTTTGATTTCCTCTTCATCGACATGGAGCACGGTGATTACAGCACAGAGACCATGGCCGACATTATCGGCGCCTGCCGCAGGTGCGATCTCGCGCCCATTGTTCGGGTGAGCGACTGCCAGTATCACCTGATGTCGCGGCCTCTGGACGCGGGGGCCATGGGGCTGATGATCCCGCGGGTGGAGACGTTGGCCCAGGTGAAGCAGATCGTCAAGTGGGTGAAGTATCCTCCGCTGGGCGTTCGCGGGTCGAACATGAGCGTGGGCCACACCGATTTCAAACCGGAAAAAGTGAAGAAGTTCAACGAGAACCAGAACCGGGAGTTGCTGACTATCATCCAGATCGAAAGTCCCCTTGCGATCCGGAACGTGGAGAAGCTGGTGGCGGTAGAAGGAGTGGACGCAGCGGTCATGGGACCAAACGACCTGTCCGTTTCTTCCGGCATGCCCGGCCAGACGGACCACCCGAAGATGATCAAGGCCGTGGAGAAAGTGATCAAAGCCTGTAAAAAACACGACAAGTTCGCAGGCACGCACCTCGGCGACATTGAGGCCCTTAAGATGTGGCATGATAAAGGCATGCGGATCATTACCTGGTCCGGCGATGCAGCCATCCTTCGCGATGGCTTCTTGAACGGAATGGCGGAGCTGCGGAAGGCCACTGGTTGATGAAGGTCAAGCTCGCGACCACCGCCGGGTTCTGCATGGGCGTCCGCCGGGCGATGAACATCGTGCTCGACGCAGCGGCGAAGGAAGGCGGTCCGGTGTACACCCTTGGCCCGCTGATCCACAACCCGCAAGTGCTGAACAGCCTTGATAAGAAGAACGTCCATGTGCTCGACGAAGAGAGCGATGCATCGGAGAGCACGACCGTCATACGTGCCCACGGGATCGGTCCCGAGGAACGGGAGAGGCTCGAAAGCAGAGCCGGGAACGTCCGCGACGCGACCTGCCCCCATGTGATTCGCCTGCAGTCGATCGTCAAAAAACACGTAGAGCAGGGCTATTCCTGCATCATCGTCGGCGACCGGGGCCATGCCGAAGTCATTGGCATCCTCGGCTATGCGGGGGGGAAAGGGCATGTCGTTGAGACGCTGGACGAGATCGAGAGCCTGCCGGACCTTGACAAGGTTTGCGTTGTGGCCCAAACCACCCAGAACCGGGAGATGTACGAAGAGGTCACTCGGCGGATGAAGGAGGTGTTCCCCAATGCCGAGGTCTTCGACACGATTTGTGACTCCACCGGCAGACGGCAGGCCGAGGTTATCTCGCTTGCCAAGGAGTCGGACGCGATCATCGTCGTGGGGGGGCGGGGCAGTGCAAACACAAACCGCCTGGCCGAGGTGGCGCGCAAGACCGGCGCGCCCACGTTTCACGTGGAGACGGCGGAGGAGATCGATCCGGAACAACTGAAGAATTTCAAAACGGTGGGCATCACGGCCGGCGCCTCGACGCCCAACTATCTAATCATGGATGTGGTCGAGCGGGTGACAGCCATCCGGCCCGGCCCACTTGGCGGGCTGATCAATGCGGCGGCCTTTCTCATGACCGTTTTGACAAAAACGAATTTGTATGTGGCCGCAGGCGGCGCATCTCTCTGCTACGCGTGCTGCGTGATGCTGGGTGTGCAGCCGCGGCGGAACCACCTGCTCATCGCATCGCTCTACATTCTTGCCATGCACACTGCGAACCGCCTGACGGACGAATACGCCGACCAGTTCGCCGCCCCGTTTCTTCCGAACTTCTACGCACGGTTCAGGCGGCCTCTGGCGGCCGTGGTGGCCCTGGCGGTGTTGGTCGCGCTCGTGCTTTGCTTGCGAGAGCATCTGGCGGCCTTCATCCTCATTCTCATTGCGTGCGTGGCCGGGGCGCTCTATCGCGTGCGCATCCTGCCCGCATCTCTCAAAAAGCTAATTCGCTACGACAGCCTGAAAGATATTCCAGGCATGAAGGAGGTCTTCACGGCCGGGGCCTGGGCGGCGGTTACTGTGGTGGTTCCCGCCTTCGGTTACAAGGAGATCGGGATCTGGCGGCCTGGGCTGTATGTGGTCATGCTTTATGCCTTCTCCCTCGTTCTCATGCGGAACGTCCTCTACGACGTGCGCGACATTCAGCGAGACAAGATCGTGGGGCGGGAGACGATCCCGACCGTCCTCGGCCTGATGTGGACCAAGGTGCTGCTCAGTGTCCTGGCGGGGGCGCTCACCGGCCTGCTTATCCTTTCCGGCGCGTTGGGATGGACATCCCCCGTGGCCTATGTCATGATCTTGACCATTGCATATGCGAGCAGCTACTTGTTCCTGTATCACCTGCGCCTTATCGTGCACGGCACGCTGGGGTGCGAAATTATCGTAGATGCAAATTTCATCATCGCGGGGCTTCTTGCCGCGATGAGTCAGGCGAAGTTCATTTGACCGGTACAGATGTGAACGGAGTATGTCAAAGATGATCGAGATTTCTGACGATATTCTGAAGGCCATTCGCGAAAAGGTGCAGTCACCCAGAGTACGGGAACACGCCCGAGACGTGCTCGTCAAGCTCGTCGGCGTGGACACCACACCCCGGAGCGACCCGCGCGCCACCGCCGAAAATGAAGCGCACGTCCTCAACCTGATCCGTGAGGAGATCAAGCATCTTCTTGGAAACGGCGCGGAGATGCAGTTTCTTCCTATCGACCCGAAGATCACCGAGAGCCCGCACTACACCCAGCCGCACTACACGAAAACCCCCGAACGGCCGGAGGGCCTGAGCGTCGAGGAAACCTATCGTGACCGGGGGAATCTGCTCGTCACCCTTTCCGGTGCGGGCGGCGAGGGGCTGACACTGGCCATGAATTCCCATGTGGACACCGTAGCGCCGCATTTTCCACCTCGCGTGGAGGGCGACTTGGTGTACGGTCGAGGCAGCGCCGACGCCAAGGGCCAGGTGGTGGCCCTGCTTACGCAGATGCGGATTCTCAAAGAGGTGATGGATGAATTCGGTGTCTCTCTGAACAACGACCT
>JAADGH010000195.1:40938-101890 GCA_013152475.1 Planctomycetota bacterium
GCTCCGTTCGACGTTCTCTTGGTCTTCGAAATCACCGAGTTGAAGGTCCACCCCGGCAACCGGGGGGCGCTGTGGTATATGGTAACCATGAACCCCGCCGAGGGGATCAACCCCGTCGAGATGGCGGCAAGCGTTGTCCTGGCCATGGAGGAGGAAGGCCGCAAGATCAAAGCCGAGAGCGACCATCCCCTCTTCCCGACGCGTCCCGTCCAGACCTGCCAGGGCATCTTGGGTCCGTTCGGCGAGCATCCCTCGGCCGTGAACGACCATATTGTTCTCAACATTCAGACCGATGTTTCCGAAGCCGATCTCAAGGGCCTCGTCGACAAGGCGGTGGAGGCTTATTGCGGAGATTATGACGACAAGACAAAGGGGACCGATCCCCGCACGGGCCAGGTGCTGGTCGAGCGGCATTATGACTTAAAAACCGATGGCGATATCCTGAGCCTCACCATCCACGGCAAGGCGGGGCACATGGGGGCGATTTTGGAGTGCGATGATGCAATCACGAAGATGGCCTACATCGTTCGGGACTTGGTCGCCCACCGGAGATCATCGGGCTGCAGGCTTGGCGTCGTCCTTGACGGCCACACCGGCCAGGAACTCATCCTCGAGGGCGGGCAGGGCTTCGTGCCGACGCACGAGATCAGCGAGGTCATGGACCGGATGCGCTCGGCGGCGGAGCACGGCGCCCAGACCTACTGCGGCGAGATAGGTGCCGAGTTCCGGCCGGATTTCGTCAAGACAACCTATGACAAGCTCCACAACGCCGCCTTCGCCCGTGAGGTGGACACGCCCGCCATGCAGACGGCCATCGACGCGTGCAAGAAAGTGGGTCTGTGGAAGAACGAACCCATCATCGGCTGGAATGTGAGCTGCGACGCGCGAATCTTTGCCACAACATTCCCGGATCGGGAGGTGTTGACCTTCGGCGTAGGTTCGCTTTCCGAGGCCCATGCGGCGGATGAGTTCGTCTCGCTCGACGAGATCATGAGCGCAGCCGAGATGGCCGCGGTGTATGCCCTGGAGCTCTGCGGCTGGACGCGGAATGAATAGGACGTTGCCCCTCCTGATTGTGTTTTTTGCCGCGGCCGCAGGGCGATGCGCGGCCCAGGTTCGCTTCGACTTCGAAACGGGCGATCTTCAGGGATGGAAAGTTGTCGAGGGGAAGTTCCACAAGCTCGTCACCGATCGTGCGACGTTTCACCACGGCAACACTCCTTACAACAAACAGGGCCAGTACTTCCTCAGCACGCTGGAAACCAAGAAAGACAGGCCCGACGACAGAATGACGGGTGTTGTGGAATCGCCGGTTTTCGTCTTGCGCGGTGGAGCGGCATCTTTTCTCGTGGGCGGGGGGAAGCACCCGACGACCTATGTGGCCCTCTGCGCCCTCGATGGAAAAGAGCTCCTTCGCGCGAGCGGGAGCAACGCGCAGAAAATGCGCAAGGTCACGTGGGACGTGAACCCTTTTGCCGGCAAGAAGGTTTTTCTCAAGCTGGTGGACCGTTACACCCGCGGCTGGGGCCATATCACCTTCGACGACTTCCAGGCCGACGGGGAGCTCGACCCCAAGGCGACGCTTGCCCGGGCCAACGCCCGAGAAAAGGAACGCCGCGAGCGGGCGCAGCGGGAGAAGCTCAAGGCGGTGCAAAGCGGCACAGCATCTCTACGCCTTGCCGTTCTCGATCTAATGGGCACATTCAGGGATCGCTATCCTGAAGGGAAGCGGTTTCTGGCGAAACTGGACGCTCTCGAAAAAAAGGCAGGCAGCGCAGCGCCAGAGAAAACGGCGATGCTCTTCCACGAGTTGGAGACCCTGAAGCGGGACGCGACGGTGGCGAATCCGCTGGTCCGTGCGCACCCCATCCTCTTCGTTGTTCGTGAGCAGTACCGTCCCGATCATCACAACACGGCCACGCTCTTCCAGACGGGGGAGATCAACACGCAGAAGTTTCGCGGCGGCGGGGCGCTGAAGACCATCGACTTCGCCAAGGGTGGTGAGGTCAAGACGCTCCTCGATGTCCCCAAGGGCGTTGCGCGCGACCCGGAGCTTCACTTCGACGGGAAGAAGATCATCTTCTCCATGCGCAAGGGCATCGAAGATGATTATCATATTTACGAAATCAACACTGATGGAACCGGGCTCAAGCAACTAACCGATGGCCCAGGCGTTTCGGATATTGACCCGCTCTACCTGCCCGACGGCCGGATCGCCTTCAGCTCCACCCGCGAGCCCAAGTACTGCATGTGCAACCGGCACATCATGTGCAACCTGTTCCGCATGAATCGGGATGGCTCATGTATCCATCAAATCGGTAAGAATACGTTGTTCGAGGGGCAGGGGTTTCTTCTGCCGGATGGACGCATTCTCTACAACCGCTGGGAATACGTGGACCGGAACTTCGGCGATGCCCAGGGCCTGTGGACCTGCAACCCCGACGGCACGAACCATGTCATCTACTGGGGCAACAACACAAAGTCGCCGGGCGCGGTCATCGACGCGCGCGCCATCCCGGGCACGCATCGAGTGATCTGCGTGTTTACATCGTGCCACGATCGTCCCTGGGGCGCGCTGGCCGTAGTGGACAATCGGCTCGGCATGGATGGCCGAGCGCCCGTGATCCGCACATGGCCGGCGGGGGCAATTGGCCTTGTCAAAGCGGGATGGGGGACCAGGGGGTACCAGTTTGACGTGTTCAAGAGAGTGCGTCCGAAGTACGAAGACCCATACCCGCTGAGTGAGAAATACTTCCTTTGCTCCCGCATGACGGGCAAGGGAGAGGAGACGGGAATCTACCTCGTCGATGTCTTCGGCAATGAGACGCTGCTCCATGCCGTAGCCCCCGGTTGCTTCGACCCGATGCCCATTGCGCCTGGGCCGCGCCCCGCAGTGATTCCCGACCGAATCGACCTCGCCCGGAGAGAAGGCTACTTCTACGTTCACGACGTCTACATCGGCACGGGCATGGAGCGTGTCCAGCGTGACGCGGTCAAGCGCCTCCGGGTGGTCGAGGCGCCGGAGAAGCGGTTCTGGACGCGGCCGGGGTGGCAGGGCCAAGGGCAGGAAGCGCCGGCGATGAATTGGGATGACTTCGGCAACAAGCGAATCCTCGGTAGTGTCCCGATCGAGCCGGATGGGTCGGCTTACCTTGCTCTCCCCGCCGACAAATTCGTTTTTTTTCAATTGCTCGACGAAGATGGTATGATGATCCAGACCATGCGGAGCGGTACGATGGTCCGGCCCGGCGAGACGACGGGATGTATCGGCTGTCACGAGAGCCGCCTGTCTACGATCCCCAATCGGCAGAAGTCCGCCTTCGCCAAAGCACCCCGCAGGCTGAGGCCGTGGTATGGCCGGCCCAGGAAGTTCAACTACATGGCCGAGGTGCAGCCCGTCTTCGACAAATACTGCATCCGCTGCCATGACTACGGGAAACCGGGCGCGAAGAAACTGATCCTTGCCGGTGACCGTACGCTGGCGTTCAACGTGTCCTACAACGAGTTGTGGCGGAAGGAGATCATCAATGCCATCGGGGCGGGACCGGCCGATATCCTGCCGCCGTACACGTGGGGCTCCCGCACCAGCAAGCTGGTGCAAGTCCTTCGGAAGGGGCACAATGATGTGAAGTTGAGTAAGGAGGACATGGATCGGATCGTGACCTGGATCGATCTGAATGCGCCGTTTTATCCCTTCTATGCCAGTGCCTATCCGGGCAACCTGTTCGGCCGGTCGCCTCTGACGAATCAGCAGCTCAGTCGCCTGGGGAAATTGACGGGTGTTGACTTTTTGAAGCGGAACAAAAAGTCCTATCAGACCACCGAGGTCCAGGTGAACTTCACCCGTCCCGAGTTGAGCCTGTGCCTCGCCAGGCTCAAGGACACAAGCAACCCGACGTATAAGGAGGCCCTGTCCATCATCCGTGCGGGGAAGGACCAGCTTGCCAAGCGCCCGCGCGTGGACATGCCCGGCGCGGGGCTTGTAGGCCTGGACCGGGACCGGCAGGCGAAGTACGATCGGCTTGCCGAGGCGGAAGCACAGGCGCGAAAGAAGATCATTTCGCAAAAATGAATACATAAAAACGGCCCTGGACGTCTGCCAGGGCCGTTTCGTTTTTCCGAACCGTCCTTCAGGACACGACCGCCGTGATACCGTTGGCATCGAGGTGACCGCCCGTCAGCGCGCCGGTCGAATCGGTGAAGTCCCGGGCGGCGGTGAACGGCGGGTTTGGGACGCCCACCTGCGCTGTGGTACCGCTTGTGCGAATGGGGTTGACCACCGTGCCGTACACCTGGATCAAACCATTCACCACACCATTCACATTGATGGGGCCCACATATGGAGCAAAGGCCGGGGACCCGATTGTGATGGTGGACACGCCCCCGCCCGGTCCGTCCACGTCACCCCGTATCCCCAACGCGGTAAGATTGCCGCCGACGAGGAAGCGGCTATCGCCCTGCATTCCGGTTGCCGCGCTGCCGAAGGTCGTACGTCCGCAATTGCCGGCGACGTCGATCAAGAGCGTCCCCGGGCCGTTGCCGTTCAATCCTCCACTGACAATCAGCCTTCCGAGGTCCCCGCCGACGGTCAGGGAGGAGTCGCCCACCATCGCGCCGCTGATGGCGGCTCCGCCAACCGCCCCACCCACCTGGATCAGCGCATCGTCCGTCATGTCTCCGCCGATGGAGATGTTGTCGGACGTGCCGCCGATCTGGAGGCTGCACCCGAATCCCATGCTGCCGGAGACGAAGACTCGAACGCCGTTCCCTGTGATGTTCAGGTCCGAGTCATTCGTCAGGTTGCCATGGAGGTTCGTCAGGTTCACGTTGCCGATGATGTTGATGTCGGCATTGATCATGGTGCCGGTCACACGGAGGGTCCCAACGGAGCCCGTGTGGTTGACGGTTGTGTTGTTGATGTCCACCGCAAAGAAATAGAGGTCGGTGGAACCGAATATATCGATCGTATTGGTGTCTGCGTTTCCTTGCACGCGAAAGACACCCGCCCCGCCGTCGATGTCGATATCGGAGTTCGTCAGATCGCCCTTGAACAGCACCTGGTCCATCGCGCCGTCGCAGTCGAGCCGCACATTGTCCGCTGCGCCGCCGATGGCGAGTCGATGGGTGTAAGAATCGAAGTCAAACGTTACGAAGGATGCGTCGCCTCGAATCTGCACCGCGTCGGTTTCCGCGCCGCAGGATATGGTTATCCCTCCGGCGGGGTTGCCCACCACGTCTCCAAATATGGCGATGCCTCGGCTGGTTTGGTCGGAGGTGATCCTCGCATCGTCGCGGACGTCGCCGCGAATGGTGAGGGACTTGAGTTGGTCAAAGTTGACCCGTGCCGTATCCTGCACGCTTCCCCCAATGACGACGGCTGCGACAGTATCATCACTTCCATTGCCAACCCGCGAAGTATTCGACACGTTTCCGCCGACATAAATCCGGCCTATGTTCACGTCGCTGGTGTCGATTGCCGAGTTGTCGATCATGTTTCCCATGACCACAATGCTCTGCAACTGGCGGCTGGCGTCATTGAGCGTCAGCCTCGAATCGTCCATGTTCCCGGCCACGTAGAAGCGACCGAGAGCGCCATCGGTCACGGACACCGTCGAGCCGCCAGAGACGGCCTCATCCAGATTGCCCATGATCTTGATGGAGGGGCAGGAGGTCGACCGAAGGGTGACATTCGAGCCGGAGACGCTCCCCCTCACGAGCATTGCTCCGAGGCGGCCGGATGTCGCCGTGATGGTGCTGTCCACCATGCCCATGGGACCAATCGTGATCCCGCCGGCGCCGTTGTTGATGTCCATCGTGCTATCGGTCATGCCGCCGCGAATCTGGACGTAGCCCAGATGGTTCTCGGCGTTGATGTTCACGTTGAGCATCTGGCCGACGCGGAGGCCGGCCCAAGCTCCATTCACGTCGATATCGATTGTTGCTGGATTCCCATCGCCGACAAGGACGTTGTCCACCCGCAAGACTCCCATGTCTTGATTGGCGTCGATGGGACTGGCAAGCCATGGACCGCGGCAGGTAACGTTGCCCAGGTTCTGCTGTATGGTCAGAGAACCTCCGATGAATGCGCCCCGGATGTCCAGGCTCCCGAGCTCGCCGGTCAGCGTGATGTTTGTGCCCTGCACCACACCCATCTGCGGGTTGAAGAGGATGCGACCGAAGGGATTGGCGCCGGGTCCGGCGCTTGTGATATCGCCTCCAACAATGTCATCGTTGCCGAGGCCGGGGTTGGTGTCCTTGATGACGAGCTTCGAGCTTGCGCTGGACCCGAAGATTTGGATCGTGGCGATGTCGGTGGTGTTCGGATCGGCAGCGCCTGCGTCCAACACCTCGGCCCATCCCGGGCCGGAGTAGGTCAGTGTGACCGCGTCGCCGTTCCCGTCCTCAAACGAGAACGGCTGCCCGGTCATGACCAGAGCGGGGGCAATGCGGTGTTCCAGCTCCTCAAGACACAGCGCGACGAATTTCCGACGGCCAAGCTCCCGGCGGACCTTCATAATGGTTCTCCCTCAGCGAGAATGTTGGGTGAGCAAACAATACTGGGATTGGTGAATGTACAGAATACTGACGGTGTGGGTGGATTGTCAAGAAAAATGTATCGGTTGGGTGTCAGTATCTCTATTACCCCACCGGCCAAATGTTCGACGGCTGCTTGGGGAAAAGTGTGTTTAGCAGGACATGGGCTACGTCACCGCTGGCCCCGCAATCGGGAAAGGCGTAGGTCAACTCCTCGAGCGTTCTGTACCCGAAAAGGAGCTGGAGGAATGTCAGGCCAGGGAACCAGGCGTTGCCTCGTTCGCCCCGATAGGGTGTCAAGGATTCGGCCTTCGTGAGCCGACCGTTTCTGAATCGCATCCGCAGACCGCTTCGGAAGAAGCCGATCTTGAATTCGCCGGTGTATCCTGCAAGCGCCGAATCCGCCAACCGCTGCTCCAACGCCGGGGAGATATGCCGCAGGAAATCCGGCAGATCAGGGACGCGCACGTACCAGGCGTAGGGTTTGCGCGTCTCCTTCAGCCGGTCGGCAATGACGGCGTAAACCGGGTGCTCCGAGCCAAGCATAAACACGAGTTTGTTGAAGTCTTTCTTGTCTCGCTTCGCGAAGGTCTCGCCGGTTTTCTTGAGATAGCGCAGTACACTCGGCGTGACCGCAAGCCACGAGACCCCGGGCCTCAGTTCATATTGCCCTGCGCCCATTGCATCGCCGCACAGCCTGCGCTCATGGGCCAGGAACCCGACTCGCTTCCCCTTCGCGGTTTCAATCACACAGATATTCCGATACTGGTAGCTCTTTCGGTTGCGGCCCTTCAGCTCGTAGCGCCACAGGGTCCGATTGCGGACATCGGAAAGGAGATATCGACTGTTTCCCTCCTTGTAGAGCCTGGTGAGGAAGGGAAGATCGGCTTCCCTGGCGGCACGCACCCGATAGGGATCTTTTTGCCCCTTTTTCAGCAAGGGTATCTGCGACTTGTCTCCCATCCTTCCGCCGCCGCGGGTCACCGCCATTTCGTAGCCGAACTGGCGATAGAAGTAGGGGATGCCCGTGATCGCGGTCATCTTGTGGCCTCGCTGCGCGCTCCATTCGTGGACTACCTCGAACTGCGTCCGGATGAGACCCCGGCCGCGGTAGTCTGGGTGCGTGCTGACGACCTCGGGTCG
The DNA here is from genome assembly GCA_013152475.1 of Planctomycetota bacterium. GTDB lineage: Bacteria > Planctomycetota > Brocadiia > JAADGH01 > JAADGH01 > JAADGH01. Next base: position 48,616 of record JAADGH010000195.1, read on the forward strand.
CCCCACCTTGAATTCGATTCCGGCGTAGGACCAGGTCTGCGGGATCAGGTTGAGCGATGACACAACCTTCCCGGTTTTCGTGTCCTCGACGATCGTGAAGTCGTTCTGCCTGAACGTGGGGTGGGGGCGCGTCATGAGGTCCCTTATCCAGAACCGGACCCCTATCCCATCACCGCCCCCGTCGAGCGTGCTGGAGTTATGCTCCTCCAGGGCCTTGGTATCCCGTGGTGTGGATCGCCTCAGGATCAGGCCATCGCCCAAATCTCTCAGTATTGCTTGTTTGGCCGGGTTTCCGTGGTTCACTGTACGGTTCCTGAATAAGTGGCTCGAATAAGTGGCTCAGCAAGTATAGCGAGCCGATGAAGAAAGTCAAGTCGCAAAAACGAAAACCACACGGCCCTTCTCCAAAATGGATGACAAATGTAACCTGTTCTGGTAAGATTACACGGAGCAGTGCAGCATGCAGCTTCAAACGGAGGACCCCTGCGAATGCGTCTCGCGCCCATTTTTGCCCTTGTTCTGATCGTCTCCCTTTCGCCTTGCTTCGCCAAGTCGGCCCCTGAGTGGCCGCAGTGGATGGGGCCCAACCGAGATGGAAAGTCGCCCGATACGGGACTCCTGAAGGAATGGCCTGAAGGCGGTCCTCCTCTTGTGTGGAAAGCCAGCGGCATCGGCAAGGGATACTCGAGCGTCGCCGTGGCGAGGGGGATGGTGTACATTACTGGGGACATCGGCGACGATCTCGTCATTACCGCCTTTGACATGGAGGGGAACGAAAAATGGAAGGTGAAACACGGCCGCGCGTGGCCCGGTGAGAACCGGACGTTTCCTGGATCGAGAGCCACGCCGACGATCAGCAGCGGCAGGCTGTATCTCCTCTCCACCCATGGCCTCCTCGGCTGCTATGATGCCAAGAGGGGCAAGAAGAAGTGGACGTTGGATATCCTCAAGGCCTTCGGCAAAGACAAGCCCCCGGGGTATGGATACTGCGAGTCGGTTTTGGTGGACAAGAAGCTCATCTACCTCACCCCCGGCGGCAAAAACTGCATCGTGGCGCTGAGCAAGTCCAACGGAAAGACGGTCTGGATCAGCAAGGGCCTCAGCGACGGCGCCGCCTATTCCTCGTGCGTGCCCATCACATATAAGCGCGTGCCGATGATTCTTCAGGTTACGAGCCGAGGGATGGTCTGCATCAGCGCCAAGAACGGCCAGTTCTTCTGGCGGTGCGACCGCGTGAAGGGCGAGGCCCGGGCCGTATGCTCCACGCCGGTTTACCATGACGGCTACTGCTTCGCGGCCAGCGGCTACGGCAACGGGGGAGCCTGCGTGAAGCTCAGCGTGAAGCGCGGCAAGGTTACGGGTGAGCAGATCTGGGACACGAAGGACATGGTGAACCATCACGGCGGCTACATCATCCACGAGGGCCACATCTATGGCAACCATGCCGAGGGGTGGAGCTGCCTCGATCTCAAGACGGGAGAGAAGAAGTGGTTCGTCAAGGGCGTCGGCAAGGGATCGCTCTGCTACGCCGACGGGATGCTGTATCTCTTCGGCGAGCGTGACGGGCGCGTGGGCCTGCTGCCGGCGACGCCGGAAGAGCCGCAGCTCAAGGGGGAGTTCAAGGTCGAGGGCGAAGGCAAGAGCTGGGCCCATCCGGTGGTGATCGGCGGGCGACTCTACATTCGCTATGATGACAACCTGTATGTGTACGATGTGACCGCCTCGGAATGATCCCGCCACGAGCACATAGACTCAAGTGATGGACACGATCACGCTGCTGTTTATCGCTGTCGGCCTTGCCATGGATGCCTTCGCCGTTTCTGTGGGAGCGGGGATCGTCCTTGACAAGATCACGGCCCGGCGGACATTCCGTCTCGGCTTCCACTTCGGTCTGTTTCAGTTCATGATGCCCGTCATCGGCTGGGCGGCTGGCCGGTCGGTCTATACGTGGATTGCCGCGTTCGATCACTGGATTGCCTTTGCGCTTCTCGGCTACATCGGAGCAAGGATGATCCGCGAAGCGCTGAAGCCGGAGGGGGAGCGGGAGTTCATCGACCCCACGAAGGGCTGGATGTTGGTCACGCTTTCCGTTGCTACGAGCCTCGACGCCCTCGCCGTCGGCCTCAGCCTCGCGGCGCTGAACGTCAGCATCTGGTACCCGAGTATAATCATCGGCATCGTGGCGGCCACGTTCACCTCAGTGGGTATGCACCTGGGGAAGCACGTCGGCCGGGCCTGGGGCAGACGGGCGGAGATCGTTGGCGGGGTTATCCTCTGGATCATCGCCTTCCGGATAGTCATCCAGCATCTTCTGGGTCGCGAGCCATAGGGTGGGATAAGGAGTTGAGAACCCGTTGCGTCGTTTTGTATAATATTGGACGTCGGATGTGCACCTTTGAGCAAAGGGAACTCATGGCGCGATATCTCACTGCTTTCCTGATACTGGCACTGTCAGCATCCCTGCCAGCGCAAGACAAGGCGAATCTCCTTGCAAATCCCGGCTTTGAGAAGCTGAAGTCCGATGGCACGTTCGAGGCGTGGAACGGCTGGAAAAAGAAACCTGAGATCGAACACAAGGTGAGTGATGACGCCCGCTCGGGCAAGCATTGCGCCTACCTCACTACTCGCGGCAAGGGCTACCACGGGGGGTATGTGCAGACGGTCAGGCTAAAAGCCGGTTGTCGATACAAGTATTCCGCCTGGATCAAGATCAAAACCCACGGGGAAGGGGGAAAGGTAAGGTGCTGCTTCCAGGAAACGAGTCGGACAGTTGACGGCAAAAAGAAACGGCGCTTCTTCAATACGGTTGCCAGGGATGTCAAGGAAGACTGCGACTGGACGTATATGGAAAACATCTTCGATACGCTGCCGGACGAGGATTCGAACTACAGCATCCACGTGGTTCTGGCCTACGACGACGTTGAGGTATGGGTGGACGATGCACAGTTGATCGACTGCGGTCCCGTGCTGACCATCGACAACGGGAAGATGACGCTGCACTTCGGCGATGGGATCAACATCGTCTCGACAACGGTTGACAAAAAATCTGTCGGCGGCCTACAGTGCCGCCTGGCTCAGTTCGAGAAGAAGGGTGTGGGATACAAGAAGACCGGTGTGGGCTTTCCCGGACCGGCGAGGGTGAAGACCTTCGACGTGAAAGAACGGAGCGCATCGAAGTGCGTCGTCGATGTCACATGCCAGTGGACAGAGTCGAGGGAAACGGAGCGCAAGTTCGAGGCCGTTTACCGGATCACGGTCGCGGCGGGACAGCCGTGGTTTGAAAGTCGGCTGATCTCGATTAAAAACACAGACCGCGTGCCCTACGTCGTCCGAGGATATTATCAGCAGCTTCAGCCTGCCGACTCCAAGAAGGCCAAGCCGCGTTGCTTCGAGGCGTGCGCCGTGTGGTGTCAGGCGCCGAAGGCGATGGGTGTGGCGATCCGGAACCCGGGGGACTTTGCCCTGGCCTTGCGGATGGACAACGGATTGGCCCGGGGCGATGTGACCCGTGAGCTCCGCGTCACCTTGCCGCCGGGACAGACCTGGCAGGGGCAGGAGCCGGGCGTGTTCGTGTTCCTGATGGACGCAACCTCCGACCGCGCCGCGATCGAGATGCGCCAGAAGATCCTCTCACGTCCGGCGCCGGCGGGAACATTGACGTACTACGAAGCAGACGCCGAGAAAGAAACAACGAAAAAGGAACAGACGAAGCAGTGAGCTATGAAAAGTGGGCGGAGCCCATCCACGACAACGATCACGGGAAATGCGACGAGTGCGATGTGGAGGCCGTCGCCACGATCTTCGAGCCGTGCATGGATAGTGACAGGGCGGCCCAGCGAAGGGTCGGGCGTCTGTGCAAGCAATGCCTGTCCTACCACGATGAGATCTACGACACCATCTACGAAGATATGTGCATCTCCGGCATGACCATCGAGCGCATCAAGGCGGCATTTGCAGAGAGGCGATCGTAGCCCCTATTTTTTGTTCTTGTTCTCCTCGGGCTTGGCCGGCGCCTTGGATGGCGCGGCGGGAATGGACTTCTGCTGCGTCGGTTTGTTCTCCTCGAGCCGGGGCTTGATCTCCATCGGCTTTGTCTCTCGAAGCACAGAGCCCTTTTTCTTGTTTACGGGTCTCTGCTCTGGTTTTTCGGGTTTGGGTTTTTCTGCCTTCCCGGGTTCTGCCTTGGGCTGTTCGAGCTCGGCCTCTTTCTTGGCGGGTTTTTTGAAGAAGAACAGGAACGGCTCCTCCCCCTTCTTTTTCTTCTTTCTATCTTCTCTCTTTTTCTTGGCGTCCCTGCTGAAGAAGAACAGGAAGCGCTTCTTTTCTTTCTTCTGCTTCGGCTCCGCCTTTTTTGCCTCCGGCTTCCCCTTCACGGAAATTGCTTTGGTTTCGACCTTCTTGGGTTCCGGTTTGGATGCCTTGGGTTCGGCTACCTTCGCCTTGGACCTTTCCTTTGTGGGGGCCGGTTTGGTTTTCACCTTCTCAGGTTCCGGCTCCAGCTTCCTCGGAGCGACCGTCTTTACCTTTGCCTTTTTCTGCGGAGCTGCGGCCTTCGTTTTCACCTTATTGGCCTTGACCGCCTTTGGCTTTGACTTTGGCTTTTCTCTTACACGCACGGGTTTCTTTGGGGGTGTCGTCTTTTTCTCCGCCCTCGGTTTTTTGGCTGGAATGGTGCCGAACTCCTTCGGCAGTTTTACCACCGTCACTTCATCCTTCATCAGGTTTGGTGCGAGGGGGGAGAGCTGCGGGACCACAAGCAGATAACTCCCGTCGGACATCTGTCGCACCGCAATACCGGCACAAGCGGTGAATCTTACATTGGGTTCCAGCGGCACACGCATCGCTTTGCCGCCGGGGATCGTCACCATGATGTAGTGGGGCTCGTAGAGCACCTGCGTTTCCAGTCGGGTGCCGTCCGGCAGGAAAGCAAGGCCATCCAACGCGCCGAAGCCGGAGGCGATGGGTTTGGGGCACACACCGGCGACAAAATCGCTCTTCCGGAGTCGGAATGTCGCCCCCTTGTCGGGGTCTTCGACGCCGGCCGCGAGGCCGACCGTGTTCACATAGATCGACTGGTCTGTGGGACAGACAGCGACGCCGGCGGGTCCGCCGGGGATGGGAATAAAAAGCGGCTTTTCCTTGAGCCGCCTCTCCGAGGCAAGATCATCGATGGCCCCATGCGGGACCATCATCACGCCGGGGACCGTGTCCATGGGCGGGATGAGCGAGTCGCCGCCCACACCGGTCTCGGCGACATACAGATTTCCTTCCTTGTCGAAGGCCATGCCATTGGGTTGGGTCGCCGGGGCGCCGCTGACCTGCTCCAGGTAGGAATGCCTCCCCCAACTGATGGCCCCCAGCAATCTACCGTTGACATCGAAGGCGATGATCTCCGAAGTCAGCCGGATCGAGTCCGTGATCGGGGTCCCGTCCGGCTCGGCCATAGGCAGGTTGCCTTTGCAGACGAAGATCGTCCCTGCGGGGAACATCTTTGTGGCCTTCGGGAGGACGGCCATGCCGAGTGGACCGGTCATGCCCTCGATGAGTTTGCGATTCACCATCTTCAGCTTTCCGCCGGGCTGGACTTCCAGCTTGCTGATGAACCCGCCGTGCTCGACGAAGTGGAACCCTCTATCCGGCCTGCCGAGCTCGGCGGCGTTGCTAACAAGCACGTATTTCCCATCCGCGGTAAACACAGCGCTTTCGGCATTGTCGAACGATTTGAGCTGCTGAATCACCGCTCCCTTCCGCGCGTAATCGCGCGGGGGCCGAGGCGTGCGACGCAGCACTCCGCATCCGGCCGCCCCGAGAACCACCACCAAGGCCGTAAGGCATGAGACTGTTTGTGTTGCCGACCTTCGATTCATTCTCCTGTCTCCCGATTCTGCATGTCCTTTCCCAAAGCATTAGCGTGAGAGCTTCTCGTGCAGCCAGTTGGCAAAGCCGGTCATACCATCCTGCATTATGCTCATCCAGAAGTCTTTCATGAATCCCGCGATCAACTCGTCGAGGTCCTCGCTCGTATGCCATCCCGCCCCAGACAGCTTCAGCGCCAGATCGAAGTTCCCCCCCTTCCGGTTTACGTACTTGACGAGGTCCTTGACGGGAAGCAGGAAGAAGGTCTTTCTCCGGCTGTTTGGATTGCGCTCGATCTCCAAACCGGAGACCTTGACCGTCACCATCGTGTTTCCATCGGCAAGGAGGTCCGCGGTCACGTCCATCACGCCGCTCTTGATGACAATGGCGTCTATCGGCAGGAACCCCGTGTTGAGGCTTCTCATGTCGAGATTCGTGAAGCTGACCGTCGAAGCGCCAGGGCTGTGGAATTTTCTGAAGGTGCCCTTGAATCCCCCTGCACGCAAGTCGCCCTCGATATTCGCCCCCACCAGCAAGCGATAGAACCGGCTGATCGATACATCCGTGGCATGGTACTTCAACTTTTTGAGCTCGACAAGGCTTTGGACCTTTCCCCGGGTCTCCTTGTATGCGAAGCTCCCATCTTCGATGGTCAGGTCCTGGATGACGAAGTCAAAGGGCCGGTCCTCTTCATCCTTCTTCGGCGACCGGCTGGCGAGTTTCTTGATTCGCGTGGGGAGCAGATCGGCGAGAGTGGGCAGGTTCTCCCCTTTGGGAATCTCCCTGTCGGTGCGCACGATGGTGACGGCGGGTTTTTCCACGTGGACCTTCAGGAAATCGAGCTGCCTCACAATGAGTTTCTCGACGCTCACCTTGGCGTCGATGTGGTCCGTGACGAATCGGAAATGGGTCCCCTTGTCCTCTTTTGTGATGGTCACCCCCTCCAGCCTCACCTCTCCGGCGAAGGGCCGGATCTCGGCCCGCTGAATCTCCGTCTTCGCCTCCGCACTTTCCTCGATCTGCGCAGCGATTTGGCGGGTCACAAAGGCAGAGTCGATCGTGGCGAGAGACAAAATACACAGCCCCATCAGGAGCAACACCACCGCGACAGGCAGGAGGACCCGCATTTTCCGAGACAATGTCATGACTCTTCGCACCGCGTGGAGAAGCGTCGCCAGACCAATTGAGCGAAATTCTACCATGTTCGGGAAGATTTATCAATTGTCTTGGCACAGACGGAGAGATTTCGGGTCAGAAGGCGATCGCGAATCGCAGACCGCCGACCAGGGCATCCTTGCCGTCGCCGCCTGGGTTAAGGATATATTGAATATCCGGTTGGACCGTTAGGTAGGGAGTGACCTGCATCTTGTAGAAACATTCCATTGCGGTTTCGTGGGTGCGTCCGTCAATCCTTTTCATCCGCCAGCTCAGACGGGCGTGGGCCAGAGCGATGCCGAAGACATCGGCGTCGCGCCCGGGGATCAGTCCCGTGTAGGTCATGCCCGCGCCGTAATAATGGGCGATCTCATTCCGATCCGCCGGGGCCCATCCGAACTGCCCGAAGACGGCCAGCCCCTGTTCGTCCGCTTCATAGGCGCTCTCGCGAAAGAGGACCTGATCGATGCCAGCGTAAAGGCCGTAGTTCCGGGTGAAGATGCGGGGGGTGGGTTGGTCCTGTGCCGGTGTTGGCGCGATCTTTTCGAAATGATCGTCGCTGTGATGCCAGAAGCCGAAGGAGTATTTTCCCGGAAGGCGTCCACCCTTTCCGAACGCGGGCTTCAACGCGGCTTCGACGACCGAGAACGTCCCGCCTTCGCCGTCGAAGGCGCTGCTGAAGCCCCACTGCCCTCCGTCGGAGTCACCATCATAGATGCCGCCACCGACCCAGAGCCAGTCCGCGGGTTCGAGGAAAAAGGCAATACCGAGGCCGGGATCGGGAAAGGTCGGCATGGGGATCGTTGGAGGCAGCCCAAACGAGGAATTGATAAAGTCCAACCCATGATCCACAACCGCAAAGCTGGTATTGCCATCCTGCTTTCCTGCCCGGATGCGAAGTGTGTTGTTGAACAGGCTCTGTTCATACCAGTATTCGCTCACTTGGGTGAAGGGCTGTGCATCCAGATTGCTGAGGAACTGGAGATCGCCCACATGCCGTTCGGTGATGGCCCGGCCTGTCAATTGCTCGCCATAGACAAAAAACGTCCCCCCCGGCCAGAGGCCGAGTTTCTCCGTGTCGAGGGTCAGCGTCATGTCCAGGTTGCTCAGGTATTCCGTGGCATCGTTGGTATTTATCCCGCCATGCCAGTTTGAAAACACCTCGCCGGTGTAGATCACCTCCGGTGTAATGCCCCCCTCATTCAGCCGATTGCGCAGCCCCCCCCAATCTCCTGTTGCGTGGCGCCACTGCCAAAGGGGCTTGGTGAAATTGTCGATTGAACGCGTCGGCTCGGCCGATGCCTTGCCCCGCCCCGCTCGTCCGGCGTGGAGGGGGGTCTGCTCAAGACCCGGGTTGGCCGCCATGGAGCCCTTGGTCTTGCCGTCCGCCACAGACGTCTGGGGAAAGACCAATGAGGGAAAAAGAAGGGTACAGATGAAGCACAGGCAGAACGGCAGCACACACGGTCCGGTCCCTGCCGTCCTGTCACTGCATGCCCGGCATGCTTTTGGGCCTATATCGCTCCACATGTCTTCGTGTCCGCTCAGCAAAAAGCCACGCAAGGGTACCATGTTGTTACAGGATAGGTTCACAACACGCAAAGTTAGCTATGGAGAATAATATACGTCTCGGCTATATTTTGTCAAGAGAAAAATACTATGGTATCGCAACGGGGGATTAGAACGCTAATATCGAGCCGATTTCTGAGTTATTCTGAGGAAGGAGAGGCCATTTTCGAAAGGAATGACTTCTACGCCGAGACGACCATCTCCCGGAACAGCGCCGCATACAAACCAATGACACGCTCCGCATCCAGGCTCTCCCTACATTCAAGTGACATAAATCCCCGGTATCCAAGAGATTTCATGATTGCAAAGAATTCCTTGTAGGGATATTTGCCGGACTCGAGATCATGGATGTGAACGTGGCGGATGTGGCCCTTCACCTGGTCGATGGAGTCCTTGACCGGCCCGTCTTTCGCCTCGCGCGGGTCGCAGTTGTGCACGATACCGACGCGCGGGTGATCGGCAACCTCGATGGCGCCCTTGGCATACGTCCAATTGTAGAAGTCGCCGTGCATCTCCAGGCAAACGTCCACCCCGCTGCCTTCGGCATGTTCGCCCAGTTGACGCAGGCAATCGCCCACGTTGTGTACGACCGTGTTCTTATCGTTCTCGCCGAACCGGTCCCCGAACACACGGATTCTCGGCGCTCCGACATCATGCGCCAGATCAACAAACCGCTTGCCCCGGTCCACGTTCTCCTGCCGTTCGGTTTCCTCCATGGATTGGAACTTGCACCCCGTGGCAATGCAGCAGATGGAAACGCCGGCGTCCTCGCACTTTTTCCGGACCTCCGCACGCTGCGCCGGGGTGGTGTCCAGCTCGACACCATGCTTGTGGTCGAGCTCCGCGCGGAATTCAATTCCCGGTATCCCGCTGTTCGTCACCACCTCAAGCAGCTTGTCCAGGTTCATATCCTTCCCGAGCTGGAACGACAGCAAACTCAGCTTCATTTTTTGTTCTCCGTGTGGGTTCTCTCGCGAGAAAGCAACCAGGCTGCTGTGGCCAAACGACGACCACAGCAGCCAGGACCATTGCGCGATTCCCGCCCCCATTTATCGGTTCAATTATGCGCTCACGTACAGCTTCGTCATGACGAATTCCTTGTGGTTCATCACCTCGGCGCAGGTCCAGCGCCCGTTGGCCACGCGGATCATCATGTCCCACAGCTTGTCGCCCGCCTGGTTCAGCGTCAGCTTGCGCTGGAGAATGCCGGACACATCGACGTCGATGTGCTCCTTCATCACCTGGCAGGTCTTCGGGTTGGCCGACAGCTTGACCACAGGCAGGATCGGGTTGCCAACAATGTTCCCTTGCCCTGTCGGGAAGAGGTGGCACGCAAAGCCAGCGGCGGCCCACAGGGTAACGGCCTCGGCGGCGGCCGAGGAGGTATCCATGTACCACAGGCCCTTTCCCTTCGGCATTTCGGCCGGCTTCAAGCACCCGACATATTTGCACTTCTTGCCGATCTTCTGGAGATTGCCGAGGGCCTTTTCCTCGATGGTGGTCAACCCGCCGCGGATGTTGCCCTTCGTCGGCTGCGACCCCATCAGGTCCACGCCCTGCGTCTCCACCACCTTCTGGTAATCGTCGAACATTTTCATAAATTGCGCCGCAGCCTTTTTGTTCTTGGCCCGCGCTGCGCAGATGTGCTCGCCGCCGGTAACCTCGGTGGTCTCGCCGAAGCTGAGCGTGTTGCCGATGGCCTCCAGTCGGTCGAAGACATTGCCCACCGTGGGACACGACGCCAGCCCGGACGTGGTGTCCGACTCGCCGCACTTGGTTGAGACCCAGAGATCCTTGATGGGGCACTTCTCGCGCTTCTGCTCGCTCGCCCACAGTTTATATTCCCACGCCTTCCACGACGCCTGCCGCACGCACTCCATCTGGCCTTTCAGTTCGATGGAGAAACCAGCCGCCTTTGTCCGACCCAGCTTCTTGACACCCTCAACGATCTTGTTCGTCCACTCGTCCTCAATGCCGATCACCACACAGGCCGCAACGTTCGGATTGGCGCACGTGCCAATGATGGTTCGGAAAAACAGATCCAGGTCCTCGCCGAATTGGAGACGACCGTAATGATGAGGGAGCGCCATCGTTCCCTGAATGTGCGAAGCGACGGCCTGAGCGGCGGCGTTTGAGATGTCGTCGAGCGGCATGATCACGACGTGATTGCGGATACCCACACGTCCGTTCTCTCGCCGGTACCCCATGAAATGCTTCTCAAGTCTTGCTTTCCTCTGCTTTCGTCCAGCCATCGCTCACCACCTCGCTGTCTTCAGATTTTGGGTATGGACGTGCTGTCCCTTCTTGATTGCCTTCGACGCATTGCCGATTTCCTCGTCATACTTGATCACCTTTTCGCCCTTCGCGATATTATCGACGGCGATCTTGTGGCCGAGCGGAATGTTCTGCGCGGCCTTCAGGCGAAGCGTCGAGTTCTTGGCCATGTTCCAGCCGGTCAGCGACTGGCCCTTTTTCAGGTCCACCACGGCGACGCCAACCGTGTCCTTTTCTCCATGCACAATGTAGTGCACCACGGGCGTTCCTCCTTTCACCAATTCCAATCCAACACGGAACAAAAAAACAAAGGCGAGCCGCACGAGCGACGCAGCCGTCATGCGCTGCGCCATTCTCACTGCTCCGCCATCACGTCAACACCACCCCCCTGACTGCACCTCGCAAATATAGAACAACCGCCGGACAAAGTCAAGAACTTTGCATGCCGCAATGTCACTCCCGGCGCAAGGCCGCCGGTGTGACCACCCGGACGACCCACGACGCGCTGCACAGGAAGAGGATGAATGACAAGGCAAGGGTCAACAGGGCGGCGGTCATGGGGACGAGGTCGATCTGTCCGAGGTCCTTCGACACCTGCGGGAACGTGGCGAAAAGCGCCGAGCCTACGCCGATGGCAACCCCGGCCGCCAGCAACAGACCGTTCTCCGCCAAAACCAGCGCCACGACGCGCTTCCGCTTGAAGCCGACGGCCGAGAGCAGGGCGAATTCGTTCCGCCGCTCGACGACACCCCGCATGAGGACCACCAGGAGTCCAACCGACCCAAGCACCACACCCAGCCCCCCGAGCATCTCGAAGGCGGAGATATAAGAATTCGCAATGCGGAAAAAGGAGTCGAGCCGCTCCCGGGTCGTCTCGACCGTCGCACCAAAGTCGCGCAGGTCACGCAGGATGATCCTCCGGACCTTCTCGGCGTCGGCTTGGGACGCGTCAATCAACAGCGTCTGGTATCCGGTCCGGCTGGGAAAGAGCAGGTGGAAGTTCGCGTCCGCCATGAGCACGACACCCTGGAACATGCTCTTTTTCAGCAGGGCCACAATCCGCAGCTTTTTCCCCTTCCCCTTTTCATCGAAAACGTCCATTGTATCGCCGATGCCTTTCTTCATAATCCACTGCGCCGACTCGCTGTCGGCGATGACGGGGATCCCTTCACCCGCGCCACTCTTGAGGAGTTTCCACGGGTTCTCGACATCCTTGATCCGTGGGGAAAAGGAAAATCGGCCGTCTGCGATCATCACATCGGGCACGCTCAGGATCTTCGGTGTGGAGGGCCGATACAGGTTCCGGCAGCTTGCGTCCTCGCCCGAACTGGCGCGCATGTTCACTATCTGCACCCGGTCCCACAGCCCCTCGTCGTCCGTCTTGACGGCCAGATACCGCCGGCCCTCCTTTGTGCTGATGTCGTAGGGCAGGGGCACATCAAACTCCGCGATCAGGCGGTAGCCGCCAACGCCCCCGTGTCGGTCGAGTGAAACGGACGCCCCCTGGGTCTTCATGGACCCCACGGCAAACAGAATGAAATAAGCGGAGGCCAGCATGCTCACGGTCAACATGCTCCGGCTCGGGTTCCGCGCCGCGTTCCGAATCGCGAAGGCAAGTGCATTCAGGCGATGCGGCCCATCGTCGCGCCTTCGCGACGGACGCCGCATCGCAGCACGGAAGCTCAGCAGCAAGGCCGCCAATACGCAGGCGCCTGCGATGAAAAAAGCGATCTCCGGGCGGATTGAATCACTGAGCGTGGCCAGGGTTACGGCCATGATGGCGACAACGAACAGGGCCCCAGCCGCCAACCGGTTCCGCCTGCCCGCAACACGGCGCTCGCGCAGTTGCGTGCCGCCCGCGAGAATCTCCGCAATGCTCCCCCTCCGGAACCGGCGCACCCCTCGCCAGACGGCCAGTGCGCCGACTGTCAGACCTGCGATGAAGCCACCCGCGAGACTGCCGGCGGCGAGGTGGAGTGTGAGGAGCGTCGTACCGACGGCGTCATGCCACACCGTGCGAAGCCCGATCATCATCAATAGGGAATATCCGATTGCCAGCAAAACGCCGATGAGTGCGCCCGGAAGAAGGAGAATGAGCCCTTCGCCAAGGAGGAGCCGCAGGATCGCTCTGTCGGTGAAGCCCTGCGCGAGCATGATGCCGATGTGCCGTTCCCGCTGCTCGACCGACAGCCGCAGGAGGAGCACAACCAATAGCGCGGCGCTGATGATGAGAAAAAAACTGAAGCCCATAAACAACTGGCCGAAGTCCGTGTTGCCGCCGGCCGCCTGGAGTTGTTGCCGGCGGATGGGGCGGAACACGAGGCCCATCGATGCCGGCGAGATGCGCTCAAGAAGCTCTTTCGCAAGCGCCTCCTTCTTCGCGCCGGGCGGAAACCGAATCGACGTTGCGCTTCCCGCCGGCGTCCCCCACAGCTTGCGGGCGGTCTCCAGCGCGATGAATGCCTTCGGCGCAGCGCGGTAGCTCTCCCAGTAGTCTTCATCGTCCTTGCGGATTCGGCTGGCCTTGAACTCGAAGTCCGGCGGCGGGTCCCACTTGCCCATCGTCTCCGCGTCGGTGATGCCCTTGAACTGAGGTACGAGCGATCGGTCCGCCCCGACTCCGGTCATGGGAAGCACTTTCGCCATAGTGAATTTCGTGCGCTTCTCCACCAGCATTCCCTTCGGCCCGCGCACGGAATAGGCCAGCTCGATCTCATCGCCTGCCTTTGCCCCCAACTCCTCGGCTGTCCATTGATTCAGGAATATCTCATCGGGTCCCAGCGGCCTCCCCTCAACTGTTTCCATTCCCGCCGCCATGGAGTAGGGGCATTCTTGGTCGCTTCGAAGGTCCCTAATCGTGTTGGCGAGATACACCAGGACAGGTTCCGCGTGCGGGTCCGCCCTGGCCGCCTGTTCAGTCTCCTGGTTGAGGAAAATGGAATCGGATTCCAGGGAAAGGCCGGTGTTGTGCAGCGAAACAAGGCGCAGCCCATAGTCCTGCAGGGAAGCGCTCTCTTTCAGCAGCTTCTGCAATCCATCGTCGCTGCTTGTGTGATCCCTCGCAGAGACAAACAGCGTGTTCGCTCCTCCCGTGCAGCCGACGGCCTCCTGCAATTCCTTCAGAGGGACCCACACGTTCCGCACCGGGCGCTGCGAGCAAACGAAGGAGAACGCTCCCTCTACCTCGGTCTTCTTTGCCACACGCTCGACCTTCAGGCGCAGTGAGATGACATCCTGCCCGCGCTGGCCGAAGGGAACATCGAAGACCGTCCGTCCGATCGGCCTCACCCGGATGATCACCGGTTTGCCGGGGGCGACGCCGATTGCCTCGGCGAGGGGTTCGCTGACGATGCACGTGCCCGCCTGTATTCCGTCGCGGCCGAAAACATGCACGCGTGGCGCCCATGCACTGGAATCCGCGTTCGCGCCGCTTCCCGATGTGTGCAGGAGCGCCTCCACTCGGGCAAAGCCCGCCTCGAACCCCTTTGCGCGGTTCATCCGCCCGGCCAGTGATTGGTCGAAGACATGAGGAGACCGCAGGACGTAGTCCACATCGCCCAGCCGGGCCGCCACGATGTCCCGCAGGCTCTCCCGCACGCTGCTCCCCACGATAAGCGATCCGGCGAAGACCGCCGTGCCCACGGCGATGCCCAGCATCGTGGCCAGGTCCGCATGGCGGAAGTGCCAGATCGTTCGAAGAAGGAGGCGGGCCTTAGTCATGGAGCGTCCCCTCGCTCAATGTCACGCACCGGTCGAACATTGCCCCGAATTCGGCATTGTGGGTCACGACGATCAGGGCAACGTTCTCTTCGTCGCGAAGTCGGATAAAGAGCTTTCCGATTTTCTCGGACCGTTTCGCGTCCAGGTTGCCTGTCGGCTCGTCGCAGAGCAGGAGACGTGGGCGCCGGATCATGGATCGCGCTATCGCCACCCGCTGCCGTTCGCCCCCGGAAAGCTCGGAGGGAAAATGGTTGCTTCGGTCCGCCAACCCGACCTTGTCCAGAAGCTCCTGTGCACGGTTCTCGTTTTCCGATGTGACGGGACCGCCTGCCAGGCACGGGAGCAAAACGTTCTCGACGGCCGTGCACTGTGGCAGGAGATGATGGTCCTGGAACACGAATCCGAGGCTCTCGTTGCGGAACGCCGCGGCATCGTCCGCCGCCAGGTCTTGCAGGCGGAGGCTTTCGAACAGGATGCTGCCCGACGTGGGGGAGTCGAGCGTGCCGATGATATTGAGGAGCGTGCTCTTTCCCGAGCCGCTCGGCCCCATGACCACCAGCGACTCGCCTTCGCTCAGGTCGAACGACACGCCCCGGAGCACGCGCAGCGGCTCGCCGGGGGCGGGATATTCCTTCGTAATATCTCGGACCTCGATCATGATTCACTCCACTGAGCTTTGTTCGCGCGCCAGAATCTCTCGGATGGGTCTGCCTTCTCGAAGGCCAGCGCGAGGATACCCAGCCCGTAGAAAGTATACTCGGTATCCGCCTGGTCGTCCACCGGCGAGGCCCTGAAGCCGCCGCCTTCACACTCGCATGAGCGGGCGAACTGCGCTGCCCCGGCCACCATCTCCGGCGCAAGCATGCCAGCGCTCTTCAGGGTCATCAGCGCGGTATAGGTGCTGAGCAGGTCGGGGAACGGAGCGCTCCTCGTAGCAAGCCAGCCGCCGGCGCCATTCCACATGTGGAGCAGGTACTCCGCGGCGCGGGCGATTCGCGGCGGGTCCGCCGGCCTCAGCAGCATGTCCGTCGAGAGCCCTGCGGCCGTGGCGTTCGTGTTGCTGTACCGTGCCGTAGGGGCGTCGCAGAAGCCGCCGTCCGCCCGGCTCTGCCGTTCAAGGAACTGCTGCAGCCGATCCAGATCGGGGGGCCGTTCCCCGATCAAGTCGTAACAGAGCGCAGCGAGGAACGTGTGATAGGTGCTTCCCACCTCCGCGTCTATCGTTTTTCCGTAACCACCGTCCGGCATGCGAAAGCGTTCGAGAAAACCGAACAGGGCTTCCCGGTCCGGACTCTTTCCGTCGAGAACCAGTAGCGAGTTGAGCAGGTTCAACTGGTCAATGGCATTCCTCGGTCGCCGACATGCAAGGTAAGCAAGTACTTTCGTGACAATGCTGTGCTCCAGCACATCAAGCGCGTGAAGCGCCCGAACGGCAAAGCCGGTGTAATAGAGGTCCGCTCCGCCGCGCCGCCCCGCGAAACCACCGTTGTCTTTCTGGAAGGACAGAATGGTTTGGACGTGACGCTTCCTTGCCGGGACGTTCGCGTGGGCCAAGGCCCTGCGCATGCGGGCGCTCAGCTTGGCCAGATAGCTGGTTTGCTCGAAACCGCCTTCGGGCATCGTGGGTCCTGCGCTTAGAGAATGGTCTCGACGAGAAAGACGAGGAGCTCCTGAAAGTTCTCGGGCTGGGTCTCCCGCGCCACATCGAGGGCGTGAACCCGAAAACGCTCCCGGAGCACCTCCGCCCGCTGGAACACACCATGACGGAGGTAGATCTCCTCAACGGCCCCCGCGTCGGTCGGTGCGAAGAGGGTGGCGTGTTCCTCTTCGCAGCAGCGCTCCAGCGCCAGGGCGAGGAGCGATGTGGGCCGGACGTAGGCCGAGTCCTCGATCCAATCCGTCAGATCGTTGTTGATCTGAAAGGCCGCGCCGAGGTGTTTCGAGAGCATGCGCACCGCCTTCCCGTGCCCCTCATGGGCGCCCCCCATCACAAGCCCGGCGGCGAGGGCCGCTTCGAAGGCGGGGGACGTCTTCAGGATGTAATGCCGCAGGACGTCGGCCAGCGGCAGCTCGCGCGAGCGTTCGCGCCGCCACAGAAGCTCCGCCCCCTGGCCCCGCGCAAGCTGGGCATGGGCGTGGCTGAAGGTCCGAAAGAGCCTTGCCGCTTTCTCCGGGCCGAACTCCTCCTCCACCGTCGCCGCCAGGCGGTATCCCAGGCCGAGCAGGTAGTCCCCCACGTTAATCGCCGCCGGGATGCCGTATCTGCGGTGGATCGTCTGCTCCTCATACCGGAACTCTTCGTCGTCCTCGATATCGTCGTGAACCAGCGACGCCTTGTGAAAGGCCTCGATGGCGAGGGCCACGCGCTTCACACAGGGCGTCAGCATCGCCTGGGGGCGGAAGGCGCGATAGCCGGCCAGGGTGATGAAGGGGCGCAGCCGCTTGCCCCCCCGCCGCAGCCAGTCGCCGGCGATCCGGGCCGTCTCCTCGTCGGGGTGCCACAGGTCTTCGAGCAGCCGGCCAAACTCCGGCTGGTTGCACATCCGGTGGGCCACCCGGAGCAGAGGCAGGTAGCTCCGTGTGCGTTCGCCGGCGGCGGACCCCTCGCCGGAGAGGAACCACTTCAAAAGGTCCGTATCGACCTCCGTGTCTCTGCACCCACACGTGGTGAGCGGGATGGCGATGGAGGGCACGCCTACCTGCATCACCTTGTCGAAGGCCTTCTCCATCGAGTCGAGACACCCGATGCCGATGATGGCGTCCATGTCCTCCTCGCCGATGATCTTTACCACGACGGGCGACCCCTCGGCGACGATCGTGCGGTAGCCAAGGCCCTCGGCGAACTCGATCACATCCGGCAGGTTGACAAGACAGCGCGGAAGCAGGAGAAGCCGCCGCTCGATAGGCACAGCGAAGAACTGCTCCAGCCAGAAGGCGTTGTGCAGCATGACCATGGTGAAACCAAGATGGTCCTCGCTCAGCCCCCCCCTCTCGAGCAACCCCTTGCCGATGGCCGTAAGCTCGTCCCGGCACATGGGCCGTCTGCGCGAGACGCCCTTCGTCGCATCGAGCGCCGCCTGCCAGAGCTCCTTGCGGAGCTCGACGGTGCCAAGGGCCTTCCGGTAGGCCTGGACCTCCTCGCCGGTTTTTTTGATGTCATGAAGGATGCCGGTCATCGTTTCCTTCTGCGCTCTAGCGCTCGTCGCAGGGCGGACGTGACAAATATGATAGGATATAACTTCTCAAAATACCACAGTTTTGCGAAATAGAACCCCAACGGCGCCGGACGATCAAGGCCGTCCTTTTCGATCTCGCTGCACAGCCATGCAAGCCCCCTCTCCAGCGATGCGGCCAGGCCCTCCCCCTCGAATGCACAGAGCGCCGAACACGCCAGAGCGGTTTCCTCGATGCTTCCCTCGACGCCGGGCGCGCCGCCCCAGCTTCCGTCGGAGTTCTGGGCCGTCCGAAGGAAGTGCAGTCCCTTGCGGGCGGGAAGATCATCGGTCCGGTTCAGGTCGGCATAGGCCAGCAGGACGCGCGAGGTCCCATAGACCGGGTTCGCCTCATGGGGGGCGGCCTCGTTGCCGAACCAGAGCGGCGTCCAGCTTCCGTCGCGCGCCTGGCTTGCTTCAAGGTAGCTGAAGCCGTTCCGCACGGCCCCGTCCATGCGCCGGGCCAATTTCGTCCGGACGTTCGACCGCCATGCTGACAGTGCGCGGATGGCGTGGGCGGTGATGTCGGCGCAGCTCTGGTCGAAGGGCAGCTTCTGCCAACCGCGGCAGAAGGTCGGCCAGCCACCGTCGGCGTTCTGGAGGTCGATGAGCCATCGTGCGCCCCGGAGCGCGGCCCGGGCGGCGGCATCACTGCCCGGCAGGAGCGAGAGGGCCAGGAGGGCGCCGGAGGTGTCGTCGGCATCCGGCACGCTGCCGCTCGCATGGGTCCACCCCCATGCCCCCGGCGCGGAGCCGACATAGGGATGGACGGTCTGCGTCTGCTGCGCCAGCAGCCAATCCCGCGCCGCCGCATCGCCCCCGCCGAGGGCCTTCACGCTCAGCGTGGTCAGCCAGATGGCGAGATCGCGCTCGATCTTCCACGAACCGTCGGGCCTCTGCTCGCGACACAGGAATTCGACGTTTTTCCACACCGCCGGATGATCGGCCCGTCCGGCGGCGATCAGGCTCATGGCCACGAAGCAGGTGATCGGCGTGGCCTCGAGAAAGCCTCCGCTCTCCGGGGTGATGATCTCCAGCCGCTTCAATGCCGGGCGGACGGAAAGCGCCTTGACGAGTGTGGCAAGAGGATTGCGGTTTTTCCCATTCACGAATTGCGCCAGCCCCACGGCGACGAGCGCGGGCAGGGCGTAGCTGACGACGCGCAGGCCAACGTGCCTGAACAACTCAGGCGGGAGGGCGGCCAGGTAGAAGGGCAGGCCGGGACACTCTTGCCAGTCCACCAACCCGGCGATGGCGAGATTCGTCAGTATGGGCGCGGAGAATGTTCGGTCGCCGCCGTAGATTCCCACCACCGCCTTGGGTCCTCCGGCTCGCCGGACGTGTTCCCGCGCTCTTGCGAGGCACGCGGCGTCGGACCGATTCGCGATTGTGAATGCCGCGAGGACGAGGCAGGTGGTCGGAAGATTGCTCCGGCTCCGGACGGAGTCTCCCCAGCCGCCGTCGGCGTTTTGGGTTTCCGTCAGCCAATCGAGGGCCCGGCCGATGCGAGGGGCATGTCCCTCCCTGTCAGCGAGGCAAAGCGCGCTGATCGATGTGGCGGTGGACAGGGCGGATGCGGAGAGTTGGCCAGTCCAGTGGGGGCGGTCGCCTTTCTCTGCCAGCAGGCGTTCCCCCGCTATCCTGTAAGCCTTTTCGATGCGTCGGGTTGTGACTGTTTTTCTCACGGGAACAGCCTGCCCGATTTCCAGATGAACCGCAGTCTCCATCCCAGCGAATTCAACTGTCCTGCTCCTTGCATAAGGAGCCGCCGGGCGAGGGAAACGCCGGCGCCGCGCTGATTGTCCCAGTAGACCTTGGGGAGCCACTTGAAGTTGAGCCGGTAGCTCAGTCGGAATAGACGCCAGTGCAGCGGCGTCATGTCCGCCAGGCCAAACGGTTTCTGTCCCTTTTTGATCGGCGCGAAGAAGAGGGGGAAGATCATGACGCGCGCGCCCTGGAGCTCCTCGACGAGGGCCAGCGTCTGCCTCACGTCGTCTTCGTCCTCGCCAGGCAGACCGAAGACGAGCGATACCATGGGGATGAAACCGGCATCGATCAGCCGGAGGATCGCCTGCCGGCAGACCTTTGCCCATTCTTCGATCCCGAACGGCCGGACCTTCCCCGCGCAGCCGTTGGCCTTGAGCAGCTTTCCGCTGGCGCTCTCGACGCCGACATTGACCCAGAGGTAGTCATGCCGAACGCCGCCGGTCATGACATGGCGTACCTCGCGGAGGTCGCCTTCGGGGAACTGCGCCGCTGACGAGACATTCACATGGTCGGTTTGAATGAGACGCAGGCCCTCCACGCGGCGCACGGCGTGGAGCATGTCGATGAGCCGGCAGGGAGAAGGCTTTGCGCCGTCAGCGCCATAGCGCAGGAGGTCCTCGCTCACAAGGCAGATACTGGTGACGCCGGCTCGGACATTTGTCTGCACATCGTGAACGATTCTGTCGAGGGAAAGGTGAGCCATGGGTTCCGAACGGAGGGTGCAGAAGCCGCACCCCAGCCCACAGCCCCGACTGATCTCGACCACACCCATGCTCGTGGGGCCGAGGACCTCCGGCACGCTCTCGGCGCGAACGCGGCCGGCCGAGAAGACTGCATCCATCGGCTTCCCCTCCAGGACGTTCGTCACAAGCTGCGCCAGGGCCTCCTCCGCATAGCCCGAGAAGACGAGGTCGATCCCAAGCCGTTGCCGTTCCTCGTCGTTCTGTTCGAGCTGCCACGCCCCCGGTCCGCCGGCGATCACCGTCACATTGGAAAACTTTCGTTTGAGGCCCCTGAGCCGCAGCAGCATCCGCTCGAACCAGACGCGGGTGTATGGATCGCCTCCCACGATGGCGCTCATGGTGCTGTTGTTCATACCCAGACCCAATGGGTCGCCCGACGACACAAGAACGAGGCGCGTGGATGCACCGATGGCGGCGGTCAGGCGCTCGGGGGGGACGATGGCCACATCCTCCCGGGAGTGTCCGGCGCGAAGGAGCGCGGCCTCCAGGCGCCGGAGGCCGAGGGGCGCTTTCTCGGCCCGGACCCCGACGGCGGGCATGGGGGTGGAAACGAACGACCGCATTACCGGTTCGGGGGTGCTGGTGGTCTGCGCGGCGGCGAACATGCCGTCCAGGAGAATGCGGTAGTCGGCCATCAGGACACGGTCGGCCGTGAGGACGATGGGGAAACCCTTGGGCGGGATGCGTTCAGGACGGGCGTTTGTGGCGCTTACCGGAGTCAATCTTTGACCAGGCCATCAATGAGCTTATCGAAGTACCCCCGGTCGGTGCTTTCCGCAGGCGATTCCCCGGGCGCGTCATCGGAGCAGCAAGGCCGGGACGATCTTGGGAGCGATTTCGTCTTGCAACCACACGCCCGGAGCACGTCCTGCACGCTGGTCTTGCCCTCTTCGTAGTCGGTTCTCAATTTTTTGAAGGCGTCTGCGTCGAAGGGCCGAATCTTTTCCGTGTCCGACCCCGCGATCGCCTCGTCCGTCTCGTGCAGGGGAAACATGATGGCCTGGCTGGGGCAGACCCGACTGCACGCGGGGCAGCCGGGCTTGCAGGCATCGGGTGTGGAGGCAACCACGCGGCCCCCTTTGTCGATCTCATACACGCCGAACAGGCAGAACTCCAGGCACTCCTGACAGTTGGTGCACCGGCTGTAGTCGATGACGGGGTACCAGCGGTCGGGAACGGTTTCGTCGATTCGATCGAGGATACCCGTTTCGCCGGGAAGCTCCCCGTCCAGGACCTCCTCGATCTTCTCCATCCAGCGTCCGGGGCAGCACCGGTCCGACAGGTTGAGGCATAGGATGGGCCGCTTGTCCGGATGGAACGGTTCCACGCTCACGACCTCGGCCCTTTCGCCCTTCACACCGAACTGCTGCAACGTCCAGAACGCCGCTCGGGGCTGTAGCCAACTGAACAGGATGACCGGCCCCTTGACTTGGCGGATGGCCAGTACGGCGTTTGCGTTGGGCTCTGCTTGGTAAATGTCTGGTACGACCAGAACGGGCAGCCCGTTCGCCGAGCACTGCTTTGCCAACTTCTCCTCGAAGTCATGCTTCTTGGGATCGGACGCGGCGGTTTGGGAGATAATGATCTTGCACGGGTTCACAATGCACTCCCCGAAGAGTCCAGGCCCCGTCTCTATTTCGCCTTCACGTCAAAGACGTAAAGATTGTCACCGTATCGCAGATACAATCGTCCATCCGTCACAGCGGGGTGCGCCCAGCTCTTGTCCTGCCCTTCCACACTGAACCGACTCACCAGGTTGAATTTCTTCGGAGTGGCCTCGACCAGCCCGATGACGCCCCCATTTTCGGCGTAGGTGTAGAGCATTCCATCGGCATAACAGACCGACCCCTTGCCGACGCCCCGCTCGTTCCACTTGGTTTCACCCGATTTCAGATCGATGCAGGCCCAGCCGTTGCCGTTGTTGCCGTAGATGTGGCCGTCAACGACAACGTACCCGCCGTGATGGCAGACCATGTCCTTCGTATCCCAAACCTGCTTCGCCTTGATCCGTCGGCCGGAGCCGGAGAGTTTTACGCACGCGCCGCCGTTGCCGTAGCCGCTGGCGGCAAAGACATAGCCGTCGGAATACACCGGCGTCGGACAGACCGCCGTCCGCCCCGCGCAGCGATCATCCCGCCACAGGAAATTGCCCTTCTTTGCGTCGATGCAGACCAGCCCCTTGGAGGTCAGATTAGCGATCAGGGGGGTCCTTTTGTACTCGAAAAGGATGCAGGAGCCGTAGCCGGCGGGGTCGCTCAGCCCCTTGCTGCGCCATGCGGGGCGCCCGTTCGATGTCTTGAATGCCACGATGCAGTTCTTGCCCCCCGGGGTGACGATAGCGTGCCCCCTGTAGATGAGGACGGACTCGGCATAGCCCCAGTTCGGCGGCTGGCCGCCACACGCCTTCGTAATGTCTACGTCCCATTTTTTGTCGCCGCTTTTGGCATCGTAGCAGGCGAGCAACCCGCGGCCCGACATAAGGTAGAGCT
This sequence comes from Planctomycetota bacterium, assembly GCA_013152475.1. Taxonomy (GTDB): domain Bacteria; phylum Planctomycetota; class Brocadiia; order JAADGH01; family JAADGH01; genus JAADGH01. Next base: position 71,401 of record JAADGH010000195.1, read on the forward strand.
TGCCGTCGTCAATGGTGGGGGTGGCGCGGGACCCGGGCCAGTTCTTGGTCCAGACGGGGCCGTGGACCTTCTCCCATTGCTTCTCCCCTTCCATATTGAAGGCGGTGATGACCAGATTGTCGTCTTTCATGCCGGTGATATAGACCATGCCATCGGCAACGGCGGCGCTGGAGTAGCCCGTGCCGATGCCGTCGGCCTTCCAGACGAGGGGCGGGCCGCCATCGGGCCACTTCTTGAGGAGGCCCTTGTCGAGGGACTTACCGTCGCGCTTCGGCCCGCGCCACTGGGGCCAGTCGGCCCGCGCGACGCCAAAGGCAGAAGAAACCAGAAACGCAGCCGAAAATATCCAAGTCCCGATGCGGAGCTTCCTCATGTGATCTCCTGTAAACACCGCTCCGAGTGCCACTCCCTCGTGACATATCTCTTGCGGTGGTAAGTTTAGCACAAATCTGCGCGTATTGTCAATCGCCCCTTTCACCGATCGACGGCCATACGGAGAGACGACCGTCCCGCCGTACACGTTCTTGACCTTGGCAGTCCTGCCCAGTAGAATCATTATGCCAATCGCGGGTATTCATTCTCTTCTTGATGGATTCGAAATGCCCCACACTGCTGCAACCGGCGCCAGGCGCTTCGGCACGTTCGGGGGCGTGTTTACGCCATGCACGCTGACGATCCTCGGCGTGATCATGTTCCTGCGCCTGGGGTATGTCGTGGGCGCGGCGGGGGTGGTGATGGGGCTGGTTATCATCCTGATCTCGAAACTCGTCACGACGTGCACCACGCTATCCCTGTCGGCTGTTGCCACGAACACCCGTGTGCAGGGGGGCGGGGCCTACTTCCTGATCTCGCGGAGTCTCGGTCCCGAGTTCGGCGGGGCGATCGGCGTAGTGCTCTATCTTGCCCAGGCCGTTTCGATCTCGCTCTACGTTGTCGGCTTCACGGAGGCGTTTACCACCAACTATCCGTCCTTCGCCGGGCCGGCCGCCGCTCGGACGATCGGGGTGGCGGTGTGTCTGCTGCTGTTTCTTGCCGCGTACTTCAGTGCCGAGTGGGCGATCAAGGTGCAGTACCTGATCCTCGCGTGCCTCGGCCTGTCGATACTTTCCTTTTTTGTGGGAGCGGTAATGAACTTCGATCCCGCCCTGCTGAAGGAAAACCTCTGGATGATCTCGCCGGAGCATCCCGCTGCAAGGCCGGGGATGACGTTCTGGGTTCTCTTTGCCATCTTCTTTCCGGCGGCGACGGGCATCATGGCCGGGACCAACATGTCGGGCGATTTAATCGACCCCTCACGGAGCATCCCACGAGGCACGCTCGCGGCCATCAGCGTGACGTCGGTCATCTATCTCGTCCTTGCCGTCCTGTGCGGGGGAACGCTCTCGCGCGGGGAGTTGATCGACAACCCGCTCATGATGAAGCGCGTCGCCCTGGCGGACGTTCTCATCGACATCGGCGTTTACTCGGCCACGCTCAGCTCCGCGCTCGGGTGTCTCGTGGGCGCGCCGCGCATCCTGCAGGCCTATGCCAGGGACCGAATCATCCAGAGCCTCAGCTTCTTCGGCAAGGGCGATCCGGTGAAAGACGAACCGCGGCGAGCCGCCGTGCTCACCCTGGCCATCGCACTGATCGGGATTCTGGTCGGCAAGCTCAACCTGATCGCGCCGATCATCACGATGTTTTTCATGATCACGTACGGCTTGGTAAACTTCGCCACGTTCTATGAAACCTTCTCCGACGCGCCGAGCTTCCGGCCGCAGTTTCGGTTCTTCCACTGGACAACGGCGCTGGCGGGCGCGGGGGCGTGTGTGGTCATCATGTTCCTCATCAGTCCTCTCTATGCCCTGTTGAGCGTGATCGTCCTGGCGACCATCTATGAGTATATCGAGGTGAAGGCCGTTCGCGTGCGCTGGGGTGACGCGCGATACGGCTTCCTGTTCTCACGCGCTCGGGAGAACCTGCTGAAGATGTCCGGGGAGACAGCGCACGCCAAGAACTGGCGGCCGAGCATGCTCGTGCTCAGCGGCAATCCAAAGACCCGACCGCACCTGGTCGAGTTCGCCGATGCCGCCGGCTGCCGCAAGGGCCTTGTGATTCTTTCTCAGATCCTTGTCGGCGATACCGAGCAGATGATGCAGCGCAAGCGGGGCCAGGAAAAGTCGATCCAGAGTTTTATCGAATCCCACGATCTGGAGGCATTCTACGAGGTCGTGATCGCCCCCGACTACGAATCGGGGGTGGACGCCCTGGTGCAGGCATCGGGCATCGGCGGGTTCAAGCCGAACACGGTCCTCCTGGGATGGACGGACCGGCCGGAGGCGTATGAAGACTATGGCAGCGCACTGCGCCGCATCCGATCGTTTGGGAAGAACCTTATCGTTCTTAAGCCGGACGACAGCGAGAGTCCCGCGATGCGCGACCGGGCCATCGACGTCTGGTGGCGCGGGCGCGAAAACGGGCCGATGATGCTGCTCTTCGCCTATCTGCTTCGGCTCAATGATGAGTATGAGGGCTGCACGATCCGGATCCTGCGCATCGTCGATTCCGAGGCCGGCGTTGAGGAGGCCACGCAGCACCTGCAGGACCTTGTCGAGGGGGCGCGCATCGACGCGGAGGTGCACGTCCTGGTCCGGTCCGGATCGCCCGCCGACATGATTCGCGCCGAGAGCGGCAATTCCCGCGTGGTCTTTCTCGGTCTGAAGATACCGGACCAAGGCCAGGAGCGCAACGTCCTGGAACACATGACCGATTTTGTCAAGGGCCTTCCCGCCACTGCCATGGTCAGCGCGGTGCAACAGATCGACCTGCAGGCGTGAGACGCTCCGGGATGCTATTGCCCGCCGCCGAGCAATCGCCCTCTCTCCCGGCGCGCGGCGCGGGGGAACGAGGGCTCCAGCACCCAGTCGATGAAGATCACCCGGCACCGCCGCACGATCCGCCAGAAGATCGGCCGCTTCTCGAAGATGGGTCGTGGACAGCCAATGACCACACCGAGCCAAAGCACCCCAATGACAAACTGAATGCCGCACAGCACAGAACGTAGACCCCCCTCCTCCAGCCCCAACCAATGCACCCCTGCCTCAAGCGCCTGCGACAGAAGCACCCATGGACTCAAGATAAACGCAAACAAAGGCCAAGCGATCAGGACGCCCACAAATCGTATAGTGAGCATTCTCCTGGACTGTAACAGGCGCCCATGCAGCCGCGCCATCGGCGACTCCAGCCACTGCGTTGAACGGCCAAGCCACCACAGGCCGATCGCCAATGAAATCATCGCGGACGCAACCGAAGCGATCTTGAAAGCCCCGCGCGGGAAGACGGGATACCCGTCTGGATACAGCAGTCCCAGCCCGACAGCAATGGTGAGGATAAACGGCCCGCCCAGCGTCATGCCGATGAGTATGAACGCAAAGAAGAGGCCATAGCCAAGGGCATACCTCTTGATAATAGAAAGCATTTTCCGAGCCATAACGATCTGGGACCGACTCGCATTCATCTCGCAGAATTGATGCGCCATCCCCCTTGGCGCAGCAGCCCCGGCAGTCCGGGCTGGGGTCATCCAAGCACAAGTATATCACACGTAGCCGAACCTGTCAAATTGCGGCGCGCCCCGCTCCAGCGAGTTTGAACGGGGCACACGATAAGGACGTGCTCTTACGAAAGGAAAACCGGCACGTCAAGGAAAATGCTGGCGCCGATCACCGGAGCAGAGACGGGACGAATCAGGAGCCGTCTTGAGCCCTCAAGGATTCGCCCGGAGTTTTTGCCACTCGTCGATCAGGGCGCGAACGTTGGCCCAGGTGCGGTCGTCGTTCTTGGTCACGTTGTCCACCGGCGAGAGGATAAAACCGCCGCCGGGGGCCAGGACGCGCATGGCCTCGCGCACGGCCTCGCGCACCTCGTCCGGCGTGCCGCGCTCGATGGTGACGAACCCGTTCACCCCACCCCACAGCCCGACCTTTCCGCCGAGCTTTTGTTTCGTCAATGCAAAATCCACGCGGGTGTCCTGGACGGGATCGAGGCCGATCAGGACGTCGATGCCCGATTCCAGATAGAGATCCAGCAGCGGTGTGTAGGAGCTGGTGGTGATGAGGCCGAGCTTCGCGCCCGCCTCGTGGACCGTCTGCGCGTCGCGCTGCAGACGCGGCAGGATGAACCGCTCGTAGAGCGACGGCGACCAGAAGTCCGTCGTGGCGTACCACGCCCGGCGAATGAAGAGGTCCACCCCCTCATCAAGGACAACCTCCATGCGGCGGCGGTTCCATTCTTCGATGATATCGAAAAGTTCCTCGACAAACTCCGGACGGTCAACGGCCGCGAGGACAAGCTCCTCCATACCCGCCAACCAGCAGGCCGTATCGAAGAGCGACCCCCACTCGCCCACGGTGAGCAGGTCGTGCTTTTCGGCCAGGGCCCTGGCCGGCCTGGACGACTCGCGGAGGGCGGCGATATCGTCGTTGGTGGGCATGGTGAGGAGGAATTTCAACGCGGGCAGGTCATCCGGGCCGGTGATGAGGCGCTTGCGTGCGCGCGGGATCACGAAATCGTCGAAGATCGGCACGCGGTCGCCCTGAACCCAGTCCTCGGTCTTGTCCACGGAGGTGCTGAGCGTACCGGCGGGAGTTTTGTATTGGCGATGGAGACTCGGGTATCGATCTCCGGGCCTGTCCTCGCGCCATTCGGTGATCTCGACCTCCGGTGCGAAGCGGACGGGCAGGCCGTGTAGGTCGCCCTGCTCCGTCTTCGACCGATCGCGTTGGGTGTCGCGCACGGGGAAGCCGACGAAGGTATCCAGGCCCAGTTCGATCTGGCGCTCGACGAACTCGAGCTGGTCTTTACAGGTTTGTCGTAGTCCGTTGAATATCATGAAGGAGCAGGGGGGGTAATCGGTCTCGCGGCCCTGGATGGCGGCCAACATTCGTTCGCGTGAGGACATTGCACTGGTCATGTCTGATTCTCCAAAACAAAGACTACGCCGGTCCTGCGATCTGTTGCAGCCGCCGCCGTGGCGGCGATCATTCGTCTATCGCTGGCCGCCATTATTATAGGTATCGTCAGGGAGTGCTCAACGAAAAACGCTTGGATGAAACGCCGCTTTCTTTGTATAATTTTGTTTTCCCGAAGGCGCCCCGTTTCCAGAAAAGGTACGACCTGTGTTCCGAAACCAAAAGGCGACCAAAGAGCGACCTTGGATTCATAGGCTGCGTCCAGTCGGATCGCTGATCATCTTCGCCGCTGCGGTGTCGGTGGTCGTCGAGTTCGGTTTCTATGTGAACCGCACGACCGTGCTGTGTCTGACGGGGATTCAGATCCTGTCCCTCCTGATCGCTGCGGGCAAGACGGTGTGCAGCATCCCTGGCCTGCGGTCACGGGCCGAGGGCCCAGGCCATCCGCTTGGCAGACTTGTGGTCCTGCTGTTCTTTCTGGCCTTGGGCGTGTGTTCGATCTTTGGGGTCGAAGCCAATTTCCTCCCCAGCGTAATCGACACCCTCAAGTTCTGCGTCCTCTACTTCGCCGTCATGGAGCTGTTCCCCGTGACGGGCGGCGGCGTCCGGCTGCCCCTTCCGCCCAGGGTGCTGAGCTTTCTATACGGAAGGCCGGCGTTCGCCATCGCCCTGAGCTTTGTTGGGGTGATTCTCGCCGGGACGGTATTGCTCATGTTCCCCAGGGCGACGGCGGATGGGCAGGGAACACCCTTTGTGGATGCACTGTTCACGGCGACCTCCGCCACGTGTGTAACGGGGCTGATCGTGAGGGATACGCCGGAATATTTTTCCCGGTTCGGTCACTGGGTGATCCTTGTCCTGATCCAGATCGGTGGCCTGGGAATCATGACCATAACCGCATTTTTTGTGACGGCGGTGGGCCGGCGGATTCGGATGAGCCAGATGCAAGTCGTGCAGGAGGCCATCGACGCGAAATCTTTCGCCGAGGTGCGCAGCGCGCTGAAGGCCATCATCGTCTCGACATTTGCCATCGAAGCCGTCGGCGCCATCCTGTTGTTCACGCAGTGGAGCCCCGAGCGGCCCTTCATCGAAAGCCCGCTGTTCTGTTCCTTGTTTCACTCCGTCTCGGCCTTCTGCAATGCGGGTTTCTCTCTCTTTTCCAACAGCCTGATGGATTACTGGCTGAATTTGCCGATCAATCTGATCATCACCACCCTGATCATCCTCGGGGGCGTGGGATTCACTGTGCTAAGCAATCTCTCCCATCTCTTCTCTACGCGAACACGAAAGAAGCCCGCGCGACTGAGCCTGCACTCTCGATTCGTCTTGGTAACGACACTCATCCTGATTGTGATCGGAATGGCTATGGTCTTGATGTTTGAGACCACGCACGTGCTCCGCGACCTGCCCTGGCGGGACAAGGTACTGTCCGCCTATTTTCAATCCGTAACCACTCGGACCGCTGGGTTCAACACGGTGGACATCTCCGCCCTGAGTCCTGCCACGCGGTTTGGATTCATGGCCCTCATGTTCATCGGCGGCAGCCCCGGGTCCACGGCCGGCGGGATCAAAACCACGACGTTGGTCCTTCTGGTCCTGACCATGGTCGCCGCAGCGCGCGGTAAGGACCGCGTCACCTGCGCGGGATTCACCATCCCGACGGAAACCACCTGGCGCGCCGTGGGGATTACCGTGGTGGCGGTGTTTGCATTGGGGATTTTCATCATACTCCTCCTGCTGCCGATCTCCGTGACCCCCGGCGCTCCGCATACGTCGTTCAGCGACATCATGTTCGAGGCGTTCTCCGCCTTCGGCACGGTGGGGTTGAGCACGGGTCTGACGCCGCACCTGTCGGCGCTGGGCAAATTGCTCATCAGCCTGCTCATGTTCCTGGGGCGCGTCGGCCCACTCACACTGGCCATCGTATTTAGTGGCCGTCCCTCGCGGGATTTGGTAAGATACCCCGAAACCCATGTCATGGTCGGTTAGTCGGAGCAACACAAATGCGACAGTTCGCAGTTATCGGTCTGGGCCGCTTTGGCTATAAGGTCGCCGCGACGTTGGCTGAGAAAGGCGCAGATGTCCTGGCGGTTGACGAAAACGAGGAGATCATCCAGAAGATAAGTGACGAGGTGGCGCGGGCCGTCGTGGCCAACAGCACGGATGAGGACGCCCTGCGGGCCTGTGCCGTGCAGGAAGTCGACGTGGTGGTGGTGGGGATCGGGCAGAGCATCGAATCCAATGTCCTTACCACCGCATTGGTCAAGAAGCTCGGCGTGCCGGAGATTGTCTCGCGCGCCTCGTCGGAGCTCCACGGACAGATTCTCGATCTCGTGGGCGCAACGCGGGTGGTCTTCCCCGAGCATGACGCCGCCATCCGCGTGGCGAACAGCATCCGCCTGGAGTCCATCTTCGACCGCATCGAGCTGCCCGGCGGCGTGACGATCGCAGAGATCGACCCCCCGGCCTCCTTCATCGGCAAGACGCTGATGGAGTTGCAACTTCGCACACGCTACGGCATCAATGTGATCGTGGTCAAACAATCCGCAGACAAGGAGGAAGAGGCCAAGGAAATCCAAATGATGCCCCGACCCGACTACGAAATCGAAAAGGGGGACACGCTGCTCGTAGTCGGTGAAACAGAATCCATCGAATCGGTGCACGAATACGAATAATCGTTCGGATGACGGGAGGGAATGCCCATGAGCAAGACAGCGCGCTTCCTGGCAATCGACTTCGGCGCGGAGAGCGGGAGAGGTGTGATAGGTGCATTCGATGGGGAGAAACTCTTTCTCGAGGAAATCCACCGCTTTCCCAATGGGCCTGTTCGTGTCGGAGATAGTCTGCACTGGGACGTGCTTCGGCTTTATCGGGAGATGGTGAACGCCATCGGCATCTATGCCGCCAAGTACGGCTCCGACCTCGAAGGCATCGGTGTGGATACATGGGGCGTGGACTTTGGCCTGCTCGGGAAGGGCGATAGCCTGATCGGTAATCCTTATCATTATCGTGACAGCCGCGTGGACGGCATGATGGAGAAGGCGTTCCGGAAGATCTCAAAGAAGGCCATCTTCGAAAACTCCGGCATCCAGTTCATCAAGCTGAACACGATCTACCAGCTCTTCTCCATGGTCGTGGACAAGTCGCCGCTGCTCGACATCGCCGAGACGCTGCTGCTCATGCCGGACCTGTTCAACTTCCTCCTCACGGGCCGGAAGGTTTCCGAGTTCAGCATCGCAACGACGACGCAGTTCTACGATCCCATCAAGAGGGCGTGGTCGAAAACGATCTTCAAGAAACTCGGCCTGCCGCTGGACATCATGACGAAGCAGATCGTCCAACCAGGCTCGGTCATCGGCCCGCTGCGGCCGTGGATTGCCGAGGAAGCAGGGCTGAAGAAGGTAAGCGTCATCACCCCCGGCGGCCACGACACCGCCTGCGCCGTGGGCGCGGTGCCCATGGAGACGAGCAAGTGCGCCTACATCAGCTCCGGCACGTGGTCGCTCATGGGCGCAGAGATCAAGAAGGCGATCATCACGCCGCAGGCCCTGGAATACAACTTCACGAATGAAGGCGGCGTGGGTCGCACATACCGTTTCCTCAAGAACATCATGGGCCTCTGGCTCGTGCAGGAGTGTCGCCGCGTCTGGGCCGGGAAGGGCAAGCCGCTGCCCTACTCGAAGATCGCCGCCATGGCGAAGAAGGCGAAGCCCTTTGGGCCGATCATCGAGCCGGACTATGAGGCGTTTATGGGCATCGGCGATATGCCAAAGATGATCAGCGCGTTCTGCAGGAAGACCGGCCAGAAGCCGCCGAAGGACAAGGGCGCGATGATCCGGTGCGCGCTGGAAAGCCTGGCGATGAAGTATCGCTGGACGCTGGAGAAGCTCGAGGAGATCCAGGGCCACAAGTGCGAGGTGGTCCACATCGTCGGCGGCGGCACGCAGAACAAGCTGCTCTGCCAGCTCACGGCCGACTGCACCGGCCTGCCCGTCGTCGCCGGCCCCATCGAAGCCACGGCCATCGGCAACGTCATGATGCAGGCCGTCGCGCGCAGGCACGTCGCCAACATCGCCGAGGCCCGCGAGGTCATCCGCAACTCCTTCCCCGTCATCACCTACAAGCCGAAAAAGACCACCGCCTGGGACGATGCCTACGAGAAATACCTCGGCATCGTGGAGAAGGCGAAGGCCCTGTGAGACATTAGACGGGAAGCTTGTGTGCCACGCTCAAACTCGTTTGAGCGTGTCTTTCGGAAGCGGGGGAACGTCCATGGAACGTCGAGATGTCTGAAGGAGGAGAACCGCGAATGCTCAACCCGCGGCCCACCATCGCTGTTGCCATGCTTTCTATTTTCTTCACCGGCCAACTGGCCCAAGCGTAAGAGACGCCCACCGTCGACCGCGACTACACACCCGTCGTCGTCCGCTTCGTCGAGACATTGATGGAGAAAGGGATGGATCGGTATGGGACGGTGCACTCGCCGATGTTCGCCGCTGAAGACGCTGTCCATGCCGCCGGAATCACCCATCGTCCCGCACGCCCGCGCATTCGCAAGAGCAATCGATGCTGCCGTGGGTGCCCCCCCTGCATCGATCGCTGGCGGTCCGACTCATGTCCGCTGCACGAGCGACCCGAAGTGCCGGGCAGCGGCGGGGGACTATCTGCGCTGGTTTCTGGAGCACTGCCCCGGGCCGATGCAACCTGCCGGTCGACATCCGTTTCCGGAACGAATTGAGCGTCGGTTCCTATCCCGACCATGCGGCCAAGGCAACGATCGACGAGGCCTGGGTCATCGGGGTTCATCTCTGCGAATATAGAGCAGAGCGGGTCCCCAGAACGGCGCGGAGAGCATCCGTTCTGCGCCCGCCTCGACGGGGAAGGCGCCCTCGCTCATTCCTGTCGTTGGATCATACCATTCGGCGGTCAGTGCGCCGACGGCGTTCGTGAGGTCGACGGAAACGTCGCCGCCGTCGGGCAAGTAGACAAGGTATTCGATGCCCGGTTGAGCCAGGCAGTAGCCGGTCGACGCGAGCGCCGGACGCGGCGTCATGGCGGCCAGGTTCACGCGCCGGGACCACGCCAATGCCTGCCCCATGGCTCGTCGCGTCACATCCCATCCGGGATCGGGTTTGGGCGGGGACCCGATGCGATAGTCCCTGTACCCGTCCATCAGGATGAAGTGGCAGCCGCGCAGGAAGCTTTTCCACACCCATTGCGGATCGTGGTGGAACGCGCGGATATGATCTGTGTCCACGATGACAATCTTTCTCCCGTCGGCGACGGGCGGGTCGTCAAGATAGGTCTTGTTGATGGGTGATATCCAGTCGGCCGGACTGGCGAAGAGGGCTGCGTTCTTGATCGGCGCCCCCGTCATGCCAATAACGTGCCGCTTCGGCTTATTCTTCTCGTAGTCGCGGATGAAACGGATCATGTGGTACTGCCACTCGATCGACGACTCGTGCAGCTCGTTGCCGATCTCCCAGAGAACGTTGTCGAGATCGTTCAGTGTGTCGATCACGCGGCGGACGTAATTCTCCTGGATGCGAGTGATGTCGGGCACGGTTAGCGTGTGTGTCTCGCGTCCGGTATCCCCGCCGGACGGGTCGCCGTCGATGCCGTTGATGTTGTTGGCCTTGTTGTAGGGGTTGCCGTGCCATTGGTTCCCGCCGCCGGCAATGCCCTTCTTCTGGACGCTGAACCCCTGGAAGAACATGACGCCGACATACAGGCCGCGTTCGTGGGCCATCTCCACGCGCTTGCGGAGTCGATGGAAGAATTCGTCGTTGAACTTCGTCAGGTCGAACTTCGGCTTCCCGTCCAGGGCGGTTCCCGGCCCGGTCCTCAGGAAGGGCAGAGGCTGGTACCGCACAGGCACGTCAGCCTTGGCGAACTGCATCCACTGCGCGTGTTCCCAGACCCAGAGACGGATGAAGTTGTGGCCGTGTTTTTGCAGGAAATCAAGATAGCCGGGGTAGTCGAAGTCCGGCGTCTGCCCCTCGATCCCGCGCTCCTGCAATACGGCCCACGTGTGGGAGCCGGTCAGGTAGACCGCCTTCCCGCTGCCGTCGCTGAAGTAGCGTGGGTTGTCAGGATGCACGGATAGGGGGCCGGCCGCTTGGACAGACAGCAGGGCTCCCAAGCAGATCAGGCAGAGCAGACTACCCACAATCGCCATGGACCCGGCAACAAGCATTGCTCAGATTCCTACGGAATGGGGAGGGACCGGAGTCCCTTCCCGCACATTTTTTGTTAGACTGCAATCCCTCAATCCCGCGGCACTTCGTCTGCGTGGGTGGCGACCTTGACGTAGGCCTTTGCCTGCTCCCGGATGATCTTCGGGCGGTACTTTTTGAACCAGGGGATCGACATGCACCGCTTCACACTGGCCTCCGTCACGGGCAGGCTGCCCTCCGGCTGGCGGACGTCGCGCTTGCTGTAGGCGATGCGCGTCGGTTTGCCCTCGTTGTAGATGTCCGCCTCGTTCAGGACCGGGTGCAGGTGCATAAGCAAATTCGCGCCGGGGCCGCACACCGCCGCGCCCTCGGCCCGCACGGCGCGGGCAAAGTGGCCGATGTCCAGGCCGCCCAGCTCCTCGGGGTAGTACATCGCATGGGCGGCGTACCACCCGCCGCAGGTGCTGCCGGACTTCTTCGGCGGCCGATGCCCGCGTAGGCCGGGGGCCTCCTCGATGAGATCGCAGAAGAGATCCATCGCTCTCTGTATCTCCTTCATGCGCTTCTTGTAATGCTTGAGCTGCACGCGACCCACGGCCGACGAAGTCTGCTGCATCCGGTTCTTCACGCCGCCCAGCGGCAGGCCGACGAATGGCTTGAGGTCGGGCAGCGTGATCTCCCCCCTCGTGCGGCCGTAGTGTCCGAAGGCCAGGGCGCGCTCGAAGATTTCCCTGTCGTTCGTGATGAGCATGCCGCCCTCGCCGCAGGGCAGGGACTTCCCGGACATGATGGACATGGCGCCGACGTGACCGATGGTGCCGACCAGCTTGCCTTTGTACAACCCGCCGTGCGCATGGGATACGTCCTCGATCACTTTGAGCTTGTGCTTTCTCGCGATCTTCATGATCGGGTCCATGTCGCAGGGATAGCCGGCGTAGTGGACGCACATGATGGCCTTCGTACGCTTGGTGATGCGCTTCTCGATGTCCTTCGGGTCGATGGTCAGGTTGTCCTTGCACAGCTCGGCGTAGATGATGGTCGAGCGCAGGAGCATTGCAGGCAGGGCCGAGGCCCAGTAGGTCATGCTCGGGCAGATGAGCTCGTCGCCCTTGCCCAGTTTGCAGCCGAACATGGCGCCGATGATGGCGTTGGTTCCCGTGTTGTGGGCCAGGCAGTACTTGACCCCATGCCACTTGGCGAACTCTTTCTCGAACTCCTTCGTGACATCGGTGCCGGACATGGCGCCGGCGCGCAGCACCTCCAGGCAGGCCTTCTCATCCTCCTTGGTGATGATGGGCCATTTGAAGATGTCGCCGGTCGGGGTCTTCACCGCCTTGGGTCCGCCATTGATTGCCAACACGCTCTTCCGAGAAGCCATTTCCGAATCTCCTAAGATCGAGAACTTCCTCACGAGACCCCAATATGTTACCCTTTTCCGGGCAAAGTCCAACACTTTTCCGCAGCGCAGAGGGATTTTTCCGGTATGTGTTCGGGGGGCAGGATCACTTTGGCGGTGCACGCCAGCGGGTGCAGGCGATGTGGGTGATATAGTCGGCGGTGACGAAGTAGTACACCGTGACGATCGTGCCGTCCTTGAGCTGAACAGAATAGGGGTAGCCGAGGTCGAAGTTGTCGCCATCGGTCCGCAGGACCTGAACGCGGTCGGTCTGCCAGGTTCGACCGTCGTCCTCGGACAGGACCGCCCGGATACCGAAGGGCGGGTGGCGGTAGCCGTAGGTTAGGAGGAGCCGCCCGTCGTGCAGGCGGATGAGGCTGCTGGGTGGGTGGCCCTTGATGCCGGTCTTCACCTGCCGCCATGTCTTGCCGCCATCCTCGGAGAAGGCCTGCCACATGTGGTCGTCGCTCTTCTCCACCCGAGCCATCATCCAGACGCCGCCGTCCCGCATGACGTGCATCATGTTCTCCTCGGTCACATCCACCTTGCGCTTGGGGTCCCACATGGCACGGGCGACCTCGTACGTCTTGCCGTCTCGCGTGCGGATGACGTAGGCATCGCAGGATTCCTTCGGCGATTTCTGCACCATAAAGACGCGCAGGACCGTGCCGTTGGGAAGCTGGCAGTAGGACCACGCTGACGAAGCGGCCTTGTAGGTATCAAGCTCAGGGATATCCTTCTTTTTCCACGTCTTCCCGTCGGTGGAGCGGCCGATGTAGCCGCCGGTGATGATGGCGATCTTGCCCGGTCCGGGCCCGCAGTTGTTGTGGATGTAGTACTTCCCCTGAAACTCCTTCTTCTTCTCCGCCGGATACCGCCGCCAGAAGTACTGTCCGAGTTGGATCAGGGCGCCGTCGGGGGCCTTGAACACCTGTCCGGGGCGCATGGCCCGCGCGGTCGGGGGAATCTTCTCGATAGGATGCCAGGTCCGCCCACCGTCGGTACTCTCCATGCGACCCGAGCCGCCGGTGGGGTCGATGTGCGTCTGCTTCACGCGCGTGCCAAAAGAGCTGTAGAGCGCCTCCGTCTTCGGATCGATCAGGAGAGACGGGAAGCAGGCGTAAACACCGTCCTTCTTGAATACGATAGAGTGCTTCGCCCCGGGGACGGTGGCAACGCTTTTCGCGGCGTCTTCATTCACCGTCCAGCGCAACCAGTCCCAGTAGGCCTCGCCGGTGGCCGCACTGCTTCCCGCGCCATAGGCCACGCAGTTCCTGTGGCCGTGGGCGGGGAAGGTGAACTTCCCCTTCCCGTCGATGACGCGCTTGCCGTCAACGGACACGGCGATGTCATTGCCTCGGATATCGATGCGATAGACATGGAATCCGCCGGTTGTGTCCATGGGGTATTCGAGCCCGGCTCGGCCCAGACGGATCTTGTCTTTGTAGAGGGTGAGATGGTCCTCATGGTCGCCGTCGGCCACGAGGAGCATCACGCCGCAGTTTCCCCGGCAGTCAACGACCTTGATCCGCGCCTGGACCGATGCGCCCCGGACAGGGTCGGCGCGCCAGAGCTTCCGGGGAAACAGCAAGTCGCCCGGCTGAGTCCCTGCGTCGGTCAGATGCAGGATTCCGTCGCGCAGCTCAGCCGACATCCGGGGGTTCGCGCCGGGGGTGTACCAGGGAATCTTGACCTTGGTTCCCTCGAAATCTTCTCGCGCCCAGCGTTCGCAGCCGATGGCGGACAGCAGGATTGCGGCAATGCCCATAAGAAAGAAGATGAATTTTCGCATTCTCGATTACTCCAGCGGCTTGCCGAGCAGTGATACGTTTCTCAAACAAAACGGGATCCGATACTTCTGAAGTTTATCGTGGATTTCCACCACCACCTTGCCCCGCGGGGGGAATCCATCCCTGCGCGAGCAGTTGAATGTGACTCGATTCCCGCCGCCGCTCCGGCTGCTGCCCGCGAGCTTCAACTCAGCACCCGCAGCGTCAAACAGCTTCACAGCTTTCACCGCGTCGTAAGAGCACTCCAACTGAAGTTCCATCTCCTGCATGCCCTTCTGCCAGCGACTGGCCTTAACCGATTTGACGACCGCGTTGAGCGCCTGGCCCTTCGCACCGGCTTTGAATTCCATCATACCGAGATCGACCTTCTTGATAGCTCCGGCAACAAGGTACTCCAGCGTGCCGGCCACCTCTTTGATGCCTTTGACATTCCTGCCGGGCAGACGCATCCCCACCTCGAAAATGACCGTGGTCTCGTCCCTTGACAATTGGGGGAAGTGGATCTTGCGATCCCACTTCTGTTCCGGCATCAGGTCCTCCCCTGTATCGGCCACGGCTCGCTCGAGCTCGCCGCCTGAGACCTTCAGAACCGAACCGGGCAATTTGCCGACGAGGGAGAGGGTATAGCCCTTTTTGTCGTTAAAAGGTCGCGCCCTGTTTTCCCAATCCGAGAAATACACAAGACGAATGCCGCCGACCCGAAGACTCTTGAGGCCACCGCCCTTCGCTGGCGCCACGGGAATCGGCGGGGCCATACCGAGGTCCTTGGTAATCTTCTCGTACTCTTTCTTCGCTGCGGCAAGCTCCGCCTTGTAGTCGAAGAGTGGCTTGAGGTTGCCGGCGATGACGGCGCGGACCGGTCCCTTCTCGCCGTAGAGTTTCTCGTTCATCGCCTCGTCCATGGCCGGGCCTTCGCCCATGACGTCGCGTCCGGAGGTGACCATCTTGCGCATCCATTGATCGTCGGCGACAAGTCCGTCCATAATCTGAAGGAGCTTCGCCCCCTCGAAGTCGATTTTCAGGCGGCCGTCGTCGGTTGTCTTGAGGTTCGTGACTTCGACCACCTTCCCCGGCAGGCGAAAGCTCATCTCGATCTTCATCTCCGACAGCATCGCCGTCATCATGGGCTTGGCCTGGAGGTACTTCGCCTTTTGATCCTGAACCTTGATGGCGACCTCATCGTCCGTGAGCTGGGCGGGCGCCTTTCTCTTTTGGCCCTTCTTGCCTTTCTTCTTGCTCTTCAGCGCCAGCACCATGCGGCCCTGGGCGTCTTGGGTCAGGGTCGGCTTGAGCATGTCGATGTCCACGCCGCCAAACTTGAACTGTACGCGCGACAGGTCGTCGAAGTAGGCCGTGCCCTTAAAGAAAACCTTACCTTTGTCCGTTGTCTTGTATTCCACATCGCGCCATGCGGCCACGCCGGTGGATTTTTTGAGCGTCTCCCGGACCGCCTTTTTGAGCTTGGTTTCCGAGTTCGGCTTTTGATTGCCGAGGTTGATCTGCATGGCCTGGAATGTGGCCTCCACGACCACCTTGCCCGAGCCACCGGGGTTCAGGGTGTAGTCCTGCTTCGTTTGAATGCAGCCTGCCGCGGCTGCGGCGACGGCGAGGGCCCCAAAAATACGAACGAGCACGCGCATTTCTTGCCTCCTTCTCCATGAGAATATCAATCCTGCCAAATGGACATGTTCCCCCGCCTTTGCTTCCAAACTGTATGAGGCTTCGGCCCCGCCGTCAAGGAAAAACCCGGTGCGTCCTGGAAACGGGGAGGACACGATTCTTGACACATGCACAATTACAGGGTAAAATTGAAACACCAAGACCGTTTGCCGTGTAGAATCCTGTGGAGAGAACCCATGAGCCAAAAGTCCATCCGCTTTCGTTTTATCTCCCTGGTCTGGTTGCCGGTGTGTTTCGTGATTGCTTTCCCCGGCTGCACGAAGCCCGTCCCACTGCGTGCCGGGAACAAGGCGGAGTGGAATGCATTTCACTACCAGAAGCTGGACGGCGCGAGCGCAAGGAACTTCAATCTCAAGTTCACGGCCACCGGCGCCAAAAAGGATGGGAACCCCCACGGGCGCGTGGTGTTCAATCTCCAGCAACCGGCGGAGACCCCATCGGACTACTACTTCGTGGACCTGAGGGCGTCCGGCATCGAGATCGGGCGGGTGGAGAACGGCATCGAGGTGCATATCGGGACCCGAACCCAAACCGGGATCGGTACGGGAACGCCCCACAAGGTAGTCGTGAAGCGCAGGAATGCGTCCATTGCTGTGCTGATGGACGACACGATCGTAGCAACGGCGTACGACGGCACCTTCATGGAAGGGGACGTCCTTCTCGGCGCAATCGGCGGATCGGTCGCCTATGAAAAACCCGCCCTCCAACTCATCGGCAGCCGGTATTTCACCGATGACTTTATGAAGGCCGAGGAGGATAAGATGGGGGACTGGATGCCCGTGTCCGGCAAGTGGGACGTCACGAGCCTCGACAATCCGGCGTGGAGCAGCAATGCATTCACGCTGAAAAGAGAGAAGGGCGAGAAGGACGGGATCATCGTGGCGTCGCCCTTCAAGCGCTCGTTCTGGGATAACTATAGCTGCGAGGCCGCCGTCAAGCCGCTTGGCGCCGCACCCGTGGGCCTTGTCTTCTATTACCGGGACCCGGAGAACTACTATCTCTTCAAGTGGGGGGCGCGGGGTTCGGACTTCGCCAAGATGCAACTCATCAAGAAATTCCACGGCCACGAGACAGTCCTCGCCGAGCGAAAAGGCGGCTTCACGGCGGGCCAGTGGTACTCCCTGCGGGTCCGCGTGTTCAATGCCCATGTGAGCGCGTTTGTGGACGACCATGCCGTACTGGAGGTCGAGGACCCGAACCTGTGCTTCGGAACGGTCGGCCTCTTCAGCGCCGCCGGCAAGGGGGCGAGTTTTGACGACGTGCGGGTGATGGACGTGCAGGGCTACGAGGACAACTTCACCGAATACTCCGCAGGACGCTGGACGGAGCTGGGCGGGGAGTGGAAGGTCGTCAGCGAAAGCGGCGGGCAGAATTCCTTTGCCGTAAACACCGAGGGCGGCGCGGCAAAGGCCGTCAGCGGCGAGCCGCACTGGCGCGACTATTCGTACGCCGTGCGGATCGGTCCCTGGGCCAAGGGCACGGCGGGAATCTGCTTCTACTACCAGGATGAGCTGAACTACTACGCCTTCAAATGGACGAAGGGCCGCCGGCCCCAGCGCTCGCTGGTCAAGGTGATCGAGGGCAAGGAAACGGTGCTCCACGAGGACACGCCCCCGGAGGGTGGCGCGGGACGATACCAGGTGACCGCAGCGATTGACAATGGGCACATATTGCTGTCCGTGGACGGCAAGCCGCTCTTTGAGGACTGGGATACGGACCTCGACAGCGGGCGCATCGGGCTGTGCGCCGAGAACACCCCCTCTGCACTCTTCGGAGAGGTGAAGGTGACCTTCACCCCCGAACCCTCGGCCATGCCGACGCTCCACGAGGCCTTCTCGCACGAAAGTACGATGGTGGACTGGGCCAGTATGAAAAGCGACTGGCAGGACACGCGCAACGACACGATCGACGGCCAGATTTTTCAGACGGAGTGGTACCGTGCAGATTTTCCCGGCGATGTGGACTTCGAGATACGCTATGTTCCGGCCCTGGCGCCCGACGCGCAGCTTCGCATGCTCCTGGCGGGGGACGGGGCCGATGTCCTGAGCGGGTATTCCCTCGTCCTGCACGTGGATAAGGTGATGAAGTGCGACCTGTGGCGGCAGGACAAGGTCGTCGCCAGTGGCGAGATCGGTCCGCCGGGGGATATCGCCGGCCTGCGCTTCCAGCGCAAGGGAAGGTACGTGGCCGGGCTCATCGGCCGAAGGCTCATCGTGAAGTATCGCGATGAGCGGCCCCTGCCGGGGCAGAACCTGGGATACAGCACCCTGAAAGTCGGCATCAAGAAAAAGAACGTCGATATCTTCAGCGACGACATCTACAACTGCCTCTTCCAGCGGGCCATTTCCGATTGGCGCGTGGCCGCAGGCACGTGGGAGGTGAGCAACCGGTGGCAGTGCGACGACCGGTGGTCCTTCTTCAGCGGGCGAAGCAACCGCCTGGCGGCGATCTGGAACAAGAAGGAAATGAAGGGCGACATCACGGTGGAGTGTTTCCTCGGCCCGAAGATGGATCAGGAGCGCGGCCGCCGATACGAATATGTGAGCGATATGAACATCACGATCTGCGCCGACGGGAAGGATCTCACCTCGGGATACAGCTTCATCTTCGGCGGATGGCTGAACACGCGCAGCCGGATCATGAAGGGAAACAAGGTCCTGGCCGAGCGCTTCAAACGAATCCCTTCGGAGATGAACATCCACCGCCGATGGTTCCATATCAAGGTGAAGCGGCAGGGGACCCATCTCTCGTTCTACGTAGACAACGAGCTCATCCTGGAGTGCGACGACCCTGAGCCGCCAAAGGGCGGCCACGTGGCCATATGGACCTACAACAACGGCATCATGGTCTCGCGGGTGCGAATCTCCACCACGGCAGGAAACAAGAAAGAATCGCCCTTCGCCCAGCAGCCGACCTCCTGCAAGTGCGTGTACGACTTCCGTACATGATTGGACCCCTACCGGTGTTACGGATCAGCCAAGTTTCGTCAACGCCCCGTGCGAACGGAGGCGCAGCCGAGCGAGGGCGGACGATCCTGCCGATCGCCGTCGTGCTTGCGGCCGTCGCTGCCGTCGCGGCAGTGATCGCCTACGTGCGGATCACGCCCGCCGGCGCAAGGTCCGTAACCATCCGGTCACAACCCGCAGGGGCTACGACCTTTGTGGATGGGGTCTACCTCGGCGTCACACCTCTGCAGACCCGTGAGCTCGCCTCGGGCACGCACGGTCTCAAGCTCCTCCGGCACGGGTTCCAGCCCGCGCGAATGCTCTTTGATGTCGATGCCTCAGACGAGACCCAACTGGACATCCGCCTGACGCCGGAGAAGAGATACTCTCTCTTCGTCACCGCCACGCCACCGGGGGCGAGGATCTCCCTTGACGGCATCCCCACGGGCCTGCGAACGCCCGCCGAGCTCCGGAACCTTCAGGCCGGAAGGCACGAACTCCTGATTACCGTGGACAACTACCTTCCGTCTCGGTGCGAAGTGAACGTGGGCGAAAAGCACCCGGGCAAGGTCGAGGTCGCCCTGCGATCCGCGATAGAGACCTACTACCGGGAGGCCATCAAGGCCGAGCCCAATGTGATCACCAACTACACCGAGCTGGCTCATCATTACGTCATCACAAACCAGCTTGAAAGGGCCGGGCAGATACTGAAGCAGGGCCTCGATCTGGCCTGCCGTCCCACCGCAGACAAAAGGCAGGTGGCGCGCCTTTATCAGGAAATCAAGAAAATCTACTACGGGGCGTTCGATTTCGGCGGCAAAGAGGCCATCCATCAGGCTCGGCCCATCCTCGAACGCATCCTGCAGGAGGTAGTAGATCGCTGCCCCACCATCGTCGCGCCCTACCCGTTGCTCGCGGTCATGTACTCCTCCACCGGCAAACCGCAGGATGCGGTGAGGGTCCTCAAAAAGGGAGTGGAAAATGTGCCTGACAACCGGCCGCTTCTGTTTACTTATGCGCGAATGCTCTACCGGCTTGGAGACTACGACAAGGCCGTGGCCCCGCTGGAAAAGCTGATTCAGCGTCATGGCCAAGATGTCGCCGCCCGCAACATGCTGGCGGATATCTACAACCGAATGGGGAAAACGGACCTGGCGATCGAGCAGCGCGCGAAGATCGCCGATCTGATGAAACGCAACCCGCGCGCCGCCACGGGGGCCCTCGTCAACCTTGCGGCCCTGTACCACCGCAAGCACGACTATGCCAAAGCCGCCGGGAAGTGGAAGCGGGCGGCGGCCCTGCAGAAGAACCCGATCATGAAGGCGCAGTTCCTGATGTCCGCAGCGAACGAGTACGCCCAAGGGCAGGACCAGGCGAAAGCCGCCGCATTGCTGCAGGAAGTCATCCGGTCCGCACCCAACGAGGACCTGATCAACCAGGCCCGGGAGCGACTCCGTCTGCTCCAAGGGCAAGCAAAATAGAACGGAGGAAGGGCCATGCGATTAGGTTCGCGGGAAAAGAAAGTTCGGGACCTGATTCACGAACACTTGAACAAAGCCAAGAAATGTGTCAAGCTTGCCATCCAGGTCATCGAGGTCTACTGCGGCGGCGACTCGAAGAAGGCCCGGAAACTCGCCGACGAGGTGAACGCCGTCGAGACGGAGGCCGATGCGCTCCGGCGCCAAATCGCCCGGAAGCTCTTCGAAGGCGCCTTCCTGCCAATGATGCGTGAGCCGCTCCTGGGCTTCGTAAAATGCGCGGACGGGATTGCCGATGCCGCCGAGCGCGTGGCCGAGACGATCTTCCTGACACAGATCGAAATCCCCGACCCATTCAAGAAGCCGCTTAC
Source organism: Planctomycetota bacterium (assembly GCA_013152475.1). Taxonomy (GTDB): domain Bacteria; phylum Planctomycetota; class Brocadiia; order JAADGH01; family JAADGH01; genus JAADGH01. Next base: position 92,183 of record JAADGH010000195.1, read on the forward strand.
CCAAACCGCCGAGAATGCCATCACGGCCATCAAGTCTTTGAGAAATGCCTTCGATGCAGTGTTCGAAGATATGTCACGTGTACTCGAATTGGCCCACGAGTGCACCACCATCGAGCACCGCGTGGACAATGAGCTTGAAAGCGTAGTGGGTCGCGTCTTTGCCGCCGACCTGTCTCTGGCCCAGAAGATGCAGCTCCATGATTTCATCGAGCAAATTGACGACATCGTCGACGCCACGGAAGACGCCGCCGACGTCCTCGAAATACTCACAGTAATCACAAGCGTATGATCGGCAGAATTCTCGCCATCCTTCCCGGCATCTACCTCGGCTGGGGACTCGGCAGCAACAACGCGGCAAACGTCTTCGGCCCGCCCGTGGGGGCCGGAATTGTCAAGTATCGCCAGGCGATAGCCCTGACAGCGATCTTCGTTATGGCGGGGGCGTTCATCGAGGGGGAAAAGTGCCTCGACACCATCGGCGGCCTGAGTAAGGTCCACCTCACTGCCGCCGTGCTCATTACGCTGGCCGCCGCAATCACCGTGAACGTCCTCACCTATCTTCGCCTCCCCATCTCCACGTCCCAGGCCATCGTCGGCGCCATCATGGGCATCAGTGTCGTCCAAGGGACGAAGCTCGAACACGCCACGCTCATCAAGATTGTCCTCTGCTGGCTTTTCACACCGTTCGGGGCGGCGATCATCGCCTTCGTGCTCTACATCGTTCTCCGATGGATATGGGTCCGGCGCGTGACCGACCTTCAGACCTTCAACAAGACCATCCGCTACGGCTCCATCCTCATCGGCTGCTACGCCGCCTACAACCTCGGCGCGAACAACCTGGCCAATGTTACCGGCATCTACGTCGGCGCGGGGTTCCTTTCTCCTGGGTCGGCTGTCCTGATCGGCGGCATCAGCATTGCTGTGGGCGTGGTCACCTACAGCGGCAGGGTGATGATGACGGTTGGGAAGAGCATCACCCCCCTCGACCCATTCTCCGGCCTCGTGGCCCTCCTGGCGGAGGCGCTGACGCTGCACATCTACACGCAAATCGGCGTCCCCGTCTCCTCCTCCCAGGCCATCGTCGGGGCCGTCGTGGGTGTTGGGATGGTGCACGGGTTCCATCTGATCAACCGCAAGACCCTCCTCGGCGTCCTGGTCGGCTGGCTGGCCACCTTCGGGGCCAGCGCCGTGCTCGCTGCGGTCTTCCTCCTGGTCGCGCGGCCGATCCTTGGGTAGACGCGCCGCTACTTTCCCCGCGCCTTCAGCGCATCGAGGATCTTTGCCGCCACCTGTTTTCCGAGACGGCGATACCCTTCGCCCTTGAAGTGGCAGTCCTTGGGGTTCTGGTACCTGGCGAGGTCGGGTTTGATGAAGGAGTAGAGATCGTCGATCGCGATGCCGTGCTTCTTCATGATCTCCTCGGCAATCCGGTTGGTGCGCACCGATGAGCCCTCTTCATACTTGTCCGAGTTGGGCGGGATAGGTGTGGAGCTGGCCCAGATGAGCGTCGCGCCGGTGGCCTTCAGACGCTCGACAATCTTCTCCAGCCGCTCGGCGTAGTCCTTCGGGGGCGTATTGCGGTCGTGGATGCCGAAATTGAAGTGAATCACGTCCCATTTGCCGTCGCCGAGCCACAGGTCGAGCTTCTTCAGACCGAGGGCCGTGCTGCCGCAGTTCGCCGGCGCACGGTGGACATTGACCTTCCCGGCCAGCTCGTGCCGCACGGGCACGGTGTAGCCCCGCGAGATGGAATCGCCGATCAGCAGCACACGTGGCAGGGCGGGGTCGTCCTTCACATAGTCCCACGCCGTTTCGCGGCCCTTCTTCTTCGCCTCTACGTATCTCGGCCAGTAGAAGGACCCCAGGTTTTCCTCCAGCGTTTTCTCCCATGCCTTCTGCTCCGCCGACATGCCTTCCGTGGATAGGGCCGGTTTCTCGGCCGGCTTCTTCTTTGCCCCCTTCAGTTCCTTTTCGTTCGACGGCTCGTCCGCAGCCCATGCGATTGCGATACACAGCGCCAACAGGATCGACGCCATAGGAACCCACTGCATTTTCATTTTTCATCCTCCTCCGCGATCTTCTGGTACTCCTGCACGGCCAGATAGCCCGAGCCTGTCCGAAGTGTACGAAGCGCAGGCACGGTTGTCAAGGGGGAAGCGCGCAGGCGCATCGACGATCCAATTGGCCCTTCCCATCGGCCTGTGTGCGGCGGTCGGGTGGCAGTTCCCGGATGAGGGCATGGCGAAGCTCCTGACGCCCGGAGCGCCCCTGACGGGCATGAGTTGAGAGGGCAGACCTACCGCCAACCCTTTGTCAGCCAGTACACAATCCCACCGGCCAGGACGAAGCCCACGCCTATGGGCAGGGCGACGAAACTCTCGGAGAGAGACCAGGTGATGCCGCTGTAGAGCATGAAGACGCAACTGATGCAGAAGACGATGGGCGTCACCGGGTAGCCGGCGGCGCGGCTCGGACGCTCGGTGTCGGGCTCCTTGCGTCGGAGCACGAACACGGCGACGCCGGCGCCCAGGAAGAACACCCACACCACGGGGGTCATATACTCGAGCGTCTTCAGAAACGAACCGGCCTTGAGAACAATGCCGAGACTCACCGCGCCCTGAACACTCAGGGCCCAGACGGGTGTGCCAAAGCGGCTGCTCCATCTTCCGAGCCATTGGAATACGGCATGGTCGGCGCCCAACGCGTAGGACACCCGCGAGCCAGTGAAGATGATCCCGTTGAGCCCGCCCAGTGCGGAGATGCACACGAGAATCGCCACGAGCTTGCTCCCCGCGTGGGGAAACATCGTCGCTACGGTGTCCACGGCCACCGCCTTCGATGCGGCCATGTTCGCGTAGCCCAGTGCATGCAGAAAGGCGGCGTTGGCCAGGAAATAGAGCGCCGTGACCCCAAGCACTCCGATGATCAAGGCCCGGGCGATGTTGCGCTCGGGGCGCTTGACCTCGGCGGCAATGTAGCCGATCTCGCTCCAGCCGCCAAAGGTGTACAGCACCAGGATCATGGCGAGCTGGACCCCGCCCAGCGTGATGGCAGACGATGCGTCCGACGCCGGCGCCTTTGTTGTAGCGGCCAGGCCCACGCCGACAATAGCCAGGAGCCCGAGGGCCTTGAGGACGGTCAGGGCGTTCTGGGTCCATTTTCCCTCCGTCACGCCAAGGATGTTGATGGCCGTCAGCACAACAACGGCCGTCGCCGCGTAGAAACGGCGACTGTCCTCGAATGGCGCATAGAGTGTCCTCGCATATTCGGCGAAGGTAAACGCCGCGAGGGCGATGTTGCCGGGGCGGATGATGACCAGCTTCGACCACCCGAACAGGAACCCCGCCCACGGCCCGTAGGCGCGGGACAGGTAGACATACTCGCCCCCGTGCTGCGGGTAGGCGCCGGCCAGCTCCCCATAGCACAGGGCGCCGCACAGCGCCACCATCCCTCCCACCAGCCAGATGGCAAGCGTCGCCTGCCAGCTTCCCATGCCCTTGGCGACATCCGAGGCGGTCATGTAGATGCCGACGCCGACGATGATCCCGACGATCATGCAGGTGGAATCGAACAGCGACAGCTCTTTCTTCGGAGCGTTTTCCATAACGGGATTATAGACCGAAAGGATGCGCCCGTCCATAGGGAATGCCTCAATTACGGGGGGAGCAGGTGTCATTCCCGCGAAAGCGGGAATCCAGGACTTCGGGGATTGGGATTGGGAGTAAGAGTAGGAGCGGAATCTCTTCCGCGATCCGTCGGGGAAAGGATTCCCCTCCTACATGCCTGCTGTCTTCGTCGCGGACCCTTGCCCCGTCTCCCCCCGTAACTGAGGCATTACACATATCCAAGGAAAAGGCTTGCAAAACATCAGCGAAAAAGGAAAATGACAAGACCAAGAAAACCAAATGACTGACAGGAGGGTCTGAGATGACTATCGAAGGCAAAGAAAAGGTCGGCGCCACAGGCGAGGACAGCGAAGGCGGCATCACAGCCAGCTACGCCGTGGATGACGGCGTGCAACTCAAGGTCGCCTACTCGTTCTTCGGCTCCATCTACGATGACGAAGAAAAAAACGCCGCGTGGGAGGCCATGCAGCAGGACTCCCTCACCATGGGTCCGCAGGTCGCCGCATTCCAGGAGGAGTACGCCAAGAAGTTCGGCGTGAAGCACGCCCTGGCCGTGTCGAACTGCACCACGGGCATGCACCTCTGCACGCAGCTCTTCCAACTCAAGGAAGGCGACGAGGTCATCATCACACCCAACACCTTCATCGCCACCACGCTCGTCCTGCTGAAGGAGAAGGTGACCCCGGTCTATGCCGACATCGACCCGAAGACATTCAACATCGATCCGGCGGACATCGCCCGGAAGGTCACGCCGAAGACCAAGGCGATCTACGTGGTCCACTACGGCGGGCAGATGTGCGACATGGACCCGATCATGGAGATCGCGAAGAAGCACGGCCTCTATGTCCTCGAGGACTGCGCCCACGCCCACGGCGCGAACTACAAGGGACGCCCGGCGGGATCAATCGGCGATGTCGGCGTCTTCAGTTTCCATTCGCTGAAGAACATAACCACCTGCGGCGAGGGCGGGATGATTACCACGAACCGCGACGAGTGGGAAAAGCCTATCGAGCAGCTCCGCTGCATGAACCTGACCGAGTATGATCCCGAGCAACGCGATTTCACCTTCGGTGACATCAAGATGCACAAGGTCGTCGACGGCGACTACAGCGACTACTGGATCCCCGCCCACTTCGACGTGGCCGATGTGAACGGCTACTGGGGCAACAACTACCGCATGAACGAAGTCCAGGCCGCCGTCGGCCGGGCACAGCTCCGGAAGCTGGACATGCTCATTGAAAAGCGCCAGAAGAACGCCCGCTATATCAGTGAAGGCATCAAGGATGTGAAGGGGGTCAACGGCGTCTATGAGCATCCCGACTGCAAACATGCCTACCACCTATACACACTCACGGTTGACCCGGAAATCTACAACCGGGATGAGTTCCTCCGCACCCTCTACCGCGAGCACGGCGTGCAGGGCATCCTGCACTACCAGCCCACGTATCACTTTTCAGGAATCAAGAAGCTCGGCATCACAGGCCACTGTCCCGTGGCGGAGGAGTTCTTCTACAGGCGCGAGACGAACCTCCCCATGCACCCCCGCCTGACCCAACAGGAGCTGGACGACATGGTGGAGGGCATCCGGAAGACGGCGGAAAAACTCGGCGGGTAGGTGGAGCGAGACAACTCAGCGCAAGGCGGCCATGGTATGCTCCGCCTTCTGGCCCTTGCGCATCTGGTAGGGGTTTGTCCAGCGAACATCGACGTACTTGATGTCAGGCAGGTCCGGGCCCTCGCGCTTCACGACGGTGAGCAGATTCTGAAGTTTGACAAGGTCGTCCACTTCGCCGGGCCGCTTGTCTGCGGCAAAGCGTCCCCATTTGATGTGCGTCCCGGACTCGTTCCAGATCGTGATCTCGCTCTTTTTCCGGTCATGAACCCCCCGGAAATTTGAGACGTCGATGGTGGCGATCTTGAGCTTTTTGACAATGCCGTACTCCCGCAGCAGCCGCAAGAGCCCTACGCCGGCCTGGACGCTCTCGTCGCGCCACTTTCGTCCCGGGCTGCACGGTGTAACACGGCCGGTCGGGACAATGGTCGGCAGCCGCTCCGAGTCGGAAGGCCAACGATAGAAGCGCCGGGACAGGAGAACGCCCTCGCGATCAACCAGGTAGGAGGCGTCTCCTATATATACCGACGCCGAGGGCTCGCGGAGCGTCAGGCCGATCTCGATGCTGTTGGGAAAGACACGCTTGACATAATTTACCTTCAACACCCAGTGGCTGGCGGCGTATGCCGCAGCGATCTTCTTCACCACGCCGGGCTCGAAAATGCTGTGGGCGCCGCTCAACCCGGCCGTCCGCTTCAGGTCGAGGGCGATGGCCGGTCGCGCCCAGTTGGGCAGCTCCGCCCGCGGCAGGCCAAGGTCGACCTTGAACTCGTCCAGGTTGCTCACAAAGTCCCAAACCTCGCCCATAATGATCGCCCCGACGCTTAGTGTGAGCACCGCGGCGATCAGGATCAGCAGCGCCGACACCGCCACGCGCTTCAGGCCCGCCTGAGTCGGGGCCCTGGGCGGCGGGGCCGTGGGAAACTGGGGCTCGGCTTTTCGAAACAGGGACATCATGCGCTTCCGTTTCCGTTTGCAGCCAGCTTCAGAATGCGATCGCACAGCCTCGGGAAGTCGATGCCCACCGCTGCGGCCGCCTTCGGCAGCAGACTGTGGCTCGTGAAGCCGGGAATCGTGTTGATCTCGATGACAAACTCCTTGCCCTCCCTGTCCACCATCATATCCACCCGGGAAAAACCCCTGCATCCGAGCACATTATGGGCGCGCAGGGCCGTGGCCTGGACGCGCTCCGTGCAGCCCTCGCCCAGGTCCGGGGCGGTGATATACTCTGTGTCATCGTCCACGTATTTCGCCTGATAGTCGTAGAACTCCCGCTTGGTCCGAAGCTCGATGACTGGGAGCGCCTCATTGCCGAGTACGCCAATGGTGATCTCGCGCCCCTGGATGTAGCGCTCCACCAGCAGGTGGTCGGCGTACTGAAAACAGTCCTCCAGCGCCGCCGAGAGACTCGACATCTCCTTCACAATGGCTACCCCCACGCTCGATCCCTCCGCCACGGGCTTCAGCACCACTGGCAGGCCCAGTCCCTCGATGCACGCCGCGCGTTTTTCCTGCGTACAGCCCTTCGTCACGGCACAGTAGTCGGGGGTGGGGATGCCGTGTTCGATGAACGCCTCCTTCGAGGCCACCTTGTTCATGGCCAGCTTGCTGGCCTCCACGCCGGAGCCGGTATAGGGGATTCCTTTTCGTTCGAGGACCGTCTGCACGCCCCCGTCCTCGCCGAAGTAGCCGTGGAGCGCGACGAAGGCCACGTCCGGCATGTACCCGTTCAGCGTCGAAAGCTCACGATCCGTGACATCAACCCCGCGCACTTCATAGCCGGCAGCGCGGAGGGCGTTCTCGATCGCCCTGCCCGACATCAGGGACACCTCCCGCTCCGACGACATCCCGCCCATGAGAACGGCTACCCGCAGGGGATTGTTCATTGGCTGGCCTCCTTTTCTTTCAGGGCCGATCCGCCCGGGCTCCCCTTGGCATGGCCGTTTATCCGCTCCAGAACGGCGTGCGCCACCTTGTATACATCCCCTGCGCCCATTGTGATCAGAACGTCGCCCTCTCTCATGTTTTTCATCAGGTACTGTTCGATCTCCCCGAAGGACGGGAAGTAGACCGCGTCGCCGCCCAGGTTGCTGATTTCGCCCACCAAGTCCAGCGAGGTCACCAGCTCCCGGTCGGCCTCGCTGTCGCGGACGAAGTAGATGTCCGGGATTACAATCTTGTCCGCGTTGCCGAAGGACCGGGCGAAGTCCTTCATCAGGAACCGCGTGCGCGAGTGCTGGTGCGGTTGGAAAACGCACCAGATGCGTCGTCCGGCAAAGCGGTCTCGCGCCGCCTTCAGCGTTACCTGGATCTCCGTGGGGTGGTGGGCGTAGTCATCCACCACGGTCACTCCGCCGCATCGGCCCAGTATCTCGAACCGGCGGCCCACACCCTCGAACGTCGCCAAGCCGTCATAGACGGCCTCTGTCGGCGCGCCGAGCCACGAACACGCGGCCATCGCCGCCAGGGCGTCCAGCACATTGTGAACCCCAACCACCTGCAGCTCGAACTCGCCGATCGGTTCGCCCCGGAAGCTGGCATGAAAGCGCGTCCGTTTGCCGTCCCATACCGGCTCGGACCCCATCCAGTCCGCCTCCACCCGCACGCCATAGGTCTGCACCGTCGCCTTCTGCTTTGCCACGACGGCCCGCACATTCCGGTCCTGTGTGTTCGCGACGATCAGGCCGTCCTCCGGGACGTGCGATGCAAACTCCCGGAAGGATTCGGAGATCTCCTGGAGGTCGCGGTAGTAGTCCAGATGGTCCTCTTCGATGTTGGTAATCACTGCGACCTGGGGGAGCAGATTGTGAAAGGACCGTTTGTACTCGCATGCCTCCACCACGAATATCTCCCCCGATCCCACCTTCGACGTGCCCCCGAGCGCCCGGACCTCGCCCCCGATGACAAAGCTCGGGTCGAACCCGGCGGCGGTGAGGATGGACGCCGTCATGGCCGTGGTCGTCGTCTTCCCGTGGGTGCCGCTGACGGCCACACCCTTCATCTCGCTCATCAGCCGGCCCAGCATTTCGGCGTAGGTGAGGACCTCAATCCCAAACCGACGGGCCTCGCGCAGCTCGACATTGCTCGGCTTGATGGCGGCGGAGATGACGACGATGTCGATACTCGGATCGATGCTGGCCGCGTCGTGCGGGCCAAGCTCGACGTGAATGCCAAAGGCCCGGAGCTCCTCAACCTTCTCCCGCGAGTTGATGTCCGATCCTGTGACCGCCGCCCCCTGGCTGTGCAGCATCTTCGCGATGCCGCTCATGCCGATCCCCCCGATGCCAATGAAGTGAACGCGCTTGCCTCGCCAGGTCATTTGTCCTCCACTTCTCCCAAAGCAATCTTGCAGATGCGCTCGGCGATGTCCTTCGTCGCATCGGGCTTGCCCATCGCCAGGGCGTTCCGCCTCATCTCGCCAAGCCTCTTCTCATCCGAAAGCAAGTCCCGGACGATCTCGAACAGTTTGTCCGGGGTCAAGTCACCTTGATGGGCCGTGATCGCCGCCCCGTGGGCGGTCATCACCTCCGCGTTCAGGCGCTGGTGGTCGTCGGCCGCCGTGGGCAGTGGAATCAGAATGGCCGGCATGCCCGCCGCCGTCAGCTCTGCGATAGTCGTGCCGCCCGCACGCGCGATCACCAAATCCGCTATCGCATACGCAGCGGCCATATCCTCCAGGTAACTGCACACGTGGTTGACCACGGACGAGGAGGCGTAGGCCGACTTGACCCTATCCACACTGACCTCTCCCGCACAGTGGACCACCTGGATGCGATCGGCCATCTCCTCGTACCTCTTCAGCGCACCGACGAAAAGTTCGTTCACGCTCAGCGCTCCCTGGCTGCCGCCGGTGACCAGCAGCGTCTTCTTGTTCGGTGAGAGACCGAAGAAATCGTATCGCGCCTCGCGGCGGCCGGGGAAGATCTCGTCGCGAACAGGGTTGCCCGAATGCCGAACCGGCGCGCCCTTCTTGAGGTACGCCGCCGATTCCTCCCACTGGCACTCGATGGACCGCGCCCAGCGCGAAAGCAGCCGGTTGGCCCGCCCGGGCAGGACGTTCTGCTCCAGGAGGACGATGGGGGCGCCCCTCAATATCCCCGACAGCGCCGGAAAGACACACCCGAAGCCCCCCAGCCCGACGATCACATCCGGCTCGAACCGGCCCACGGCGAAGTGGGCGCGGATCAGGCTGCCTATCGAGCGCAGGGCGAACATCGGCAGGCGCCGCCACCCCGACTTGCGCTTCTCCGTCTTGATCTGCTCCAGGCGAAAGCCGTGCTGCGCCACGATCCGCTGCTCCAGCCCGCCCTGGGTGCCAAAGAACACAATCTCCGCCTCCGGCATCCGCTCGGCGACGGCCCGGGCCACGGTCACGCCCGGCATGAGGTGGCCGCCCGTGCCACCGCCGGCAAAGGCGATGCGGAGGCGCTTCGCATGGCTCCGCGCGCAGGCCGGCTGCGGCGCCGGCCC
>JAADGH010000025.1 GCA_013152475.1 Planctomycetota bacterium
ACGTCTCGACGGCGATCACGCCTTTCCAGCCGAACTGACGGCGCATGTCGACCGCATAGAGGCCCGGTCTGTCGATCCCGATTGCTACCCTTTTGTCGTACGGGTCCTTGCGAATGAGCTTGACCGTCCCGCGGTCAGACACGGCCGAAACCTTGACGACGAAGAAAGGCGTTTTATCAACGTTCACGGTGAACGTCTTGCTGACGGTGACATAGCTTGGCGACTCCGGCCCGTCCTTCAGGTGCAGCTTCCCGGTCTCCACGGACATCTTGCCGGGGGTGGACGCAAACCGCGTCCAGCCGCCCTTCGAAAAATTATCAACGACCTGGGCATGGCTGGAAGCCATTGACATCGCCAACGCTGTGAGGGCTATGGAAAGAACTCTGTTCATGATCTGTATCTCAGTGGGCTGTGACTCCGCCTTAGGCGCACGGGGTATCATACCTCAGTGGTACAAGCCGGGTCAACCGCTGAGCAAGCTCAAGTTCTACGACTACAGGTAACCTGCCTCAGGGAATCGGGGACAGTATATTCTATTAACCCGACATTTTCTGGGGTTTAGGCTTGCCGAAAGTGCAGGCGTGCGGTATACTCCTCAAGGACAAGAAGCGTTTGGGTTTGGAAAGGGCAAATCGGGGACAGTATATTTTATTTTGTTGTTGACGCAAAATGGTTTTGTGAGGTATCTTTTGAATCATGGCAAGAATAGCGAGAGTGGTTGTACCTGGCGTGCCTCACCACGTCACCCAGCGCGGAAACCGTCACTTGCGAACGTTCTTCCGTAACGGCGACTACTCGGCCTATCTGGAGCTGATGGCCGAGTGGTGCGGGCGGTGCGGCGTGGAGATTTGGGCCTACTGCCTGATGCCAAACCACGTGCATCTGATCGCCGTCCCGGAGGAAGAGGACGGCCTGAGGCGGGGAATCGGCGAGGCGCATCGGCGTTACACGCGACGGGTGAATGACCGGAGGGGCTGGCGGGGGCATCTGTGGCAGGGACGGTTTGCATCGTTCCCGATGGATGAGGCGCACCTCTGGGCGGCGGTGCGATATGTGGAACTGAATCCGGTGCGTGCGGGGCTGGTTCGGAAGGCGGAGGACTATCCGTGGAGCAGCGCGGCGGCGCACGTGCAGGGCGAGGACGACGGGTTGGTGAAGGCGGGAACGCTCTTGGAGTGGGTGGAGGATTGGAAGGCGCTCCTGGCGGACGGTGTTTCGGACGAGGAACTGGAGGCGGTGCGTTGTCACGAAAGGACGGGACGGCCGCTGGGGTCGGAAACCTTTGTGGCGAGGTTGGAGAAGACATTGGGCCGCGTGCTACGCCCGCTGACGCGCGGGCGGAAGCGCGGGAAGAAGTTGCGGCGGAAAAAGAAACCGCGTTCGTCTAAACGTAAACGCAATTGAATATACTGTCCCCGAATTAAGAGGTCGCTATGGGAGAATGCTTGTGTTTTAGAGAGAGGCAGGCGCCACGCTCAAACTTGTTCGAGCGTGTCTTCGGCCTGATGGTCGTGTTTCTGTTGGCGGTGGTGTTTGCCACCGGCCAGTCATTCGCCCAGGAGAAGACCCTCATGGAATGGCGCTTTGATAAGGACGGCGATTTCAAGGGCTGGTCCGCCGGCGGCCACATCGCCGACGCCACGGCCGCCGGGGGCGTGCTCAAGGGCCACGCCGTCAACGTGGACCCTATCTTGATGGGACCGGTTTTCGAAATCAAGGCCACGCCCACGCAGTGTGTCGAGATCAAAATGAAGGCCACCGCCGACGCCACGGCGGAGCTCTTCTGGACCCAGACGCTTCAGGGCAAGTACGGAGGCTTCAGCGGGAAAAAGGTCGAGCGGTTCGATGTCGTGGGCGACGGGCAATTCCACGTCTATCGCATCCACCCCTTCTGGCACGCGGCGAAGAAGATCATCCGCCTGCGCGTCGATCCACCCAACAAGGGCGAGTTCGAGATCGAGCACATCCGCATCGTGGACACCGCCCCCGGCGCACCCTCCAAGGCAACGGCCTGGCGTTTCGACGACGGCCCCAAGGGCTGGCAGGCCTGGCAGGATGTGGCCGAGCCGGCGGCCAGGAATGGCTGTCTGGAGGTCACGGCCACAGGTCGTAAGCCGATCCTCATGAGCCCCCCCCTCTCGCTCTCCGCCGATGAGAACGCTTTTGTCAGCATTCGCATGGCCACGAAGACGGGCACGATGGGGCGCGTGTTCTGCGTGTCAAGCACGCAGTTCGGCTGGGACAGTGCGTCTTTCCCCCTCCGTCCCGACGGGAAGATGCATTCCTACAATGTGGATGGGGGGTCCCTCCGAAAGTGGCGCGATCGGATCCTCCTCATCGGCATCCAGCCCACCAACGACCCGAAAGGCCGCGTGCAGATCGAGTCGATCGAGATCTCCCCCGACCCGAAAGGCCCCGCCGAGCTGGAGATCCGCTACTTCGGCGCCAGCGATGCCGTCAACCGCGCCGGGCGGCCGGTGGACGTGACCTGCTGCCTGCGCAACCTCGGCGGCGATCTGGCAAAGGACGTGAAGGCAACGCTCTCCGTGCCCGATGGCGTGAAGATCATCGGCGAGACCACGAAAATCATTGACAAGATCTCTCTCTATCTCGCCAAGTCCGCCACGTGGCGGATCGAGTGCGCCAAGCCGGGCAAGATCGATATCTCCGCGAAGATTGAGACACCGGGGGCCGATTCCCTTTCCGCTGAGGCATCCATCAACCTGACGCCCGCGCCGAACGTGGCGAAGAGCGACTACATCCCCGAGCCACAACCGGTGGAGAGCAAGAAGTACGAGATCGGTGTCTACTACTTCCCCGGCTGGGCCTCGATGGCCCGCTGGCGGCCGATCCTGGACTATCCCGAACGCAAACCGGTGCTGGGCTGGTACGACGAGGCCAACCCCGAGTGCGCCGACTGGCAGATCAAGTGGGCCGCCGAGCACGGCGTCGATTTCTTCATGGTCGATTGGTACTGGTGCCAGGGCGCCCGTCATCTGGAGCATTGGGTGCACGATGCCTACATGAAATCGAAATTCCGCAAATACCTCAAGTGGTGCGTCATGTGGGCCAACCATAACTCGCCGAACACGCACTCCATCGAGGACTGGCGGGAGGTGACGCAGTACTGGATCGACAACTATTTCGGCATGGAGGAGTACTACCGGATCGATGACAAGCCGGTGATGATCATCTGGGCCCCGCGCAACATCCGGCGCGACATGGGCGGCTCCGAGAAGGCGGCGGAGCTCTACGCCCTGTCCCAGAAAATGGCGAAGGACGCCGGCTACAAGGGCATCTTCTTCATCGCCATGAGCTCCCACGAGACCGATGCGCAGGTGAAGGAGCTGAAGGCCGAGGGCTACGAGGGCTTTACCTCCTACCACGGTTTCCGGATCGCACGGATCCGCGCGGGGAGCAAGTACTTCCCGTTCAAGGACGTCGTCGAGACCAGCCCCGAGCTCTGGGCCGAGCGCGACAAGCGCGCCAACGGCCTGCTCCAGATGCCCATCGTAGATACCGGCTGGGACTCCCGCCCCTGGCACGGGGCGAAGTCGATGGTCATCAGCGACCGCACGCCGGAGCTCTTCGGTGAGCTCTGCCGAAAGGCGGCGGCCTATGCCGATCGCACGGGCAACAAGATCATCGCCATCGGCCCGTGGAACGAGTGGGGCGAGGGGAGCTACATCGAACCGTATGCGGAGTATGGCTTTCAGGACCTGGATCAGCTCCGCGCGGCGTTCTGCGAACCGGGAAACTATCCGCCGAACCTGATCCCGTCCGACGTGGGTCGTGGGCCGTACGACCTGCCGGTCATGGATGCGAAGACCGAATGGAACTTCAACACGAACGGCGATCGGGAGGGGTGGTCGCGCGGCACGCAGATGCGAAGCGAGGTGAAGGGTGGATGCGTCGTGGGCGAATCGGTCGGCCGCGACCCGATCATGGTGAGTCCGGGGATGCTGCTCGAGGCGGACAAGGTTCGCTGGCTCGTCGTCCGCATGAGCGCGAGCGAGGCCGACCGGCCGCAGATGTTCTGGTCCACCACCCTGTCGCGTCACTGCGAGAAGAACAGTGTGCGCTTCGATGTGCCGGGCGACGGGGAGATGCACGAGTTCAAGATCGACCTCAGCAAGGAGCCGCAGTGGCGAGGCGTCATCACCTCCCTCCGCTTCGATCCGGTCAACAAACCCGGCGTGACGTTCAAAATCGATTCGATCCTGTTGGTCAGGAAGTAGGAGAAATCGGGGATTTCTTTCGCGGTTGGAGCGATGGGCGGGGAAGGTCCTACGCCCCCTGCCCCGCGGCCGACCCAAGAAGAAGCGGAAGGATAAATAAATACCGTCTGTCCCTGATATTCCCTGATATTCCTGATATTCCTGATATTCTCCGGTCCCATCCAACAACGCCTCGCCTTCGAACTCCCTCCCCCATGAACCATGGGGAAACTCCTGGGGGAAAGGGTTGACATGGGGAGCGCAACGCGTTATGCTTTCGATCGTTATGGAGCCCATGCATCGCCCCTCGGAGGGTTTTGCAAGAGGCTCAGCTAAATGGTTACACGGGGTCAAGACTCTCGTCGTGGACAATCTCGGCTGCCTGGGTAGGACGTTCACCGCGGGCTATGTCTACTGGGTTGACGGTCTGTGGGGCCTCCTCCCGATTCCCGCGTACGTGGGGACGCCGGATGTGTCCTTTGGCCGCGAACCATGCTTCGCGGCTTCGCGCGCAAGGCGTTGGTCATTTGTGCGAAAGGTGCACTGATGTCACGATCGTTGAGGTTTGCTCCTGGTTTGGTCCTGGTTGTGTTTCTTGCCACCTTAACTCTCCCGCTGCCATACATCGCCCAGGCGGGCGGACGGCAGGGGAAAAAGCCCAAGAGGCCCGGAGAGGTAACCGTGGTCTTGAAGCGGGGCACGTCGTTCACGGGCGAGGTCATCCGCGAGGACGACAAGAAGATCAGGATAAAGACCGGCGGCGCGGAGATAGAGTGGGAAAAGAAATGGGTCAAGGAGATCCTCCGCTATACCAAACGTCCTGCCATGAAACTCGACATCTCAGAGGACAGCACACCAAAGACCTCCGAACGAAGGACCGTTCCAGACGTCGAAGAGCCCAAGCCCGGCCCCAGGCCGACGCCGAGAGGCGGAACGGTCGAAATCTTCCTCGTCGTCAAATCTCCGGAGGGCGTCAATCCCGGACCCGATTTCGCCGAGGCCCGCAGCAGAGCCACGGCGAAGGCGCGTCCTTCAAAGTGCCCGAAGGCGCGGTGGCCCATGCCGACGGCAAGCTGACCGTCACCATTGAGGCAACACCCGTCGCGGTCGTACGTGGGAAGTATGGGGAAAACCTGGGACAGACAATGGAAAAAGTGCGGAAGGAGGGCAAGGCCGGGGAGGATTACAATTACCTGGCGGCCTGGGTTGACGGCAAGGCCGTACTCGATCTGGCTGGCAGGAGGTTCTCGAAGGGTTTCGAGGGGACAGGACGGATTCCCGATCTCTACAATTTGTCCAAGGCGCCGAAGCCCAGCGACGCGCCGTTCGAGCTCGCGTTGGGCAACTCAGAATTCGTGCCTCACCTGCTCGATATGGTTTCCCAGGCTTCGGACGTCAGCAGGAGCTGGATCCTCCTTTGCGCGATGAGGGAAAAACCGCGGCCCATGGGCCAGGACGCAGCAGCCAAGCGGCTCGCGGCGATGGGCAAAGAGAGGAGAGAGGCCCGAAGGGTTCTTGCCGACCTGATCGAGGGCCTTAGAGACGAGAGCGCGTATGTCCGCACGCTGGCGGCGAAGGCATTGGGCCGGATGGGCCCTGATGCGAGAGGCACCGCGCCCGCTCTGGCAAGGGCGCTGAAGGACAAAAACAAAAAGGTGCGTGAGGCCGTTGCGGATGCCTTGTTGC
>JAADGH010000125.1 GCA_013152475.1 Planctomycetota bacterium
TGCGCAAATACCCGAATCTCTATGGCGACCTCTCCGCCGGCAGCGGGTCCAACGCGCTCGCGCGCGATCCCGAACATGGCTACGAGTTCGTTGACGAGTTCCAGGATCGGCTGCTCATGGGCATCGACATCTGCTGGCCCAGGGGGTGCAAAGGCCCCTTTCGCATTCTCGAATTTCTGCGTGAGGCCCTCGATGAGAAGAAAATCTCCCAGGAAGCCTTCGACAAGATCATGGGCGGAAACGCCGTGAGGCTCCTGGGGCTTGACGAATAGCGCACGGGCAGCTCTTGTGAAGGGTACCCATTTAGCCAAGTGCCGGGCCATTGCCCCAGGTTGTGTGCCACGCTCAAGCCCCGGCTTGAGCGTGCAGGCGGCGAAGTGCCTGGCGGTTCGCAAGACATACCCAAACAAGTTTGAGCGGGCACCCTATACTCTGGGAAGGAAAAGAGCTCAGGGAGAAATAGGGATGAGGCGCCTTTTCCAAACCAAGGAACTCACGGCCGGCGTGCACGTCCCCCCGATCCGCCGACCGATGCCGGTGGCAGCACGCGCTTCGGTCGGCTCGTGCACTCCAGGGCGATAACGGAGGCCGGGCTATCGGGGGCCTTCCCCGGCAGGCCGGTCACGATGAGGCGGTCGCCCTTCTGGCGAACCCGAAGCTTCCGTCCGGTTGCCAGCAGCCGGGCAGACTTCACCTTCGACCGCAACCCGCCGAGAATGAACTCGCGCCCCGGCCACGCGAAGATGTGGACGTAGAGCGTCTTGCCTCTCGTGGTCATCAGATAGGGGACGGACCCGACCGGCCCCCGGTCCGTGTCGCGGATGGCCTCCTCGTTGCGGCTCATCCAGTCGCCGATGCCCTGGAAGACGCGGCGGTCCTGCGGCGTGATCGAGCCGTCGGGCCGGACGTTGATGTTGAGGAGGAAGTTGCCCCCCTGGGCCGCGCACCGCACCAGGTTCTGCACGCACTCATGCACCGATTTCCAGTGCCGGCAACCAGGGTTGTATCCCCACTGATCGCTCACGGTCATGCAGCTCTCCCACGGTCGTCCGGGGGGAGCGGCCTCGATCTTCTGCTCCGGCGTGGCGAAGTCCTCGGGGAGCTGTGAGCGGTCGTTGATGATGATGTCGGGCTGCAGCTCCCGGACCATCCGGTTCATCTTCGCCGACTCCCAGCCCTCGGCGTCGAGCGGGCGCGAGACGTCGTACCACAGCACGTCCACCTTCCCGTAGTTCGTGCACAGCTCCCGCACCTGGCCGTGGATGTAGTCCACGAAGCGGCGGCGGGCCTTCTCGTCGCGCGCGCAGCGGTCGCCGTCGGGATGGTGCCAGTCCATGAGGGAGTAGTAGAACCCGACGCGCATCCCCTCCGCGCGGGCGGCTTCGACGTAGTCGGCCACGATGTCCCGCCCGGCGGCGCGTT
Source organism: Planctomycetota bacterium (assembly GCA_013152475.1). Classification (GTDB taxonomy): domain Bacteria; phylum Planctomycetota; class Brocadiia; order JAADGH01; family JAADGH01; genus JAADGH01. The sequence goes on from JAADGH010000125.1 coordinate 1,423, forward strand.
TTGGCGCGCAGTAGTCGGTGAGGGCCGAGTCGAAGAGGCAAAACCCCTCATGGCCTTTTGTCGTGAGCACCATGTACTTCTGCCCGGCCTGCCTCGCCAGCTTTGCCCATGCCCGGGCGGGGTTTCCCTTGGGCTTGATCCCGTCGGCGAGCGGCTCCCACTCGTCGAAGGGCATCCGTTCCCTGTGGATTGCCCACCCCTCGCGGCCGATGATCGTGAATATCCCCCAGTGAATAAACATGCCGAATCGCGCTTCATGCCACCATTTCATCCGGCGACGGCGGTCGCGTTCCTCGGCTGACTCTCTGCGTGTTGCCATCTCTCTTTCCTTATCGAAGATCGGTTCCATAACATGCGAACGTATGGTCCTTGTATGATTTTGCCCGGCCGAGGTCAAGCACTATCTCCGCTCATAATCCCCTTGACTCCCACCCCGCCCCGGCTATCATACGAGGGCGGATTTGCCGCGTGTTGTGCGTCACAGGCAAAATGACTTGCCAAACGCAGTTGGAGGATAAGAGATGAAGAGAGGTTCATGGCTGCTCGTCGGGTTGGCGCTGGTCTTGCACGGCGCCTGTCTCGCCCAGCCCAAGACCCGCCCGGGCGACAACGTTGCTCTCGGCAAGACGGTCCGGCTGACACCGCGGACGAACTACAAGCACTGCACCGATCCCGACGACAAGGTGCAGCTCACCGACGGCGTCTATTCGCAGGGCTATTTCTGGACGCAGAAGAGCACGGTCGGCTGGTCCAGGGCGAATCCCGCCACGATCACCATCGACCTCGGCGGCATCGAGCCGATCTGCGGCATGTCATACAACACCGCCGCGGGCGTGGCCGGGGTGACATGGCCCATGTCGCTCCTCGTCCTCGTCAGCAACGACGGCAAGACGTATCACCTCGTCGGCGATCTTGTCGAGCTCGATCTGGAGCACGGCAAGCCCAAGGCCGACGGCTACGGGGTGCATTGCTACTGGACCGACAAGCTGGCGACGCACGGGCGGTTCGTGCGCCTGCTCATTGTCCCCAGCGGCCCGTACACCTTCGTGGACGAGATCGAGGTCTTCCGGGGACGCGACGGCCTGGTGGATGAGCCGCTCACCGGAAGGGAGGTGACCGACATCAAACAGTTCTTCGCCGAGATATGCGTCAGCAAGGGCATCCGGCGCCGGCTGCGGAGCGACGTCGAGACGGTGCGTGGCACGCTCGACGGCGTCGAAGGCAGGGCCGCTCTCGAAAAAGAACTTGTCGCCATCGAGATGGAAGCCGGGAAGCTGAAGGTGGAGCCCCGGCCCGATTTCAAGACCATCTTCCCCATGAACGATCTGCACCGCCGCATCTTCGCCGTGCAGGCCGCCGCCTGGCGCGCGAAGGGGGTCAAGCCGATCACGGCATGGCCGAAGGCGAAGTGGGACATGGTCAGTCCCTTCGAGCAGCCCCAGGGCAGCGCGGCCGTTGACGTGCAGATGATGAGCAACGAGTTCCGCAGCGGCGCGTTCCTGCTGAGCAATGCCGGCGACGCGGCGGCGGACCTGCGCCTGTCGATCACCGGCCTGCCGGGCGGGGCGAATCCCGGTTACGTCACCGTGCATGAGGGGGTTTTCACAGATACGAAAAAAGGCGTCCCGGTCGTCGCCGCCCTGCCGCTCGCCAGGCGCGAGGGGGACGGATATGTTTTCAAGCTCGACCCCGGCACGACGAAGCAGGTGTGGCTGACGTTCAACCCCAAGGACGTCCCCGCCGGCGAACACACGGGGACGGTCGCCATCCAGCCGGGGGGAATCGAGGTCCCGGTCCGCCTCAAGATCTATCCCTTCCGGTTCCCCGACCAGCCGACGCTTCACCTGGGCGGGTGGGACTACACGAATGTGGACAAGATGTACAATATCACACCCGAGAATCGCACGGCGGTCATCCAGCACCTCCGCGAGCATTTTGTCGATACGCCTTGGGCGACACGGGGCGTCATGCCCTATGGCAAGTATGACGACGCGGGCAACATGATCGAGGAACCCGATCCGACGAACTTCGAGACGTGGATCAAACGCTGGCCCGGCGCGCGGAACTACTATGTCTTCGCCGCGCTCCGGAGCAAATTCGCCCAGTTCGAGATGGGCACGCCCCCCTTCAAGAAAGCGGTTGCGAGTTGGATCGCCTGGTGGGTGAAGAAGCTGAGAGAGTGGAATATCAGGCCGGAGCAGTTGGGTCTGCTCCTGGTGGACGAGCCGAGCAATGAGGAGAAGAGCCTCACCATCATCGAGTACGCCAAGGTCATCCAAGAGGCCCAGCCGAGGGTGATCGTTTGGGAGGACGTGACCTGGCGCGAGCCGTGGAAAGCGCCGCCGGAGCTGTTCACGCTGTCCGACACGCTCTGCCCGAACCTGCCCATGTGGATCGACAAGGGGAAGCCCTTCGCCGACTTTTACGAAAAGCAGCGCGACGCCGGCCGGACGCTGTGGTTCTACTCATGCAGCGGCCCGGGCAAGCTGCTCGACCCCTACAGCTATCACCGGATGCAGCAGTGGTTTCTTTGGAGGTATAAGGGCAAAGGCTCGTGCTTCTGGGCCTTCGGCGACTCGAACGGCGCGTCGTCCTGGAATGAATACCTCGCCCGGCGCGGGGCCTACACGCCGATGTTCCTGGATGACACCTCCGTCACCCCCGGCAAACACATGGAGGCCATTCGCGAGGGGATGGAGGACTACGAGTACCTCCGCATCCTGCGCGACCGCGTGGCCGAGCTGGAGAAGGCGGGCAAGAAGGGCGAGGCCATCGATGCGGCGAAGAAGCTCTTGGCCACGGCCGCCGACCGCGTGACGGCGTGCATGACGGAACAGGACAAGATCAACTGGGAGGAACCGAAGGACCGCTCCATCGCGGATGCCGTCCGCGTGGAGGTCCTGGAGATGCTGGTAAAGCTGAAAGGGATGTGACTGGGGTCGCTGTCATTACGGGTGATGTATCTTTGAAGGAGGAGACTTATGTTTGAAGGCTACAGGATGATCGATCTGTCCCCCGAGCTGATCCCGGGCGAAGAGGATCGGCGGCTCGAAATCCGCCAATACATCTTCGAGCTGGACAACACCTACATGACCGACATCGACATCATGAGCCACATCGGCGTTCACATCGAAGCGCCGTCGCACTATAAGAAGGGGCTCAAGGACGTGTCGCAGTTGCCCGTCGAGGACTTCCTCGGCGATGCGATCTCGCTCAACGTCGAGTCCGTCGGCAAGGGCCAGCCCATCACGCCGGAGGACGTGTCGCGCATCAGCGAGACCGGCGGCGTCCGACCGCGCGACATCCTCTTCCTCCACAGCCCCTTCGAGGGGGACGATGTGCCGTTTATCTCCCGCGCGTTGGCCGAGTGGATGGCGGAGCTGCCGGTGAAGATGCTGGGGATCGACATGACGGTGGGCCTGGAAGAGAAGGACCAGATGTTCACCCACGACTTCCTCCTGAGGAAAGACATTGCCATCATCGAGCGCGTGGCGAATCTTAAGGACGTACCCGAGCGCTTCGTCTTCATCGGCCTTCCCTTGCGCATCCGGGGGATCGACTCGTCACCCATCCGCGCCATCGCCCTGGTGAAGGAGGGGTAGGGCGCAATGCTGCTCGGCGTGGACATCGGGACGTGCGCGGAAAGACACGCTCAAGCTTCGCTTGGGCGTGGCACCCGTGGCTGCGGAAGCAGAATTCGGTGCCACGCTCAAACTTGTTTGAGCGTGCTCCTGCCGCGGGCATACACCAGGGAGTAACGTCTCATGCTGTTGGGTGTGGACATCGGGACCTCCGCCATCAAGCCGGGGCTGCTCGATGAGGGCGGCCGCATCGTCGCCACCTACTCCGTGCCCCACGACGTGATCGAGCTGCGTCCCGGCTGGGCCGAGATGGACCCCAATGCCTGGTGGGAGGGACTGAAGGAGGGCATCGCGGGCGTCTGCCGCGAGGCGAATTGCACCCCCGGCGATATCCAGAGCATCAGCTTCAGCACGCTCTACCCGGCGCTGGTGTGTGTCGATGCCAGCGGCGACGTCCTGCGCCCGGCAATCCTCTACTGCGACCAGCGCGCCGTGAAGCAATCCGACTGGCTCCGCGAGAATCTCGACCCCGAGAAGACACTGAGCATCACCGGCAACGGCACGCCCACCGGCACATGCCTCTTGACGAGCATGTTGTGGGTGAAGGAGAACGAGCCGGAAATCTTCGAGCGGTCCCGGTGGCTCTGCCATCCGAACAGTTTCATGGCCTATCGCCTGACGGGGGAGATGGCTATGGACTGGGTCAGCTCGTCGCTGAGCGGGGTGTTCGAGCTGGACGGCGGCTATGGCTGGAGCGAATGGGTGTGCGAGGGGGCGGGCATCCCGATGGAGAAGCTCCCGCCGCTCCTTCCTCCCATGGGGCAGGTGGGTCAGGTGACGCGCGACGCCGCCGGGCAAACCGGCCTGCGCGAGGGGACGCCTGTGGCCATCGGCGCGGGCGATACGGGGTGCTCCGTCTTCGGGGCCGGGCTGCTGGAGCCGGGGCAGATTTGCCTGACGTGCGGCACGACGGACAACATCGGGTTCATCGCCGACAAACCGGAGTTTGACATCCGCTTCGCCAACTGCAGCCATGTGCTCAAGGAACGCTGGCTCTTCATCGCCACCATGACGAACACCGGCGCGGCGCTGGAGTGGTTTAAACGAAACTTCTTCGACGGCGCATCGTATGATGAGATTTTTGCCGAAGCGGATCAGGCGGAACCGGGGGCAGGCGGGTTGGTCTTCCTGCCTTATCTGCAAGGCGAACGCAGCCCCATCTGGGACCCCTTCGCCCGGGGCGTGTTCTGCGGGCTCCGCCTGACGACGGGCAAGCGGGAGATGTTCCGCGCTGTGCTGGAGGGCGTGGCCTTCGCGATTCGCCAAAACCTGGAGATTATCGAAGGTATCCAGGGCTCACCCGTGGACGAGATGCTGACCATGGGCGGCGCAGCGCAGAGCCGTGTGTGGAACGGCATCAAGGCCAGTGTGACCGGCCGGCCGATCCGCCCGCTCGACTTCGGCCAGACGGCCCTCCTCGGCGCAGCCATGCTCGGCGGCATCGCGGCGGGGACATACAGAGATGCGAGGGATGCCATTGCCCGGACGCGGACCTTTTCGACGGGCGACTTGGTTGAGCCAGTCGCGGAGGATCGGGAGCCATACGATCACTTGTTCGACGTCTATCTGAGATTGTATGACAACCTAAGACCCTCCTTTTGCGCTCTGGCCACCGGGCGTTGATACATTTTCGGAGTTGATAGAACCGGCTTTAGTTGACGTAGGCGGGAACTCCGCAGCCTGTCCTCAGCCTTTCAACCTGTATAACCCCCCTTCATTCTCACAACGCTGCCTCATCCGTACAGCGATCTCTATGGCCTCGTCGATCTCTTTTTCGACCACGCCAAGTTTCTTTGCCATCTTCTTGAACTCTCCGTGGCAATGGGTACACCGGCACGCGACGCTTGCCGAAATTGCAATCAGCGCCTTCGCCTCGGCCTTAAGGTTGCTTCTTCGCAAAACCATCTCGCCAATGTCGATCAACTTATCTTGGACCGCTTCAGGTAACTTCATTGAGTGCCTCCTAACCCGATTACCGGCTCAAGCACTATGCAGTGATCCACAAGACGCACCTCCCGTATTCGCGCCTTGACCCGCCGTTCTTCCCCGAGGACATTCTTGAGATAGATTTCGTTTCCCTCGGGACGGAGGATGCCCACCATCTCCATTACCCGTCTGCTGCTTCCTTCCTCCGTCACCAGGTATACGTCTGAAGCACACATATGTTCTCCTCGCCGAGCTTTGCTTCCCGCCGATCGCCCATCGCGACAGTAGTGCCACGATATATTTTAACATGCCACACATATGCTACATTTCAATTTCGTGAATGTCAAGGGCAAAACGGATTTCGGCTTGACGACACCATCGATACTTATTAGAATAGCACATCTAACAGATCAAGTATACTACTGGAGGTGATCTATGCTTGACTTGGATGCGTGTCCTTGCTCGGGACGAAATCTCGACAAGCTTCTCGCTCCGGCCATTTTGCTGCAGCTTACGAATGATGACCTGCACGGCTATGAAATCGTCAGGCGGCTTGCGGATTCGCCGTTGATGGCCGGTCGCAAGCCAGACGCTGCGGGGGTCTACCGCATACTGCGCGACATGGAATCGCGGGGGGTTCTGGCGGCCGCCTGGGAGACGGCTGAGACGGGGCCTGCGAAGCGGACTTATCACTTGAACGCCGACGGGCGTCACTGCCTGGCCCGCTGGCACGCCACGCTGGAGGAACACGCTGCGGCGCTGGAGAGATTGCTGGCCATGATGCGAGACGCACTGGCTGTTCGTGAAGAGATGCCTGATGGAGGGAGTGATGTTCGAGAATAAGATCGCGATCTTGCCATGCACGGGGGTGGGCCAGGTCGTGGGTACCATTGCTCGTCAAGCGGCCTACCTGGTGTGTGACGACTTGAAGCCGGACGACACGGTCCTTGTCTGTCTGCCCGCTCTTGTCAAAGGGGTTCAGGAAGACATCGACATGATTTGTGACTGTCCGGTGATCGTCATTGAGGGATGCAAGGAACGCTGTGCGACCCATGCCCTGCAATTGCAGGACGGCAGCCCGTCAGTCACGATATCGGTACGCCAGGCAATGAAAGGAAAGGGGTTGAAGATCAGACGCGAGGCGCGCAGGGCATTGACCGAACCAGAACAAATCGTGGTGCAACTCGTCAGCGAACGGGTGGTTGAGGCGATCGACAGACTGAAGTCTGGGGGCGTCGCATGATGAACGCGCATCTCAAGAAATACGCGGCGGAGTTCGTGGGGACATTCGCTCTCGTCTTCGTGGGCTGCGGTGTGTGCATCGCCCAACACAGGTATTCGTCGGACATCACACACGTCGGCGTGGCGTTGGCCTTCGGGGGTGTTGTGATGTGCATGGTCTACGCGACCGGACCCCTCTCCGGTGCGCACATCAATCCTGCCGTGACCCTTGCCTTTGCTGCGGTTCGTCGCTTCCCGCGCCGGCATATTCTGCCCTACGTTGCTGCGCAACTGCTCGGGGCGGTGTGCGCAAGCGCGGCTCACCTGGCAACATATGGCCCCGGGATGGCGAGGGCCGCAAAATTCGGAAGCACGATGCCCGTTGCGATCAATTTGGCGGGGGCCTTCGGGATGGAGTTTCTGCTCACCTTCTTCCTGATGTTCGTGATCATGGCAGTCGCCAGCGACCGGCGCGCGGCACCTGGCATAGCCGGGCTGGCCATCGGCGTAACGGTCTGCTTTGATTGTCTTGCGGCGGGGAAATGCTGCGGGGCCTCCATGAACCCCGCCCGGTCCTTCGGCCCTGCCGTGTTTGCCGGGGGGGAGTGCCTAAGAATTCTCTGGCTCTATGTCTGCGCTCCCATCGTCGGGGCAGTCGCGGCAGGAAAGACCTACGAGTGGGTGCGGGGGAACAGAGAAAGGATAGAGAGCGTCCCTGTGTTCGACGCGTCGGAAGATGCCCCCTGTCGTGTGGGCGACACGTGACCGGTTTCCGGGCAGGGCTGCAACCGGCGTGACATGCAAGCCATACCAGCCATACCAGCAGGGGGAGGCCTAACAGTGATTTCGGCAGGTGCGGCTCATTACCACAAGACCCTCAATCGGGTTTTTCATCGAAAAGCTCCGGCCGTTCTTCTTTGGCCGTGGTGCAGTATTTGAGTTGGAAACACGTCTCGCACCCCCCCCCGCAGCCGTCGAACACGTGTCGGCCCTCATGGATCAGCTCCACCTCGGCGTCGAGAACCTCGTCAAGAATATACTGGTAGACCAAGCGGGCAGGAACATCCCTCCTCAGGGCGACATGAATGCGCTTGGTGGCCAAGAGGGCGATCAGCTTGTCCCGCTCCAGCCGGAGGGCATCGTCGTCCAAGTCATCCGGCTTGGGTGGATCGAGGTCGAAATCGAAGAGATCGCGGACCTGCGCTCGTGGCAGCGCCTCGTCGCCGAGCACCTCTTGAAGGAACCGCATGGCCAACTCGGGAGGAAGATCGTTCCTCATGAAGAACGCCTTGGCGTCCTCCTGGATCTGGCGGATCAAGTCCTGGATCTCGCGGCGGAGCTCTGCCTTCTTTTCTCGTTTCTCTTCCTCGGTCACGGTTATCCAGGAATGGGCTGATGTTTTTTCTTTCCTTATACTCTAACATGCGCCGCGGATAAAATCAATCGCCCTCCGAGAGCGGCGGCGTCCGATCCGGCGGCAGCAGTGCCTCAGTGACGACGGGGGGAGGCGGCGCAAGGGTATGTAGCCGCACCCTTTAGGGGTGCGGAATTTCGTTGGCCGATCGACCCGTTGGAAAGACCGCAGGTGTAAAGCCTGCGGCTGCACCTCCCGTAGCTGAGGAGCTACCCGCAGCGCGATTTCCTCTTTGACATCGCCTTCGTCCAGTGCTATCCTGCCCGTGAAGAAAAGGTTGGAGTAATGGAGTAATGGTAAAACAAGCATGTCCCCATCACCTCAGTACTCCAGCGCCCCACCACCCCAACCAGACGAGGAGGAGACCATGAAACTGTCCGTCATGTTGTTCCCATTCCACAAGAAGCTCACCGAAGGACCGCTGACCCCCGAAAGGGTGGTGAAGGGCTTCCAGTCCGTGGGCATCCAGGCCATCGAGCCGATGATGAGCTGGGTGGAGGCCGAGCCGGAGAAATGGGAGACGTTTTTCAAGACCGCGAATGACGCCGGCATGGTCTGGTCGTGCTACGACATTGGCGTGAACCTCATCGGCGAGAGCGAGGTCGATCGCACCGAGGCGCTGGTGAAGGTGGATCGCGGCATCGCGTTCTGCAAGGAAAAGCTGAACAGTTCCCTTGTGCTCCTTGCCGGGACAAAGCCCGCCCCCAACATGAGCAACGAGGACGGACGGAAGATCTACGGCGAGCAACTCGCCAAAGCATACGAGCGCACAAAGAACTCCGGCGTCACGATCACCATAGAGGACTTCGGCGTCTATCCGCCCTTCACCGCCGGCGGGCGGCATTGCCTGGAGACGCTGGAGGCATCCAACTGTCCCGCCATCAAGTTCACCTTCGATAACGGCAACTTCCTTTTTGCCGACGATACCCCCACGGGCGTTTATGACCTCTTCAAAGGCCGCATCGCTCACGTTCACATCAAGGACTTCGCCCTCCGAGAGCCGGACGATCAACCCCGCTCCACCTCCCTCGCCGGCAAGCAATACAAAGGTTGTCTCATCGGCGATGGCGAAGCCGAAGTGGTTGACACCGTGAAGCTCCTCAAAGCCGACGCCTACGACGGCTGGATCTCCCTCGAAGTCGGCGGCAGCATCGGCCCCTTGGACGACGCCCTGCACGGGGCGAAAGTGGTGAAGGAGGCGTGGGGGGAAGCGTAGGAACTTCGGACACATCGGGGACATCTATGAGCGAGCTTGTCAAGTCGGAAGAAGAGGGGAGCAGCGCAGAAAGCGGTTGCTTCAACCGGCTTTCGTTTGCTATCATATGATGTGGCCGACTTCAGGGGATTTCCCATGGACCATCAAGTCATTGCCATTCCGAAGGATGAGATCGCCGAGTTCTGCCGCCGGCATCATATCCGCAAACTGTCCCTGTTCGGCTCGGTTCTGCGGGAAGATTTCCGTCCGGATAGCGACATTGACGTGTTGGTGGAGTTTGAGCCGGGGCACACCCCAGGGCTGGCATTTTTCGGTATGCAGGAGGAACTGTCTCAAATCCTCGGCCACAAGGTTGACCTGAACACGCCGCAGTGCCTAAGCCGCTATTTCCGAGACGATGTACTGGCAGAATCGGAGGTCCAGTATGTCGCGCCATGATGATCGAACAAGTATACGGCAGATGCTGGACCATGCATGCGAGGCGGTTGAGATGGCGCGTGGTCGGACACGCGGAGATCTGGATACGGACCGGATGCTCAACCTTTCGCTGGTTCGCCTGCTGGAGATCATCGGCGAAGCGGCGGGACGTGTTTCGGAACGCACCCGAAAGGCCCACCCGTCTATTCCCTGATCCCATATTGTGGGTTTGCGCAACCGACTGATCCACGGGTACGACACCGTCAACTTTGACATCCTCTGGACCATTGTACAGAGCGACCTGCCGCCCCTGATCGCAGAGATGAAGCGAATCCTGAAACCAAATGACGCCTCTTGATCTCCCTTCCGTCGCAGCGCAAAGGTGGTGAAGGAGGCGTGGGGGGAGAGGTAGCCGCACCCTATTATGGGTGCGGGATTTCGACGGCGCAAGCACTGCGACGACACCCCTGAACTGACGGGTTACACAGCCCATCACATTTCCCTTGCTCGTGTGGGGCAGTCACGCTATAATCTGCCTCAACCTGGGAGCACTTACTTCTCTGATTCTGCGAGGCAGGGAGCAATGGCAATGGCCAATGACGTCGTTATCGAAACGAACCTGGAGGGGTTGACGCTGTTCAACCGGGGGAAGGTGCGGGATATCTACGACCTGGGCGATAACCTGCTCATCGTGGCGAGCGATCGCATCTCGGCGTTCGACTCGATCCTCGGCAGCGGCATCCCCCTGAAGGGAAAAGTGCTGACGCAGATATCCCTGTTCTGGTTCGACTTCCTCCAGGACATCACCGACAGCCACCTCGTCACCGGCGAGGTGGAGCAGATGCCGGAGGCGGTGCGGGAGCACGCCGACATCCTGCGCGGCAGGTCGATGCTCGTCCACAAGACGGACGTGCTGCCCATCGAGTGCGTCGTGCGCGGCTACCTGGCGGGGTCGGGGTGGAAGGATTATAAGGCGACGGGGTCGGTGTGCGGCATTCCTCTGCCGGCGGGTCTGATCGAGGCGGACAAGCTGCCGGAGCCGATTTTTACTCCTGCGACAAAGGCCGAGTCCGGCCATGACATCAACATCTCGCATGAGGAGATGGCCGAGAAGATCGGACAGGGACATGCCGACGCGCTCCGCGACCGGACGCTGGACATCTACACCACGGCCAGCGCCTACGCCCGGAGCAAGGGCATCATCATCGCCGATACAAAATTCGAATGGGGTCTGCACAACGGGAACCCTATTTTGATCGACGAGGTCCTTACGCCGGACTCCTCCCGCTTCTGGCCGGTGGACAAGTATCGGCCCGGCGGGGCCCAGCCGTCCTTCGACAAGCAGCCGGTGCGCGATTACCTGGAGGCGTCGGGCTGGAACAAGGAACCGCCGGCCCCGGCGCTCCCCGACGACGTGGTGAAGCAGACCACCGAGCGCTATCTGGAGGCGTTCCGGCGATTGACGGGGAAGGACCTGACGGGGTAGGAGGGACCACGAGCCTGGCTTGATCGGGAATGACAATTCCGGAATACTTTCAGCGTTCCAAGAGCTACGCCGAGAGCATACTCTTCATCCTGCCGCTCCTGATCCTCTACGAGGTCGGCATCGCCCTCTCGGGGGTAGGGGTGGAGAATGCGGCGGGCGCCATCATGAAGACGCCGCTGCACATCTTCGGCAAGAACGCGACGCTCGTCTTCAACGTCATCGTGGCCTTGCTGTTTCTCGTGGCGCTCTTTGCGGCGAGCGCCGGGCGGAAGCTGGAGTTTCGCATCTTTGTGCCGATGTTCCTGGAGAGCCTGCTCTACGCGCTCCTGCTCCATCCGCTGGTCAGCCTGATTATGGCGAAGGTCATCCCCTTTGCCCTCGCGCCGGGGATGGAGGGGGTTCGGGCGTTCTTTGTGCGCGTGGTGCTCGCCATCGGCGCGGGCGTGTATGAGGAGATCGTTTACCGGCTGCTGCTGCTCTCGCTCTTGTTTTACGTCTTCAGGAAGTCGTTCGAGATTCGCGAGAGTATCGCCGCAACGCTCACGATTTTGAGCGCGTCGCTGATCTTCGCGGCCATGCATTATGTCGGCGGCTTCGGCGATATGTTTATGGCGAGCAGCTTCGTGTTTCGGTTTCTCTGCGGGCTCGCGCTTTCGAGCATCTTCATCTTTCGGGGGCTTGGGATCGCCGTCTATACGCATGCGCTTTACGATTTCATCTACATTCTGTGGCTGAGCGGATGAACGAAATTATTGTGGCCGTTACAGGCGCCAGCGGCGCGGCCTACGCGGTGCGCCTGCTCAACTTCCTTGCGGAGCGCGGCATCCGCACCCATGTCGTTATCACCGAGGCGGGGGCGGTCGTCCTGGAAAAGGAGCTGGACGTTCGATTGGACCTGCGCGTCCCGGACCTGGGCCGATGGATCGGGGAACCGTCCCGTGTGACCTACCACCATTATTCGAATATTGGCGCAAGCATCGCCAGCGGCACATGCGCCGCCGAGGCGATGGTCATCGTCCCATGCAGCATGAACACCCTCGGCGCCATCGCCTCCGGCCTGGCGCGCAACTTGATCGAGCGCGCGGCCGCAGTCATGATGAAAGAGGGCCGACCCTTGATCCTGGTCCCGCGCGAGACACCCCTGAGCGCGATTCATCTCCAGAACATGACCCGGCTGGCCGAGGCGGGGGCGTGCGTGCTGCCGCCCATGCCGGGGTTCTACCACCGGCCCAGGACCCTCGAAGACATGATCGACTTCGTCGTGGGAAAGATCCTGAACCGTCTCCGAATCGACAACGACCTGGTGGCCTTCGATGCCGACTGATCGCTCCCAAACCATCTCCCCCGTGACGTTTTTCTGCCTGGGGATCATCGTCATTTTCTTCGCCGCGTTTCTCGTCTATCCGCTGCTCTATGTCTTCGCTCGCGCCTTCTGGTGGGATGGGCGATTTGTGCTGCCCTTCGGACACCTGTTCCAGAACGATATCTACCGCGAGAGCCTCTGGAACAGCCTCGTGCTTGGCTTTACGGTGACCGTTCTCGCGACCCTCGTCGCCCTGCCGCTGGCATTCATCTTTGCGAAATATCGTTTTCCGGGCAAGGGGCTGCTGAACGCCGCCCTGCTTGCGCCCCTGATCATGCCCCCCTTCGTCGGGGCCATCGGCGTGCGCCGCATCCTCAGCCTGCGCGGCGGGGCGCTGAACTCGCTGCTCGTCATGCTCGGGCTGCTCGACCCCCAGCGAACGATCGACTGGCTCGGCAGCGGCTTCTGGGGCACGGTCGTCCTGGAGATCCTGCACCTCTACCCGATCCTGTTTCTGAACGTGACCGCCGCCATGGCCAACATCGACCCGTCCCTCGAAGAGGCCGCCAGGAACATGGGCGACCACGGCCTCCGGCTGTTCCGCAAGGTCACCTTCCCGCTCCTCGCGCCGGGGTATTTCGCCGGCGCCGCGATTGTGTTCATCTGGTCGTTTACCGACCTCGGTACGCCGCTCATGTTCAACTACCATAAGGTGGCGGCCGTCCAGATCTTCAATACGCGCATGAACGACAATCCCATCACATACGTTCTGGTTGTCACCGTGCTGCTTATGACGGCGGCGATCTTCTTCCTCTCTCGCCAGTTCTTCACGCACAAGGAAACCCAGATGATGTCCAAGGGGACCGTTGGCGCCGCAGAGAAGCTGCCGACCGCCGCGGGACGGGTGCTGATCTACGCCGTGGTCCTGCTCGTCGTCGGGCTGGCGCTGCTTCCCCATGCAAGCGTCATCCTGACCTCCGTCGCCTGGCGCTGGTCGGGCACGCCGCTGCCCACGGCGCTGACGGGGGCATACTTCCGCGAGGTCTTCACGGCGGACTATACCCTGGGGAGCATCAAGAACAGTCTCCTCTACAGCGTGTCCAGCACGCTGATCAACATCCTTGTCGGCGTGTCGGTCGCCTACGTCCTGACACGCAAACGCTTCCCGGGCATGGCGCTCCTGGATGTCCTATCCATGATGCCGCTGGCCATCCCGGGCATTGTCCTGGCCTTCGGCTACCTGCGCGCCTTCTCCCAGACGGCCATCGATCCGTGCCGAAACCCGACGGCCCTCCTCATCCTCAGCTACGCCGTCCGGCGCATGCCCTTCATGATCCGCGCGGCCATGGCCGGGTTCCAGCAGACCGATGTGGCCCTCGAAGAGGCGTCGCAGAACCTGGGCGCCAGTCCTTTGCGCACGGCGCTGCGGATCACGCTGCCGCTCATCGCCGCCAACATCGTCGCCGGTGCGACGCTGTGCTTCTCATTCGCCATGCTCGAGGTCAGCGACAGCCTGATCCTGGCCGACACGAAGGCGTATTTCCCGATTACGAAAATGATCTTTCAGATGCAGGGCGATCTGGATCGGGGCGATTTCAAGGCGTGCGCCTTTGGCGTCCTGGGAATGATCCTCCTTGCATTGACATTGCTCCTTGCGACGAAACTGCTGGGCAAGAAGATGGGCGCCATGTTTAGGATGGGATAACCTATGAAGGTCTCGGAATTCCAGCGATTGATCGAAAAAACCTACTTCAAACGCGACTCCTCCCGCGGCCTCGCCGGCACGTTCATGTGGTTCACCGAGGAGGTGGGCGAGCTGGCTACCGCCCTGCGCGAAGGAACGAAACAGGACCTGGAGGAGGAGTTCGCCGACGTCTTTGCCTGGCTCTGCTCCCTGGCAAGCATCGCCGGCGTGGAAATGGAAGAGGTCGTCGTCAAATACACGTCCGGCTGCCCCGGCTGCGGCAAGATGCCTTGCGAATGCGTGGACGAGAAGGCCTGAGAATGGAATAAGGCCCGATCCCCCGCGCCCCCTCAGCGTATCTTCGCGAAGATGCTGCCGTCGGGGAGAAGCGTGCCGTCGTTCGTTCCTTTGACCATCAGGTAGTTGCCTACACCCGGGCTTGTGCCGGCGTCGCCGATGTTCCCACTGAAGTCGCCGAGGACCATGACGTTGCCGAAGAGATCGGCAATGAGATCGCCACGAGGTGGCCGGGAATGGGCAAAGTGTATACGCTGTGAGCAATTTCATGGTGCGCAATGTAACAGGATAGCCGCTATTCGGCCTTTCGCCCCCGAATTCGCCGACCTTGGGCGGGTGCTCCAGATCGAGCGTCGTTGTCCGCCGCCGGGCGGGTCCTGCCCGAGGATATCTGGCGGCGCATACCTCTGCAAGCTCCGATTGAGACTTGCAGAATTTCTGCTGTGCGCATATGATGAGTAACGATGCGCTATGTCCGAACGCAGGAGGACCACATCATAAACGGCAAGAAACAGACCCGACGAGGGTTCCTCGCCACGATGGGTCCCACCGGCGGGGCGGCCTTTGCGACCGCCGGACGGCTCTTCGCGGTGTTTGAGGAAGACGCACATCAGGATCAACCGTTCCCCGACGGAAATGGAATTCCCCAGGGTGCAATGCTTCGCGAGGATGCCACCGCGTGATCGCCGGACCTTCTGTTCAACCTGAAGCCGGACAACGCAATCTCGGCCGAGACGCCCCGGAACTGAGCGACCCGCTCCCCCGCAGGGCCGTAACGACCGGCGGGGTGTTTCTGGTGTCCTTTCTCGGGAGCCTGGAGTCCACGGTGGTCAGCACGGCCATGCCCACCGTCGTGGCGGACATCGGTGGCATGGCCGCCTACGCATGGATCTTCACCGCCTATATGGCCCCTCTCACCGTAACGGGCCCGCTGTGGGGCAAGCTTTCCGACCTTTACGGCCGGCGTCGGATGTATCTCATGAGTGTGTCGGTGTTTGTTCTGGGGTCCGCCCTTGCCGGAATGTCGCCGTCGATGAACTGGATGATCGGGGCGCGAATCTTCCAGGGAATTGGGGCGGGCGGTCTGGCCCCGCTGGGGCAGGCCACACTGGCCGACCTCTATGGGCCGAAGGAGCGGGCGAAACTCCAGGCCTGGTTCATGCTCGTCTATGTGGTCGCCAGTGCGGCAGGGCCTTCCGTGGGTGGGGCCATCGCCGAGCATTGGAACTGGCGGTTCGTCTTCTACCTGAATCTTCCCTTCGGGCTG
Organism: Planctomycetota bacterium; assembly: GCA_013152475.1. GTDB lineage: Bacteria > Planctomycetota > Brocadiia > JAADGH01 > JAADGH01 > JAADGH01. Next base: position 17,295 of record JAADGH010000125.1, read on the forward strand.
ATCGGCGCATCCCTCCTTGTCGTGGGGGCCTTCCGTCCCCCGGCAGAAGACAAGAGCCCGCGGATCGATTGGATGGGGGCGGCCTTGTTTTGCATTGCCTTTACGGTGCTGCTTCTCGTGGTGGATACCGTAGGAAAGCACCCGGGCCACTGGCTCAGCAGCTCTGCGGGCCTGATGGTGTTTGTGATTGTATTCGGGGCGTTCCTCTTCTGGGAGATACGCTCAAGGGATGCGCTCATCCCGATGGAGCTTTTCCGGCAGCGGACATTCTCCGCCGCCATAACGCTCGTCGCCATTGGGGGAGGGCTGCTGTTCAGCGCCATCGTGTATCTACCGTTGTTCTTTCAGACGGTGTTCGACTTGGATCCCACCGCGTCCGGCAGGGCGCTGACGCCGCTCATGATCGGGTGGATGACCACGTCCGCATTCACGGCCCGTTTGGCCCTGCGGATCGGCTACCGGACGTGCTCGGGGGTGGGGGTGTTTCTGTTTGCGGTTGGCTACGGAGGACTGTTCCTTTCCACCTCGGCGACACCGGTATGGCTGGTTTCGGGCCTTGGCGGAGTTTTGGGACTGGGCGCCGGCTTCATCATGATCCCGCTCCTGCTGGGCATTCAGCACTCTGCGCCCAGGGCGATGATGGGCGCAGTTACGTCATTTGTCGTCTTTTCGCGGAACATGGGAGCGGCCCTCGGCATCGCGCTCGTAGGGATGGGCGTTTCGGCCGTGGAGGGAAGCGGCGCCACAGGAGCGTTGCTGGAGAACCCGGCAATGCAAGCCGCCATCGAGCGGTCGCTTCACGCGGCCTTCGGTGTGGCGTTGATTGTTTCCCTCCTGAGCGCCATCCCGGTATTGTTCATCACGCTGAGGGCATCTACGACGGAGTCCCGTACGTGACGTAGTGAACCAGCTCCCGAATGCCCAGGCCGCTCAGCCCCAGCTTCTCGAGGGTGAGGCCGGTGGTCCAGTAGTCCTCTCCGTTGGCCATGGCCCCGATGTTGATGACGGCATCGATGCCCGGTGTGGGGATGCCGGCGGCCTTGGCAATGGAGGAGACCGGTACCAGACCGTAGGGAAGCTCCTCCGTGATGTAGCGGTGCTTCAGGCCGTTGGGGGACATTTGGATGTTGTGGGCGGCGATTTGCATCTCCGCTTCGTAGACGTTGCTCCCCTTGACTTTGTACATGATCTGGGCAGTTTCCAGGAGGGAGTATGTCTCGACGCACAGCGCCTTGGCGATCGCGACGCGCTCTGCGTCCAGGGCTTCAATGACCCTGCCCACCGACGGCGTGATGTCGTAATGTGCATTGCGGTACGGCCCCATCTGTTCGATCCGGCTTGCGTTCAGCAATGTCGATACCGTGTGCACGATGATCGCCGGGTCGTTCACGCTGGTTTGAAAGACATTGTAGGCGGGGCTGAATTGCGGAAAGAGATCGGTAAGCGTCCACAGCGCCCCGGCGGTCTTTCGGGACGGCAGGGTGGCGAAGGGCAGTTCGCTTTTCACAGCCTTGATGTTGATATGGCCCTGGCCCTTCATCTTGGTCGCATAGATCAGGCTGGCGGTTTCCCCCACGATCAGGTCGTCGCGGCCCGCCTCCTTCAATATCTTCGCAAATGTCAATGCCCCGAATTTGCCGGGATTAAAGACCACGATCTGCCCCGGCTCGGTGTGTTCCACAAGGTAAGGGAAGTAGCTTTCCTGGGCAAAGGCCGGGATGACCACCATGACGACCTCCGCCCCCTTGATGGCTTTGGGCACGTCGTCGGTCACCATCGCCATCTTGGCCAGCCCCGGCGGCTTTCCGCTCGATGTTACGCCCTCCACGTAGATGCCGCCGAAGGCGTTGATAACCCGCAGGTTGCTCGCATGCCCCGGGACCGCCGCCAGGCGCACCTCGTGCCCGCCCAGCGTCAGGTCCGCCGCCATGGCCTGACCACCGTTTCCCGCTCCAAGAACCGCCACCTTCATGTCTCTGACCTCCTCGCATTAAACCGGCACCAACCGCCGTCCGCGACCAGCGAACCGCCGATCAATACCTTTTCCACCCGACCGACGTTTGTCTGGTCAACAAGAACCATGTCGGCAACCTTGCCGGGCTCGATCAGGCCGCGATCCGGCGCGACCTCCGGAAACGTCCGCGCCACGTTTCCCGTCGCCATGGCGATGCCCCGGGGAAGCGTCACGAGCCCCCGTCTCCACGCATACTGTATCATCTCGAGGATGCCGTCCCAGTGTCCGCCGGCATAGTCGGTCGAGATGGTATCGACGAGGTCTTCCGACAGAAGAGCCTCAATATGCTCAGGACCGGTCATCCAGCGCGTGATCGCGCCGTCCAGCGTGGAGATATCGATGACCACACCGAGGTTCCTCAGGTCTCTGGCAATCCGGACGCTTTCCTCGACGGAGAACGAGTTGTGGTTCGTGTGTCCCGCCACCAGCCGGGCCCGCGTTCCCTCGAATTCTTGCGCCAGTTCCAAAAGCCTCCGGCCTGACGGCAGGGCGTTGTGGAACACGACCGGGACGCTGGTTTTCGCGCTCAGGGAGGCGGCCTCGCGGAACCCGACAAGGGCGCTCTCGGCCGGCGCGTAGGCGATCGAGTCCACGATCTCTCTCGCCCGTTTCACGCTCAGCTTGCCGCCGAGGCCGTACGCATGCAGCACCTTCGCCACCGCGTCAGCATCGAAGGCGTCCCGCTGCATTACCCGCCCGAGGACTGCTTGCTTCAGCTCCTCGGCCTGTTTTGCGGTGATGTGAACACCCGTTTCCCCCGCGATGGCCTCGGGGATGTATTTGTAGATGCTCACGCCGCCGCCCAGCGTCGCACCGCTCCCTGCCTCGCCCAGGAGAACCGCCCCGGCCTCCAGCATCGCCTCGGCAGTGGTCTCCAGATGCCGCGGAGTCAACCCTGCGCCATCCACCATTCGCGCCGCCTTGAAAGCGGACGGAAAATGATTCGTTCCGGCTCGGATGCGGACCACATGCCGGCGGGCCACTTCGTCGACCTCTTCCATCAGCCCCATGCCACAGACGTTCACCAGGGTCGTGGTCCCCTGCAGCAGGTGCCGATCCACATTGCGCAACACCCGTTCCATGGACAACGGTGCGGCTGCACTGGAGAAGAGCGGGCCCACGCTGCAGCCGTGCGTGTGAGCATTGATGACGCCGGGAATGACGAGCATCTCCGCCGCGTCGATCACCTGAGTCGCTCCCCGCTCTGCGCCCGCCAGTGCATCCGTATTCCGGCTGACCGCGCAGATACGGTCGTCCTCGATGCCGACCCATGTCTTCTCAAGAACAGCCTTCCCGTCGCCGGTGATGACCGTCCCGTTCTTGATTACCGTGTCCATGATCTGATCCGTCCCATTCGAATTCCGGTGGAGGGGGCACGGGCCACGCAACTCCCAGTGCCCTCATCCTATTCCTTTACAACCTCCGGGTCAATGGTGAACCCTCTCGGCAACTGCCGAGACTTTTCCCGGGATGAAGTGGCGTTTGTTCCGAAGTGATTGCGCCGTTCCCTCACGACAGAACGGCCGACGGCATTTCGTGCGTCTTTTGGGTCAGTACCTCGCCCCTCCTGAACCCTGGGCGAACACTCCTCAAAGTTTTCCTTGACATCCGTCTGGGCGCGCGATAAACTATAGTTGCAATCGGGGTAGTATTCTGGGGATATAGCTCAGCTGGGAGAGCGCGTGGTTCGCAATCACGAGGTCGCGGGTTCGAATCCCGCTATCTCCACCAAGTCATAACGAGCGGAAGGATAACAACTTCCGCTCGTTTTGTGTACAATCCGTTGCCCCGCCTAACACTTACGACAATGCGAAAGTCCCGCCGAAAGACAATCCCGCCACAAGTCAAGAACGGAAAAACGCTCCCGTTCACACCAAAGTTAGAACTATAGTAGAACCCAATCCGAGCGGGCCACAGAGCGCCGCGTCTGAGGCCAAGGCCCAAGGGGACGGGGCGGCAGACGAAGACGCACCCACGGACAACATAGGCGCTCAGGAGCAAGACCTAAAGGCCGTGGTGGATGCGTGGCCGTCTCTGCCGGATGCAATCCGAGCCGGGATCGTGGCGATGGTGAAGGCGGCGAAGGCCGGGAAGGAATGAAAGGACGCTCTCATGCGCTCCGCCCGGAGCGCGGCGGCTACCACGTCGAGGGTTTGTGAAACTCCCCGTTCTTGTCCTTCAACGTCTTGGGGAACAGGCTCTTCGCCAAATGTTCCGGTTTGATGTCAATGACCTTGGATGCGTATTTCGCCAATTGGCTCCATGACCGATCATCCGGGTTTTGCGGTTGGCTTGGGTTCAAGACAATGATCGTCTTCCGCAGTTCACGAGCGACGATCTTGGTAGCACGCAGCAAATCCGAATCGTTGGAAATGATAGCGGCGGCCTCAAAGTCATTGCGGAAGGCATCGCACACAAGCTCCACGGCAAGATTTACGTCGGAGCCTTTCTCCTCTGTCTTGTAGACCAAGGCGTGCGAAGCCTTGAGACACTTCCTGTCTTCCTGTAGGACGAGCGGCATTTCCTTTTTATTCGACCTGAAATGTCCATAGACAATCGACAGGCCCTTGATGGTTTCCAGGGCACGGAGATACACCTGTTGGCGGGTAGGTTTGCCGGGATCGGAGCGGTAGCCACGGACGCGGGCCGTGAAGTACTTGATGCGATGAAGGGTATGGCCCGGCAAGAGTTTCCGGCAGAGCTTGGCAATGTCGAGCCAACGGTAAGGCGTGTCCTTTACAGCGCGGTAGTAAAGGTTGAACCCGTCAACGTAGACATTCGTTCTCATGGATTCCCCCCCAACAAAATCAAAGCCGCCCGAAGGCGGCTTTGCTCTCTGCCGCCGAAGCGACAGAGGGGGTCAACAGGTTACTTGAGCAAGGGCATATTATAGCACCACGCCATGCCCTGTCAAGCGGAAAAGCCCGACAATTTTTCCCCTTCTAACACATATTATACCCCACAATTCCGGGATTGTCAAACGCGCCGGAGAATGGCTCTGTTTCGTCAGATGAAGGGACCGTTGCGGGGGACAGGGGCGAGACACCTTCACGCACAATAATCATGCGGGGGGAATGAGAGAAAAGGGGGGGGCAAATGCGTGTTTTTGGGATGGTTGGCGGGACCGATATTTCACGTGGTGGAACGCGAAGGCGCGGCGAGCGGTCATGTGGTCCCTTCCACTATGGCGATTTCTTCGTCGGTAAGGCCATAGAGATCGTATACCAAGCGGTCAATCTCCGCGTCCGTGGCGTCGATCTGGCGTTGAAGAACGCGCCTTCCCTGTTCCGACTTCGCCGCCGCAAGGTCTTTGTGAAGAGCAAGCATGGATTCCACGAGGGATACCATCCGGTCATGGCGGGCCTTGTCTTCGGGATCAGCGAAGTTGATAGTCCGCATGGGAACCAACGAAAGGAACTGACGGTTTGCGGAGCGCCAGTTTCCACGGAAGGGGGCGCTCACATAGGGAAAGAAC
>JAADGH010000193.1 GCA_013152475.1 Planctomycetota bacterium
CTCGGCGATCCATTCTTTCGTGTCAGCACTCCAGCAAAACTGATACAGGTAGAGCGATTTCGCCTTCTGGTCTTCGAGCGCCTCCCACGTCTTGTGCATAACGATGCCGTCGCGCGTCAGCTCCAGCTTGACATAAACGCGGAGGTGATCGAGCAGAGAGGACTTCTCATACGTGACGGTCTTGCCTTCGTATCGACCGTCGGCCTTCGGTTTGACCTTCTTCCGGCCAACACGCAGCTCAAAGCTCTCCACCTTCTCCAGACCGCCCTGCGTGTGGCCCGCGCCGATGAACTTGCCGGGCGCGGGGGCGAAGATGGTTCCGTAGAAACCGGTATCTCTCCCCAACTCCTGGCCCTGGAAGATAATCTTTCGGATCGTCCAGGCGTACTTCATGGACACCTGCACCTCGTAGTCGCCCGACGCGATACTGAATTCGCCCTCTTGTGCCAAGTCGGTGTCTCCAAAAGCCGCGGAACCCAACAACACAAGCACGGCCATTAGTCCTCTTAACATGCCTTTCCTCCTCAATGTCTTGGGAGTAGATTCTATGGAACCCGTCACCGGTTGTCAATCGTCCCATCGTTCACACGAAACGTGAGACGAACACATGATGTAACCCCTCAGTTACGGGGGATGCCGGTGTCATTCCCGCGAAAGCGGGAATGACGATGCACCTTCGTAGCATGAGTTCCCCCCCCCGTCACTGAGGCGTTACCACATGATCCTGGTTTTCTATTGCTTTTGTCCGGTCCACGTGCGAAAAAAGTATGCACCGGAAAGACCATCTGACAAGTATTCAAGAACAGGGAGAACAGAAATGCACTGCACGTCTCCGTCCCCCGTAGCGCTCATCGCTCTGTTGTTGTTCGCCGTGATGGCGACTCGTGCCTACGGTGACAAAGAGGACCTTGGGAACGGATTCCTTCACCACGGCGTGGCCACGCCCATCAGCAACCACCGCGGCACGGTGGCCACCGTCGATGGCGAGGGGCGGAACGTCGTGCTGCTCTGGCTGTACGACCACCGCGGCGGCTATGCGCTCCTGATGATCGACGCGGAGACGGGCAAGAGCGACGAAATCCCCATGCCCTTCAAGTCCGGCGACTGCCCCTTCTCCAGCATCCTATCGAGCCGCAACAAGTTCTACACCCACTTCGGCAGCTACTTCGTCGAGTTCGACCCGGCGCAGCGGAAGTTCACCTTCCATCACAAGACCAAGCCGCGCGTCGCCATGGGTATGACGGAGGATGACAACGGCGTGATCTGGGCCGCCACGTATCCGAACAGCGGTTTGATTTCGTTCAACCCCGAGACGCGGGAGTTCAAGGACTACGGCTACGTGCACAAGGAGAACTGGCGGCAGTACCAGCGCTACGTCGCCGCCGATGATGCGGGCTGGGTCTACTTCGGCATCGGGAACACGGCCAGCCAGATCATCGCTTTCAATCCCCAAACCGGTAAAGGCAAGGCAATGGTCCCGGAGAACGAGCGCGGTCACGGCACCGGGTATGTGTACCGGGATATGAACGGGAAGGTGTACGGCCGAGCGCATCCCAAGGCGAAGGACTGGTACGAGTTCTACAAGGGCGAAGCGAAGAAGATCGGCGAACACAAGAGCATCAAGAAGAAACCCATCATCACCGCGAGCCAGGGCCTCTTCTATCGCACGTTCCCCGACGGCAAAATCCTCAAGAAATGCGACTTGGTCAATCGAGTTCTCGCCGTTGAAAACCCAAAAACCAAGGAGGTGAAGGAGGTCCCCTTCGACTACACAAGCGAGGGCGCGCACATCATGGGTGTCGCCGTTGCGCCGGACGATACCCTCTGCGGAGGCACGGCCTTCCCCATGCGTTTTTTCAGCTACAATCCGGCGACGGACAAGTGGATCAACCACCCCGCATGCGGGCAGTGGAACACGGTGGCGCGTCAAGGCGACCGCTTTTATGCCGGCGCGTACGGGCATGGCATTCTGCTGGAATGGGACCCGGCGCGCGAGTGGGTGGATACCGTAAAGGGCAAGCCCAACTGCAACCCGCAATACTTGATCGATAGTCATCCCACCATCAACCGCCCCCACGACCTGCTGGCCCATCCCGATGGGAAGACCGTCGTTCTCGCCGGCACACCCGGCTATGGCTACACGGGCGGGGGCCTCCTGTTCTGGGACCGAGAGACCCAAAAGGGAACCATCATCGAGCACACGGCCATCCTGCCGGAGCACTCAACCATGAGCCTCGTGGCGCTGCCCGACCGCAAGCTCCTCGGCGGGACGACCACCGCCCCCGGCACGGGCGGCGAGAAGAAGGCCAAGGAAGCACAGCTCTATATCATGGACATGGCCACGAAGAAGGTGGAGTGGCACGAGGCCGTCTTCCCCGGCGTGCAGGGCTACACCGACATGTGTATCGGACCCAAAGGGTTGGTCTTCGGGTTCGCAGACCGAAAGCGCTTCTTCGTTTTCGATCCGGCTCAGAGGAAGATCGTCCACGAGGAGAATACCGACGCGAAGTTCGGGCCGAGCACCGCCCACCAGGGCTCGCGGGTGTTCGTGAAAGACCCCGACGGAAAGATCTACATCCTGTTTGCGAAGGGTATCGCCCGGCTCGATCCGGAGACGTTCAAGATCACGATGCTGGCCGAGTCGCCCGTTCCTATCGGGAACGGCGGCGGCTTCCTCAACGGCCGCATCTATTTCATCAGCGGGTCGCACCTCTACAGTTATGCCGTGCCGGAGTGACTGAAGGCAGTCGGGTCAATCGGCCCGGCGACGGAGGATGAGGTAATCCAGGTTCAGCAGACCCTTCACGTTCTGCATCCGAATCTCGTGCTTGCCTGCGCTCAGCTTGAGGGGGCAATCCAGCAAACCCAAGCGCCATTCCGCCGGGGTCTGTCCGTAGCCCTTGCCGGGCGGGAACGCGATGCCGGTGTTCTCGTCGGGAAGATACGCGCCATCGATCTGCAGTAGCTTGACCGAGCCGCTCTCGTGAGTGGCGTACTTGAGGATCAGATCGTAGGTCCCCGCCTGCGGCACATCGACCCGCCACACGATCCAATTTCCCGCGCGCCGCCAGTTCAGCCCAGCGCCACCCGAGAGGAACTTGCGGTGGGTATAGACCCGCGCCTTGCCCTGGCCCTGGTCGGCAAACGATTCGGCTTCGATCTTGATACCGCCCTTTGTCCGCGCATCGGCTTCCGGGATGACTTGCACGGGGAGTGTTTTCGCCAAGCGCGAGGGCATGATCGTGACCCGAGGCACACGGACGTCGAGCGACCGTGATACCATGACCCAGCAGTCACCACGCATCGGCATCCGCTTAAAGGCGATGCGCCCGTCCTCCGGCTTCAAACCCGAGAATTTCTCTCGATTGATCTGGAGCCACATGTCGGGGTCCTGGCCCTCCACTTCTACTACCAAATCATACAGCCCCTCGGGGATGTCCTTCGCAAGACAGAACGACACCACGCGCCAGTCGTGCGTGAGGGCGGCTTCGAGTTTCGTCTTGACCTGGTTTTCGCCCGTCTCCACAAGCAGCGTACCACGGTGCGTCTCCGCGTCGAAGTCCGGCGGTTCGATTTCGATAGTGGACTCGCCTGCCGATAGATTCAGGCGCACAATCCCACGCTTCGTGTCGAACGTTTCCGTCCTTCTCCTCCCATTCACGAGAATCCGCTTCGGCGCGCTCTCGAAGGCGAAGCCGACGGTTACGTCCTCGGCACAAACGACCTTCGCCGCAACTCCGCCCTGGCGCCACGCGGCGCTTGCCTTCACCGGCCTGGATGACTCGATGCACAACCGCCCCGCATAGGAAAGGGTGGTCCCGTCGCCCAGGAACACGGATTTCTCCTTTGCAAAATTGCAGACGGACGCTATGGCGCCGTCCGTGTTCAGACCGGCCATATCAACCGGCTTGTCCTGCGGGCCTCGGCGGATGACCGTCGTGGATTCGAAGGGCTTGGCAACCTCGATCACCCGCGCCTCGCCTACGGTCCGACACGTAATCGCCGGTGGCGCCTGCTGCGCACGATAGGGAAACAAGACAGAAGTAAACTCACCCGTCCTGGACGGCGCGGCTGTCGCGGCTGTCAGATGCCACTGGTTGGGCTTATCTTTGTATCGCCCCGCTGGGGGAACGGGGAATTGATCTGTAAGCGTAAAGTCGAGCTTGCCGTTCGAGACGAGCTTCGCCAGCAGCTTTGCCCCCCCTCGCGCGATGGTCACCTCCTGCTTCTCGCTGTCCACATCCATTTTTTCCAGCGAATGAAGCAGCCACTGCAACTTGCACGGCTTGCGCGTCGTGATTTCATCCCACACGACGAAGTACCGCCGTCCGACAAAAAGAAAGTGGCGCAAAAATTTTTCCAACGGCTTTGGATACGCCTCCGACGCATCCCCCGCGCCGTAATCGAAACCAGGCCCCGTGTAGAAATCCGTAACCTTTCCCTTCGCCGTGATCTGCCGGTCCACCTGCCCCTGCCCGTCGATGAGGAGGGTGTTGTGTGCCTGCGTCGTGATCGTGTATCCGTAATGATGCGGGCTGCCGTACCAGTCGTAGTAGCCGGCGTCGATGACCAGAGGCTCCCCGTAGGCATAAATGACGAAGTGGTTCTGGTCGGCGTGGCTGTGATTGAACGAGCCATACCAACTGCTCTTGAACATCAGCATGATGTCGTCCGGGTCGGCCAAGTCGGAGTGCATCGCCACCCAGCCCACGTCGCGGAGGCGCTTGCCCTGCGGCACGTCCACCGGCGGCTTCGGCTTGAGGGCCGTATCGAACCAGGTGTAGGCGTATAGGTCTGTGGTCCACAGAGGTCGATCGATCATCGCGCCGAACCACTTGAGATAGCGGTTGCCGTAAAGCGCGGCCCAGTGCGCGACGTTTACCTTGTCGGAAATGTTGACGGGGCTGATGTTCCCATCGCCAAAGTGGGCGCGCTTGCAAAAGGGCGAATGGAAGTAGAGGGGAAACCACCCGTTCTCACGCGGCCACGGTTTCTCGTACGGGTCGACACCCAGGGCCGTTTTGATGGGGTCCACCGCCACCATGCCGTATCGGCACGACCACTTCCAGTAGCTCACCCCCTGCGACCATCCCCCGTCTGCGCCGCCCCAGGGCGGGTACATGTTGATGTAGAGCGGGATGGTGAACCGGAACCACTCCTCCGCTTCCGGGATGTCGCCGAGCGTCGCCACGGAGATGATGGCGAGGAACCCGAGCGAGGTGATGCCGTGCGAGTCGAAGGGGTACTTATCAATCGGCTTTGCGTCGAGGGCGAAATCCTGGTAAAGAATCGATGCCCGGGCCTTGATGGCGTCTTGCAGGAGCTTTTTCTCTTGGTCCGACAGGGTGTCGTAGATGCAATCGTAGGTCACGGCCATCTTCCACACAATATCGCGGAAGGACTGGTCCTGGTAATGATACCCTGTCGCGCCCTTGATGTCCCACGTCGCGAGAAACGTCGCGATGCGCTTGGCCTCGTCGGCGTACTTCCGCTCGCCGGTGACGAGATAGGCAAAGGCCGTATTGGCCATGCGGGTCGTATTGTGCATGGTATGACCGTTGACGACACGCATGCAGTAGACATGCTGCTCCCCCCGGCCCATGGGGGTCTTCGGGAATTTCTTCTTCTCCGGTTCGGGGCGGAGCTCCTTGCCGAGGTAATTGTCGACCCATCGCTGGAACGAGGGCCACATGAAGGCGGCCGCGCCGTCGGCGCGCCGGCGAAACTCATCCAGCTTATCCGGCGCAGTGAACACCCGGGGATGCTTCTTCACCCGCGCAACCAGCTCGTCCACCGACGGCACGGGAAACCGGATCGCATCGGCGGGGATGATGAATCGCCGTGTTTTGCTCCACTTCATCGGCCGCCCGAAGAGGTCGGTCCCGCGAAACCGCCAGAACCACTCGCCGGGCGCAAGGACCTGGCGGTGGTTGTAGTAATGGCGACTGAGTTTCGCAATCGTGATGGTCTGCTCATTCGGGAAACTTGCATCCTGCGAAAGCTGCAACGCATATTCCTGCACCCCGTCCTGCGGCGGCCAGACCATGTCGGGGGGATTCATGCGCACGATTTGGCCGTTCACCGGTTTCGAGGGAATCATGTAAGGAGAGGACACCTCCTCCGCAGGCTCCAAGGGGGGCAGGTCATTCTTGTCAAACCCGGCGAGTTCCACGTCGTCATAGATGGCCTGCCCCACGCCGCGCTGATAGAGGTAAACCTCCAGTTGAATCGTCGTGCAGGCCAGAACGTCCTTCGGTGTGATGAAATACTTCTTAAACCGCTGCCAGCCGGTGTTGGTTCCGGGCAGATCGAAGGGCACGGTCTTGTTCTTTTTTTCGCCATAGTGAAAACGCAGAAAACCGTCGCGCCGGCCTGTGGTCCCGGTGTACCAGATCGAGAGCCGATAGACGGGCTTCACTTTCACGCCCTTCGTCCGCTGCCCAAAGCAGGCCCGCCCGGTATCGGTCTTGCCCACGATGCGCACGGCCGTCTTGCCGGAGTGGACGTCAGCCGCGTACGCCTCAATTCCATACTCCCCCCCGGCCTGAAAGAGGCGCCACCCCTTTACCCACTTCCCATCGGACTGTTCCAAGTTTCCATTGGCCAATAGGTTGCGACTTCCGCCCCCGTCCTGCCCGAAGACACACACAGGAAAAAATAAGCCGGCGAACACGGTAACAAACATGCGGTGATTCATCGGGTATTCCCTCTTTGCATCATTTGGGTGGTGGATAGGCGAAAAACAATGCGCGGCAGATTTCGCACCTCACGTCGGTCTGGAGCACCGTGCCGTACGACAACCAATAGCCCGCCGTCACAAAGCTACCAGCCCCACCTGCGTGGATCAAGGGGAATTCGATCAGGAGTTTCCCCATGCCCCCGCGTTCTATCATTGCGAGGAGCGATGTTCGCGCAAGTGAAAGATGCTCCCCGCAATGACACCGTGCGGGTTGTGGGAAAACTCCTCTCAAATCACATCTTGAGTCTGCGCGTCGCAGAGGTTACAATATGGTTGTTAGTGGACATTCTCATCCTGAGACGTCAGCGAGATGATAAAAAAACTGCTCTTGGCGCTTGCCTTGCTCGTTGTCGCGGCGGTGGCAGTCCGACAGTTCTACATGAATCCAAAACTTGTCGAATCCGCCGGCGCGGGGGACATGGGCAAAGTTGTTGCCCTGCTCCAATGGGGAGCGAGTGTGGACGCAAGGGGGGAATACGGCCGCACCCCCCTCCATCGTGCAGCGGAACACGGACAGATGAAGGTGGCCGAACTCCTGGTCAGCAAGGGAGCGGACGTAAACGCGAGGGACGATAACGGCAAGACGCCGCTTCATTTCGCCGCATGGCGGGCACACCGGACCCTGGTGGAGTCCCTGGTTTCACGGGGGGCAAATGTCAACGCGCTCGATACCATGCTTTCCACCCCGCTTCATGGAGCGGTGCGCAGCAACGACATTGACATTGTGAAGTTCCTGATTGCAAACGGCGCGAACGTGAACGTGAGGAACCGATACGGCTGGACGCCTTTCGACGGCGCCAAGACGTATGCGATCAAGAGCGTCCTTTTCTCCCACAACGGGCGGCCCGGCAACTGGCTGAAGAAGGCGAAGCTGAAACCTCCGACGCCTGCCGAGCGACGCGCCGTCCGCCAGACGCCCCCCCGCGGCACACAACCCTCCAAGGGCGAAGGCCGGATTGAGGTGAGGATTGGACCCACGCTCCCTCTGGCGGCGCCGGCGCCAACGCTCGCAAAGGACGACACGCCGAGCATCCGCGGCGACAACGAGCGCACGCCGTTACACGTTGCCGCCCGCAACGGGCGGGCCAAGACCGCCGAGGAACTGATCGAGGGAGGGGCGGACGTCAACGCTCGAACGGCCAACAAGAAAACGCCCTTGCACATGGCCGCTTACGGCGGCCATGCCGATATCGTTTGGCTCCTCATCGCAGCGGGCGCCGACGTCAACGCCACCGACGAAGAGAACAAAACACCGCTGCACGCCAGCGCGGTCAACGGGTACAAGAACGTTATTGATATTTTGATCGCCAACGGCGCCTATGTCAACGCCACGGACATGGACGGGCGGACTCCCCTCGACAGCGCCATGCAGTTCGATCGGAAGGAAGCCATCCAGGCGCTGCGGCAGCATGGGGCCATCCCGGGAAAGGATGTGGAGAAGACCTTGACAACGGCTCCGCAGGCAAAAGGCAAGGTGGTGAAACTGCTCCTGAAAAACGGAAATGAGTTCTCCGGCCCCCTCGTGAGCGAGAACGCGAACGAGATCACGCTGTACATCTCCGGCGCGGCAATCACGTTCTCGAAAAAAAACGTCAAGGAGCGCAAATGAGTCGTTGCCGCAGATCCGCCCCCGTCTTGCAGAGCGGTCTCTTCCTCGTTTCTCCTGTCGTGCTGGTGTTCTTCTGCTGCGGTTGTGGCATGCTCGGCCGACCGGGCAAGCCGACCATCGACGACGAGAGGAATCCCCTGGTCGTCATCGAGACCAGCAGGGGGCGCATGACGGCGGAACTCGACGAACGGGACGCCAACAACGCCGTCAACTATTTCTTATACCTTGTCGAGAACAGCCAGACGTATGTGAACCGACCCATTTACGAGGCCGATTACCGGTCGGTGTACGCCGGCCCCCAGGCCAAGCCCCTCGGGTTCACCATCCGTCACGAACGGGCGACGCACTGGCACAAGCGCGGCGCCCTTTCCATCAAAGGCGATCGCAACGGCACACTGACGGCCGACATCGTCATCATGCGCGGCAATTCCCATGACTTTGACAGCGTCCACACCGTCATCGGACACATCGTGAGCGGTATGCGGACGCTCGACAGATTGGCCAAGGGCGATGTCATCAAGCGGATTTACGTGAAACGAAAAAAGAGCCACGCATACGTCCCCACCGTCCGGAGCGATGGGCCGATCCGGACGGGGGATTTCTGAGGCCCGCCTGCGGCGCTCCATGTCACTGAAAGAGAAAATCAAGTCCTTCCCCGACGCCCCCGGCGTCTACCTGATGAAAGACGCGAAAGGGGTCGTGATCTATATCGGCAAGGCAAAGTCCCTCTGCAAACGCATCCAGTCCTATCTCTACCCCGAGAAGGACCAGCGGCCGAAGATTCCGTTCATGGTCTCGCAGATCCACGACGTTGAATACGTCCCGGCGGAATCCGAGGTGGACGCCCTCCTGATGGAGGCCCGCCTCGTCCGCGACGTGCAGCCGAAGTTCAACACGGAGCTGAAGGATAGCAAGACCTTTCCCTACATCGAGATCCGCTGGCGAACCGACTTCCCCGGCGTCTACTTCACCCGCTATTGCGACCGGAAGGCGAGCCGATATTACGGGCCCTTCACCGACGCCAAGTCTCTGCGCCAGGCCATCCATCTGCTGCAGCGCATCTTCAAGTTTCGCACATGCGAACTCGACATCCGGGCCGGCGACGAAAAACGCCGCTACAACCGCCCCTGCCTCCTCCACTACATCGACTCCTGCACCGCCCCCTGCGCCGATCGGATCGGCAAGGAGGACTACCGGAAGAATCTTGACATGTTCTGCCGGTTCATCGAGGGGAAACGGTCGCGCATCCTGAAGCAACTGGACCGGCTGATGAAGGAGGCGTCCGAGGCCATGGCGTACGAAAAGGCCGCCCGATACCGCGACCAGACCAAGGCCATCGAGAGCCTGTCGCGCCGAGGCGAGTTCGGCGAGTTCCCCGAGGTCGCCATCGGTCCCATCATCAATCCAAAGGACGGCCTCGAGGAGATGCAGGAACGGCTGTCGTTGAAGGACATGCCCCGCACCATCGAGGGCGTCGACATCGCCAGCATCTCGGGACGCGAGGCGGTTGGATCGGTGGTTACGTTTGTGGACGGCATCCCATTCAAACCCGGCTACCGGCGGTTCAAGATCAAGACCGTCCAAGCGGTGGACGATTATCGAATGATCCGCGAGGTGGTGCACCGGCGCTACACGCGCCTCCGCGATGAAGAGGAGACCCTGCCTGATGTTATCCTCATCGACGGCGGAAAGGGCCACCTGCGCTCGGCGGCGGCGGAGCTGAAGGCCCTGGGCGTGCCCTTTCCCTTGCTGCTGGCGCTGGCGAAGAAGGAAGAGACCCTCCACGTTCACGGACAGGAGGGCCCCGCCCACCTCCCCCGCCGTTCCGGCGCGCTCCGCATCCTCCAACACGTCCGCGACGAGGCCCACCGCTTCGCTCAGCACTACCACCACATCCTGCGGAAGAAGCGGACGTTCGATTCGACGTGAAACCGGTCGCATCCTCCTCGGTTTCTATTTGACATGCCCGATCCCCCATCCCTACAATCGCTCCATCCCCGAAGCTACACGAGTGGAGAACAGTGAAAATGCGCAGGCACAATCCATCGATCGTGTTGCTGGCGGCCGTTGTCTACTGCACCGCCGGCTGCCAGAACGTTCGCATCAAGGACGGAATCATCACCTACCAGGGGAGGCCGGCCTTTATCACCGGTGTCTGGACAGGCCATAGCGTGACGTACAAACTGCCCAAATTCAAGAAGGGGCTCGACCCGGACCTGCCCATGTACACGATGGCCTGCAACGAGACCGTGGCCAAAAATGTGGGCTTTCTCTCCGCTCATCCGGCGGTGCCGATCCGGGACACGCTCAACCGGCTTGCGCCGCAATGCGTCAGCCGGCCGAAGGAGAAAGAGGAAACACTCTACCGTTCCTTTCTCCTGGGCATGGGCAAGCTGCCACTGGCGATGGACTTTGCGGCGGTGCGCGTGTTCGGGGATATCAAGAACCCAAAGAAAAGATTTGCGCCGGAGATGTATCAACAGAACCCCGGCTGGTGCAACTTCGTCCCCCTCTGCCCCGAAAACCCGGAGGCGTGGAAATTTTACGAGGACTACTTCCGCACCGGCACGGCAAAGACCCTCGCCGCCGGGGCCAATCCCTTCCTCTACGAAATTTTCAACGAGCCGGCCTACAACTGCCGGTGCCGATGGAACCGCCGGATGTTCCGGGAACGGATGGAGAGGCAATACCACAAGATCGGCGCGGCGAACATGATCTGGGGTACAAAGTTCAAGCGCTTCGACGACGTGGAAAGGGTCCCGAAGTTTCGTGACTATCCCGGACTGTGGGTGGACTGGTTGAAGTTTATCGGCGACCGTTACTGCGACGTGCTGCTGAAGATCAAACAGGTCATCAAGAAGGTCGATCACCGCGAACCGATCTACTTCATGGAACAGCCCGCCGTCAGCATGGCCTACCTGCGCACAAGCGGCATCGACTCGTACAAGGCGGCGAAGGTCATGGACGCCGTGGGCATGGAGGGGGGCGTGAGCTTCGGCGCGTTCAAGCCCCTGACGGCAAAGGACCCGATGGAGGGCGTCATCGTCAATCGCCGTCTTCTGGCCCATCAAGTCCATCTCGACATGGCCCGCAGCTTCGGCAAGCCCGTCATCAACACGGAGCTGTACTGCGGCCGGTTCCATGAGGGGGTCCGCTTTCCATCGCGCCGGTCGGACCTCACCACGGAGCTTTGGGTGGAGCTGATGCACGGGATATCAGCGAGCTATTTTTACAATTGGGGAAGACGCTGGTGGGAGTGGCAGGACATGGCCGGCGCGAAACGCAGCGCCCGCGAGGCCCGATACAAAGGCTTCTCCCTGCTCAATCCCTACGACTACCCGCCGGATACGCTCTATGGCATCCGCGACTTCAAACGGGAGATGGACCTCCTCGGCGACATTGCCCTCCCCATGCCGCGGATCAAGGGACAGATTGCCATGCTCGTCTCGAACCCGACCATCCGGATGATGATGCAGACGTATTCCTACACGGCCAGCGGCGAAAACAACCCCTATGAAACGCACATGCTCGACTGGTACAACGAGCTTGTCTTCTCGCATTACCCGTTGGATATGCTCTACGAGGAAGACCTCGATACGGCACGGGCCAAGGGCTATCGCGCCATCATCGTCCCCCAAACACCCTACCTCTACGCGACAAGCTTTCCGGCCCTGACCCAATACGTCGCCGATGGGGGCACGATCATTGCCGAAAAAGGCTCCTTCGCCAGGAACGAATACGGCCACCCCGTGTCCCACGACTTGAAAGTTCGGTGGGTCGAGGAAAACCTGAAAGGCAACAAACTCCGCACGGCCCTGGCGCGGGAGCTCCATAACGCCGGCGTTCGCCCGCCAATGGAAATCATTCCGGAGGATGGATCGAAAGAGCCGCTGATGATCGAGGCGTACGTCGTGGACCGCGGTGACGTGAAACTCATCTTCCTCCTGAGCTGGGGTGTGAAGTCCCGGCTGGCGACGCTGCGTCTGCCGGGCGTGCCCGCCCGCTATCGGGTGATCGATCCCATTGCCGGAAAACAATACGCGGGTCCGGCGTCCGCCCTCTGGTCGTCTGAAGAACTGCGCGAGGGCGTGCCCGTGGCCCTTCCATCGCAAACGCGAAAGATTCTCATCCTCACGAACAAGTCGTGGCCGCACAAGCTGACGGCGGTCGCGGCAGGCGAGGCGCGCAAGGAGTACAGGCAGGCCCTCGCCATAGACGAGAAGGAACTGGCCACGGTCTCCGCCGAGTTCGATGCGGAGCGCAAGGCGCAGGAATCGCTGGTCGTCGATTTCGGCGGCCCGAAGAACCCCAATGGCAGTTACAAACCCGATCCGCCAACGGTTTTTCTCTGTCACTTCGACGGAAGACCCGACGCCGTTTCGGGCGCCAAACCGCGGATCAAGGGCAAGCCGCAGTTCTCTCCCGGCAAGTTCGGCACACAGGGCATTCTCATCGGGGAAGGAGGCGAAATCACTTTCGACCTGCCCACCCGCTTCAACAAGGACAAGGGGACGATGGAGGCGTGGGTCAAGCCCGGCTGGGTCCCCACCGACGGCAAGTGCCATACGGTCTTCGCGATCAAAGGCACAGGCGACTGGAACCAGAACAAGATCGGTCTTTACAAAAACCTGAACTATGAGTTCGCCTTCTACGTTTATGACAAAAACAAGAAATCGCACGTCGTCCGCGTACCGATCAACCTCTTCAAAAAAGACATCTGGGTCCATCTTGCCGCATGTTGGGACAACGCCTCCGGCTTGAAACTCTACATCAACGGCAAGCTCGTTAGGGAGGCAAAGGCCACCTGGCAGATCGATCCCCTGCGGACGCTCTGGATCGGGAGCGGCACCAGTGATCGGGAATGGGAGGGTGTGATCGACGAGGTGCGTATTTCGAACACGGTCCGCCAGCCAGCCAAGGCCAAGTAGGAGGAGCTATTCCGCCGCTGCCTCCACCGCCTCCACCCTCTGCGTGAGTTCCTTCCAGTCCTTCAGGTTGTTAATGCAACCGGGGTCGGGCGCGCGAAGGTCGCGGTAGTAGCCATAGGACCGGGCGCGACAGCCGCCGCAGTGGTAGCGATACTTGCACACTTTGCAGTGCCCCGTCCGGTCGGTGCGGTCGCGAAGGAGTTTGAAGACGGCGCTGTTCTCCCAGATGTCCATGAGCGACTGCTTCCGCAGATCGCCCACGGGCAACGGCATGAACACGCACGGCGTGACAATCCCGTTCGGCTGGATGGCCAGGTAGCACCGCCCCGCCCCGCAGCCGCCGACGTACTTGGCGAGGATTCGTGTCTTCGCTCCGGCCGCCGCGCCGTAGTGACCCGTATTGACCAATCCGTCGGCATCCGAAAGCTGCATGCAGGCGCGGCCAAACTGGCTGGCGGTGCACATGATAGCGATCTCGCCGGAGAGTAGATGCTTGTGAAGGATGCGCAGCATCTCCTCGCGCATTTGCGGCGTGATGTCCATATCGACGATATCTTTCCCCCGCCCCGTCGGGATGAAATTGAAGGCGTAGAAGTTCTGGCAACCGAGATCCTTTGCAAGGGCGATGAGGCCCTCCAACTCGTCAAAGTTCATTCGTGTGATCGTCGCCGAGAAGCCGACTTTCAGTCCCTGGGCCACGGCGTTCCTGATGCCCGTGACCGCTTTCTTCCAGTAACCCGGTGCGCCTCGGAACGCATCGTGCTTCTTCGGGTCGGTGCTGTCGATGCTGATCTCGACGTAGCCGAATTTCAGGTCGGCCAGCCGCTTGGCGACGTCCGGCGTGACGAGCGATCCGTTCGTCGCGACGGTCAGGTGCATTTCCCGCTCCCGCGCGTGCTCGGCGGCGGGCCAGAAGTTTTTCGACATGAGCGGCTCCCCGCCGGAGAAGGCAAGGAACGGCACATCGCAGTCGGCCAGTTCATCCACGATCCGGAGTTGTTCGTCCAATGCGAGTTCATCCTCCAGCCGTCTGCGGGCGTCCTGGTAGCAATGCTTGCACTTGAAGTTACACGCCTGCGTAAAATTCCAGACGACCATCAACGGCGCGGAAAAGACCTGCGGCTTAAGCAAGCCGTACGTTCCCACGCCGCGTGCCGTGTTCACCAGCGCCCGCGCCGTGGGTCGGTGCTCGCAGACGCGCTTGATCACACCCTCTCGCGTCCCACCCACCTTCTTGCGAACGTAGTCAATGAGGAAGAACGGGACCGCATAGCGGATTCGATCGGCAGTGCTCGTGTCGGATCGGCCGTACTTCGCGAACACCTTGTCCAGCAGACACCGGCCGCGCCGGTCTTTCTTGGTCAGGAAGCGCAGCACGACCTGCGTGGTGCGCTGGCTGAGGATCGATTCGATGGTCTTCGGATCAGGCATCAGTTATTATCGCATATCTGAAAGACGTAAGATACCATCCACCGAGCCATAAGTCAATGCCGCGCCCGGCGCCTCGCGGCCTCGTTTTCAGTTGAACCTTTCGTCGCGCACTGTTATGCTATCGGCAGATATGTGAAGCCATATCGGGAGCCTTATCCATGCCGGAAGGGAACATTTCGCAAAAGGCAATGTCTGAAACGAACGGCCTCTTGCTCATGCCGCAATCCTCCGGTGATTGGTTCCTGGAGGGAACGCTGTTCCTCCAGGACCGTCCGGGCGAGCTGGCGGACCTGTCGAGCGCCATCGCCGACCACAAGGCCAACATCGAGAGGTTCCACTACAACCGATCCGAGAACGCGAACCTCGTCCGCATCGTCACCCGCGTGGCCGGCGGCCGTTCTGCCGGGGCGCTGGCGGAGGTCCTCCGGGCCAAGGGCTGCCTGGAACCGCCTCCCGAGCCGGAGAAGAAGGACGCCGAGATCACCGAGCTGGGTGGGCTGCTCCGCATCAAGGTGAACCTGGAGGACCGGCCCGGCACGCTCGCGGCATTCGCAACCGTCTTGAAGAACCACCGCGCCAATGTCATCTTCATGTCCTACGACGGGGGCAAGGCCGCCGGCCTCGCCGAGATGGCCATGGCCACCGAATCGCCCGACGAGGTCTCGGCCCTCCTGCGAGACCTCAACCAGCGCGGCTACCACTACCACGTCGAGTGGCAAGGGGCAAACGGCAGCCCTATCGACAATGTGATCGGCCTGAGTCTCGTCGAGCGGTTTCTGCTGAACCTCAAAACTATTCTCCGCGCCGACAAGCTGAACGAGCTGAAGGACCTGATTCAGTCGTCGAAGGAGCTGCGCGAGACGCTGCTCAGCTTCAAGCGCGAGGCCGGTGAGAACGAGGAGTCGATGGCGGCATCGGAGGTCTTCACGAACATCCTCCAGCTCGCCACGGCATCCATCAGCAAGACCGGCCGGAACTTCACACTGCGTCTGACCGGCCCACTGCGCCTGACCGATCGCGTCTCTCTGCACATGCTGACCTGCCCCACGGGCGCCAATAGCTACCTCCTCCAGGAGAGCGACAACCTGACACTGATCGATTCGAGCTATGGCCTCTACTACCCCGACGTTAAGGAGTGGCTTGCCGCGCACGGAATCGAGCCCTCCCGCATCCGACAGGCGCTCTTCACCCACCCGGACGCGGACCACGCCGGCTGGGCCGCGCCCTTGCAGGAGGATTTCGGGACGGAGGTCTTCATGCACCCCCACTGCCGGGGCATCTTCGAACAGGAGAACCGCGCCTACGGCAGCGACAGTAGGCTGATGGCGCTGAACGGATACTACACCAAGCTGATCAATCGGTTCACCGACCTGCGCGCGCCGAGGTCCATCTCCCCGTTCCCCCCTGCTGAGGGTCAGGCCGGTGCGTTCGCCATCGTGGGTCGCTTCGACGTGGGCGACCTGCACTTCAAGGTGATCGAGAGCCATGGGGGGCACGTCCCCGCGCAGGTGTTTTTCTACGAGCCGGAGCAGGGCCTGTTGTTCTGCGGCGATTACCTGATCGACTTCCAGAGCCTGTCCGAGCGAACGAAGTCCACCCTCAGCATCGCACGCTTCCTCATGACCAGCACCAACAGCGACGGACGCCTCTTCGGCCGAGAGATGCAAGACCTGGCCCGGCTGATGGTGGAAACGAACAAACGGATGAACGGAAAAAAACGGTCCGCCCGAGTCTTCCCGGGACACGGGGAGTTCTATTCCATGGACGAGGCGGACTGGCTGGTGTCCGGCCTACTGCGGAAGCCTAATGACCACAAGGCGTAGCACGGCCTGCCGACTGGGTTTCCTATTCCTCCGCCCTCACATCGTACGCATACAGGAACTGCCCGTGCCGGATGTAGAGCCGACCGCCGCAGACGACGGGATGGGTCCAGGTAGGACCCTCGCCGCCGGGGGGAACTCTGAACTGGCTGACCACGTTGTATTCGGCCGGATTCGCGGGCACAAGGGCCATTCGGCCCCGCTGGCTCAGCATGTAGAACATCCCATCCGCGTAGGCAATCGCCCCCCTGCCGATGCCTTTCACAGCATAGGCCAATCCGCCCGTTGCGGCGTCCAGGCAGATCCATTTGCCTTTATTGAACACGGTGCTCGCCCCGTAAAGATAGCCGTTCAAAAGGATGACACCGCCGTGCTGGTTGTCGAGTTCCCTGGAATGCCAGACCTTCTCGACCGAGGCTTTCTTCCCGTTGACCTTGATCCGCCACTTCACCGTCCCCGCGCCGAGGGTGCTCACATAGACATAGCCATCATGGTAGATGGGATTGGGGATATTCTCATCGAACAGGGACGTGTGCTTGGCCTTCCACAGCAGCTCGCCCGTGTCGGCGTTCACGCCGATCATGGCCCGTAGTGTCATCGTGATGACCACCCGAAGGCCCTGAACCTCCGCCAGAATGGGCGAGGTGTAGCTCGCCAGGTCGCCCACGCTGGGCGCGGTCCACACCGTCTCGCCACTGTGCTTACTCAAGGCGACCACACTCACGTCCGGGCCGCCGGGGCAGCAAATGACGCGATCTCCGTCGATCAGGAGCGACTCGGCCAGGGCCCAGTGGATGTTCTTGCTGTTGAACCTATCGAGGATGTTCACGGTCCAGAGTTCTTTGCCCGTCTTCGCCTCAAAGCAGGTCACGTCGCCGTAGGGGCTCTCGTGGTAGAGGCGGTCGCCATCGACGGTCGGCGTCCCGCGCGCGCCCGGATATGGGTTCTCCCACGCCCTGCCGTTTTCCGATTTCCACACGATTTTGCCGTTCATGTCCATCGCGATGACGACCGTGTCGTCTTCGATGTTCCCCGCCGTGAAGATCATGCCGCCGGCAATAGCGACGTTGGAGTACCCGAACCCCAGGCCCTCGGCCCGCCACCGGAGCTTCGGCCCTCCGGGCGGCCATTTTTTCAGAAGCCCAGTCTCGGTCGAGATATTGTCCCGATTCGGGCCGTGGAACTGGGGCCAGACGGCCTGGTCGTCGGCGCGGGCGCCTCCGTAAAAAAATAGACCCAGCGCCAACACGAAAATGAGGAATCGAACTCTCTGCACGGCGTGGCCTCCTGCGTTCACCGAACCATGGCCCTTCCTTTGGTGGATGACGCCGAATATCTTACCTGATCCGTCGCGCCAACAAAAGAGGCAATTCAGTCCCCTGTCGCACCCCCATTCTTTGAAACTGCTTGACACCCGCAAGATGTCGGTGCTATGGTGCTCTCAAGTCACAGGCGTCGTCTTCCGGAGACCAGCGGCAGCAGCCCATGAGCGGTTACGAGATCAAGACACACGCGGAGATCGGGGACGTACTGCAGGGCGTCATCGAACTGGCCCGCACGTCCTTTGCAGAGTACGAGGGCGTGATCGCCGTCGACGAGGCGTTCATGCGATGGTACCTCACCCGTCCGGGTATGCGGCCCGAGCATTGCTTCGCTGCGGTCCACGCGGGGCACATCGTCTCCAATGCGTTCGTGACGATCACGAAAGTCCAGTTCGGCGGTGAGGTCCTCGACGTCGGCATGGTGGACACCGTGATGACACACCCGGAACACCGCCGGAAGGGCCTGGCCCGAAAGGTGCTGACTGCCGCGCTCGACTTCATGCGCACACACGACCTCGACGCCAGCCAGCTTTACACCGGGGCCGACTCCATGCCCCAGCGATTCTATGAGTCCCTCGGCTACCGGGAATACACCCGCGTGCGATACTACATCCAGGACATGCAGCAGCGCCTCAACCTCCTTGCGGTAAGAAGTCCAAATCGTGAAAGCGCGCGGCCGACGGGCGCCGTTCGAGCGTGCAAGTCCGACGACGTTCCCGGCCTTCGTCGATTCCTCGCCCAATCTTTTCAGGACTGCGACGGTTACCTCCCGCTCAACGACGATCTCTGGGCCTGGCGGCGGGAGCGCCGACCCAATTCCCTGCCCACAGCGATGTATGTCTTGACGGACGACCACAGTGAGATCCGAGGCACGGCCACACTGGCCTCCGCCCCGTTGATCACGGACGGAGGAACAGAGATGATGACCGGCATTCTCGATTTTGCTGCCGCCGAAGAGACAGCGAACGCCTTCTTCGAACGCATCGTCTCTATCGCCCCATCGAAGGGCGCATTGGTCGCGACGTCCGGCGTGGCTAACGAACCGTTCAACGGCCTCTGCGAGTCGTGCGGCTTTACGTGCATGGCTCTTGAGGTCGCAATGGTGAATCCCTTTTCCGACAGGGCACGGTCCGCCGTTGCGAGCGAGCCGGCGCAATGGTACACGGCAACCGAGTCCCTTATAGGAATATGATATGAACAGGACGTTCTTCCTTGTCTGCGTTGTCTCGCTGTTCGCAACCCTGCCCCTGTGCGGCCAGAGCGCAAAGGACCTTCTTCGCGCCGCACGGGAGGCGGAACAGAAATCCACGGAAAAGGCCATCGACATCTACAGGAAAATCATTGCAGATCACGGCGCAGACACGCAGGCAAGCGCGAAGGCTCATCTGGGACTGGGTATCTGCCTGGCGCGGCAGCAGAAACGCGCCGAGGCCGAAGCCGCTATCGAGAAGGCCCTGGCGCTCTGCCCCGGCCGCCCCGATTTCCGCGTGCTCGCCAATGTCACGCGCTTTCGTCTTCGAGAGGGACGGCATCAGGCCCACCGTATCGAGGTGGATAGACACGGCCGCGCGCGGCTTGTGACGGAGATGAGCGAAAGAAACGTCAGCAAGAATGAGCAGCGCTTTTTCAAGATCCACTCCGCCAAGGGCACATTGATTTCCGTCAAAGACGCCGAGGGGCGCCCCGTGTCATTCCTGTGGCAGAAGCGGGAAAACGGGATCGAGTACACACTGAAGCTCAACGACCCCGTCCCCCCGGCCGGGAAGGCGCGCTTCGAGACGACGTGGGAAATGGACGGGCTCGTCCTTCGCAAAGGCGATAAACTGCTCTACCAGTTCACCCGGCCCATGCTCGGGCAGGATACACTTTACGAACACGTCCTGCGGCTCCCTGCCGGCGCCACGACAGACCAAATTACGCCCAAGCCGGCCCTCACCCGAAGCACCGACGAAGGACGCATCATGATCTGGCAAAAGGCCCTGGCCGCCGCGGAACCCTTCGAGGTCCGCGTCGAGTTCGTGATCCCCCAACTCGATGTCTTCGGGCTGGCCGTACCCGACTACATGGAGGTCATCAACAAGCAGAGCAATGTCATCACCATCGACGCCGAGGGGAAGGCAATCGCCCAGGCGGACATCGTGGAGCGAAACAACGGGCGCGTGCCCATCTCGCGCATCTCCTTTTCTGCCGGCCAGCGGGCGAAGCTGCTCAAGGTTCGCGATCAAGACGAAAACCTTCTTGTCTTCGTAGCCACCCCCATCGACGAGCGCACCATCTACATGGTCGCACTCCGTACGCCCATCCCCCCCGGCGAGGAGCGCACCATCCAGTCTTTCTACGAGGTAAAGGACCTGGTGAGGCAAGACGGCGACATGTGGGTCTACCGATATCGCCACTCGCCCGGTCCGGAGACGCTTTATTCTCATACGCTGCGCCTCCCGCCCGATGCGGTTGTCGTCGATATGACTCCACCGGCCGATGATGTCGCGCTGGACGAAGGCGTGCAGACGCTGTCGTGGACGAACGTCATCCCACGCGCGGCCCATTTCGACTGCACCGTCAGGTATCGGCTGCCGGAGGGGAAGTAGCCCAGAAGAGTCTGCAACACGCCAACCAGCGACGCACGAGATTCTGCTTGCCTTGTTCCCTGCACGGTGGCACAATGGTCACCTTGAACGCACAGTCATGCGGAGAAGAAATCGAACCCGAGGGAAAGGAATCAATATGAATGTGGTCGTTATCACGCTCGACACACTTCGGTGGGATCATCTGGGATACAACTCCAACGGCAGAATTCGCACGCCCTGTATCGACGCATTCGCGAAACGGGCGACGATCTTCGACCGCGCCTACTGCACGTCGTTCCCCACGATCCCCATGCGCACGGACTGCTTCACGGGCAACACGAACTTTCCCCGGTACGGCTGGAAGCCCCTCGGCGACGAGGAAGTCGTCCTGACCGAGGTGCTGCGCGACGCCGGCTATCACTGCGCATTCATCGCCGACACGACCAATATGGTCCCGGCCAAGTTCGCCGACCGCGGGTTCAACGATGTCCACATCATCAAGAAGCCGCCCGAGAACACCATGGACCCGGAAGACGTGAAATTCCCCGTCCCGGCCGAGCACTACCGTCAGTACGGCAAGCAATACAAACGCCAGATGGCGGCCATGAGCCACTTCCAGCACGAGTCGGACTGGTTCGTGGCACGGACCATGTCCACGGCGTGCGATTGGCTTCAGGATAATTTCAAGCGGGAGAAATTCTTTCTTTGGGTGGACACCTTCGAGATCCACGAGGTCTGGTGGGCCCCCGACTACTATACCGACGCCTACGCACCAAAGAACTACGATGACCTGCGATACAACTTCCCCAACTATGGCTACATCGACATCTACAAGCCGCAGCATCTAAAGTATCTGCGGGCCACCTACGCAGCGGAGGTCACGCTGACCGACCGGTGGGTCGGCCATCTGCTCCGCCAGATCGAGGAGATGCAGTTGTGGGACAACACGATGGTCGTCCTGATCTCCGACCACGGCATGTACATCGGCGAGCACAATCGAACCGGCAAACACACGGTGGACTACTCCGACCCGTGGCCGCTCTACGAAGAGGTGGCGCACATTCCTCTTCTTGCATGGATTCCGGGCAAGAAGATGAAGAAGCGCGTCAAGTCCCTTGCCGAGCCCGCGGATTTGATGCCGACGATCTTAGACGTGTGTAACGTGAAAGGCCCGAAGATGTACGGCAAGTCATGGCTTCCGCTCATGCGGGGCAAGAAAAACAAGAACCACGACCATGTCTTCACGTCCATCTACAACTGGTCCGGCGAAGGCAAGATCGACATCGTGTCGAGCTATGTCACGGTCACGGGCAAGCGCTACGCCCACATCGTCGAGCAAGAGGGCCACCCGGCCGAGCTGTACGACCTGTCGAAGGACCCCGGTCAGAAGAAGAACATCGCCAAGAGCAAGCCGAAGGTCGTGGCGAAGATGCACAAGGCCTATCTCGACTTCCTCAAGGCATCGGGCGCGCAGCCGGAATACATCGCCATGTACGAGCGGACGTAGATCGCTATGCGGGATGGCGCAGCCGAAAGCCCTCCAGCAAGTCGTGGAAGGGCCGGCTGTGCAGTGGATTTTCGTTACTACGAAACAGGTGCGTAGGACAAGCGCAATCAGACGAGCCGAACCCATCGGGCCCGGCAGGCAGCAGCCCCGATAGCGCCTCGGCAATCTGGCACTCCATCCTCTCGGAAGAACGAATGGGTAGCGGCGTGACACTGTCCGCAACCTGCCGCAGATAGTCAATATGCCAGTGGAATCGCTTCCGCTTGTGCAGATGCCGCGCGATCCGGGCCGACAGGTTCCGCATGGCCGAGCCGACGTAGATATAGTATCCCTTGTCGAAGACAACATCACCCAACCGCCCCACGCTCACCCTCCGCCTCCGGCGCAGCTCAAGTAGCAGGAGGTAGCTGCCCCGGTCCTTGACTTCCTGTCGCAGGTAGTTCCAGGGCACATCAAGGAGCTTCACGTCGGGCATCAGCGACAGGTCGCTGTTCCATCCGATAGAGACCGGCAGTATCTGCACGCGATCCCGCACCTTCAGGAATGCCTGGCTGAAAGCGAGGTCCGTATGGTAGTCCGGCATGAACCAGCGCACATGCGGGGTTTGGACCAGAAAAAGAACGATAGGCTTCGGCCTCTTACGGCCAAGCTTGGCCAGTTCGAGTAGATGTCGTCTGCCGCGCTCGGTGATTGCGTCGGGGAACATGGCCACGCCATTGCCGAACAGCGTGCACGATTTCACTTCCATGAAAAATTTGCGTCCGCCTCTCCGCAGGAGGAAATCGAACCGGCTGTGTCCGT
>JAADGH010000158.1 GCA_013152475.1 Planctomycetota bacterium
CGGTCCGATGCGACGGGGAGTGAGGCCCTTCCTGCCGAGATCAGATGGCACAATGCTCCACGATCATGGCCATGCCCTGACCTCCGCCGATACATAGGGTGGCGAGGCCGAGATGAACCCCGCGATCAGCCAGGGCATGGAGCAAGGTCACGACGATCCGCGCACCACTTGCCCCGACGGGGTGGCCGAGTGCGATGGCGCCGCCGTTGACGTTCGTGATCTCCGGGTTTAGCTCCAGTTCCCTGATGACGGCCAGCGATTGGGCGGCGAAGGCCTCGTTGAGCTCGACCAGCTCGATGTCGTCCAGCGCGAGCGACGCCTTCTCGAGTGCCATTCGCGTTGCGGGCACGGGACCAAGGCCCATCCGCGATGGCTCGACGCCGGCGGATGCGTAGCTGACGATCTTCGCCAGGGGCTTGACTCCCCTGCGCTCCGCCTCCTCGGCGGAGAGAAGGACCAGCGCCGCCGCGCCGTCGTTGATGCCCGATGCGTTGCCCGCCGTGACGGTCCCATCCTGCTTGAAAGGGGGTTTGAGTTTTGAAAGCACCTCGACGGTCGTGCCGGGTCTTGGAAACTCATCTTTCTGAAAGATGATTGGGGCGCCCTTCCGCTGGGGCACTTCGACCGGGACGATCTCGGCCTCGAACCGCCCCGCCGCAATTGCATCGCCCGCCTTCCGTTGTGAGTGGGCCGCGAACTCGTCCTGCGCCTCACGGGTAATACCGAACTCCTCGGCGAGATTCTCCGCCGTGACGCCCATGTGGCAGTCCTCGGTGGGGTCGGTCAGGGCGTCGCGGAGGATGCAGTCGAGCAGCTCCCCGTCGCCGAGGCGATAGCCCGAGCGCGCTTTCTCCAGCAGGAAGGGCGCGCGGCTCATGTTCTCCATGCCTCCGGCGACGACCACCCCGGCCTCACCCGATGCAATGGCCCGTGCACCGAGCGCGATGGCCTTCATGCCCGAGGCGCAGACCTTGTTCACCGTGAATGCCGGGCATGTAACGGGCAGCCCCGCCTTCAGGGCAACCTGCCTTGCCGGGTTCAGTCCGCACCCCGCCTGAAGCACATGACCCATGATGACCTCGTCCACATCATCGGCTGCGATGCCGGCGCGCTGTATCGCCTCCTTCACAGCAATCCTGCCGAGATCAATGGCCGGAACCTTGGCGAGGGATTCGCCGAACTTCCCGATGGCCGTTCGTACGGCGCTGGCGAGGATGATGTCACGCATGGAATGAGCCTTTGTCTTCAGCAGCGGGCCCGATCGGCAAGAAAGACGCTTTGTCCTGCTCCGTCTCGGTCAAGTGGTAACGGGCACAAGGGTATAGATCCGTGCCAACTGCGCCGCACGTTTGACGTCTCCACGCCGGAGGGCGTCGCGCACGTCATCGAGCTTATAGGCGTCATCGAGGCGAAGGTATGGCGACCAGCCCTCATCGGTCTCAATCAACTCGACGGCGACCTCGGCGACGTACTTGCCCTCCCGAACAAGTTTCTTGTGCTGTCTCGTTGTCATCGTTTTCTCCTCATGAAAGCGGCGTCCCACAATTCCGAATCGGGGCGGTATGCGGTAACCAACACGGCGGGGGCGGATGCCCCCTTCGGTATCCCCCAGACGACGTGGACGGGCTGACCGCTTCGATCTCGCTGCAATACCAGAACACAGGGGCCCTTGGGGTAGTCCGGGTACTCTTCGACCACTTTGGCCTCGCCCACAGCGGTAACCACATCGCGCGCGGAAATCCCATCCGCCGCCAGCTCGTCATACCCATGTTCCGAGATTCGGACCTTGCCTCTATGGACGAGATCCTGAATTTTGCTCAGAATGGTGGACATGAGGCAAAACCAATCATGTCAAAGCCGTCCATGGGATACGCCCCGGAACTCGGAGAATACTATAATCCGTCACGGAGCCTCAAGCCGGTCCCGCGGCACTGCACCACACCTTCTGTCAGTTTACTACGAAATGCCTCCGATGTCAAACCACTGGACGGCTTCGTCGCGGTGAATCGCTACCTTCCTATGACATAGCGGAACGGATCGACTTCGTTCCGGAGGATCGTCAATTCTTCCTCCGTGGGCGGTTCCGTCTCAGTGACCTCTTGGGCTGTAAGCAATTCAAAGCCCGTGTTTTCCTGCGCTTCCTCGAAGGTGACTCCGGGGTTCAGGCTCTCGACGCGCATGCGCTTCGTGTCCTCGTCGTAGCCCATGACGGCCAGATTGGTGATGACCTTGTATGGCCCCGTGTCCTCGGGCAGGCCGGCCGCTTCGCGCGCGCCGGGGCCGGTGAGGTAGCCGGGGGTGGTGAGGAAGTCGAGCTTCTCCACGAAGCGGCGGTTGTCGTGCTGCGTCATGACAAGGGTGCGCCAGCAGAAACTGGCGAAGTCGTTCGCCCCGCCGCTGCCGGGGAAGCGGACTTTCGGTTTTGCGTAATCGCCGATGACGGTCGAGTTCAGGTTGCCATACCTATCGATCTGCGCCCCGCCGAGGAAGGTGTAGTCCACCATACCCCGCTGGCAGGCCTCGAGAACATCGCCCATGCTCGTGGCCATGAGGCCGCGGTAGAAGGTCCGGGAGTCGCCGACGGAGATGGGCATCGACGGCAGCAGCGGCGCGAGACCGCCGGCCTCAAAGACGACGAACAGGTTCGGCGCCTGCATCTTCTGGGCCAGCATTGCCGCCGCGCAGGGAGCGCCCGTGCCGACGCCGACGGTGCGTCCGTCCTCGAGCAACCGCGCGGCCACGCAGATCATCATTTCCATTGCGTTATAGTCGGACATGGCTCACTCCTTTCCCGGCAGAAGCAGTTCCTGTGCGCGGAGCTCCTTCATCCGCTCCATGCCGCCGCAGAGCTGCAGGTAACTCTCGAAGTCCGGCACGTCGTAGATGTGTTTCTTGAGAAACGCCTTGAACTCCTCCTCGTCCTTCTCGACGGTGAGCCACTCTCGCAGGTGCTCTTCGTCGGAAAAGTATTCGCCCGGCATGTTCCCGGGGTACGATCCATAGGGCACTTCGCACACGGCATCGACGCAGAAGGACGGGATGACCGTATGATGCGGCGCGCTGCGGATCTCGTCGTTGCTGATGATGCGCTCCGTCGTGATGATGAGCCGCTTCGAGCACCGGGCCAGGTCGAGGTCGGCGATGGTGATGCCCTTGATCCGGCAGTTGCCATAGCAGTCACTTTCGTGAACATGAATGAGAGACACGTCGGGATAGAGGGCCGGTAAAGCAACGAGCTTCTTTCCCGTGAAGGGACAGATGATTTCCTTCCCCGCGCTTCTCTCGAAGGTGTCCGTGCCCAGCATGTTCCTCGCCGGCACGAAGGGCACGCCCATGACCGCCGCGCGGAGTCGCGCCGCGAGGGCGTAGTTGGTCCATTCGCTTACTTCGATGTCGCCGCTCTGCATCACGCGCCGTGCGTTCGGGGACAGGCCGCGCGCCTCGAGGCCGACGATGTAGGCGGCGTCCACGCGGGCGAGGAGCTTCTCGCCGTCCAGGTTGCCGGCGGCCATGATCTGAAAGTCGTGGGTGGTGGTGTGGCCGGCGAAGCCGAGGTTGCGCTTCTTCTGCCGAAGGATCTCGTGCAGTGGTGCGGTAGCGATCCGATTCGCACCGAAGCCGCCGGAGCCGACGTAGTCGCCGTCGTGTACGAAGTGCTCCACGGCCTCCCTGACCGACATGACCTTGTTCGTCAGCGCGCGCGACTTCTCACGGAACACCGTACGCGCCGCATCCGGGTCGGGGTCGGTGAACAGCGGGCCTGTGCCCGATGCGAGTTCTGTCATGGTTCACCTGCTTTCCTGAAGATTTGGTCTCTCGCAAAGCGCGCAAAGAACGCAAAGCATAGTTACAGGTTGTTTACTATACGAGTAATGCCATCCTTGAGCAACTCGACATTGAAGTTGACCAGCAATCCGAGCTTGATCCCGGTGAGCTTTAGATAGGTTAGTAGTTGCTTCTTGTGAACCGGCAGGACGGTCTGGACGGATTTCAGCTCAAGAATGACCTTCTTCTCGACAAGGATGTCGGCCCTGAATCCAAGATCCATTTGCACCTCTTCGTAACGAACCGGCAGCCCAACCTGCCTCTGGCAGCTCAGTCCGCACTGCGCCAACTCATAGGCGAGGGCGGCCTCGTAGACAGACTCCAGCAGGCCAGGACCCAATGCCTTATGCACTTTTAGGCATCTGTCCACGATAATCTTGGATAGCTCGTTTTCATCCATTACACATCCCTGATTTCTTCTTCATGTCTTGGCTTGGCGTTCTTTGCGCGCTTTGCGAGAGGTCGTCTTTGCGTGAGACTCCTCTTCGAGCACACGCAGAAACCCCAGCAGCACACGATCCCGCCGGTCGATGATTTTCGGCAGATCGTTTTTCGAATAGGTGTAAAACCCGCCTCCGGTCTTCGCACCGAGCTTGCCCTGCTTCACAAGATCGGCCATCAGCTTCGGCGGCTTCTTCGCTCCGCTCAGTTCGGCGAAGAGGTAGTCGCTGATCGCCTTGAAGATGTCCAGTCCGCCGAGGTCCGCCGTGCGCAGGGGGCCGAGCAGACCGTAGCGCAGCCCGGGCCCGGCCGTCATCGCCGTGTCGATGTCCTCCGCCGAGGCGACCCCCTCGGCAAGGATGTGAAGCGCCTCCCGCACGACGGCGAACTGGAGCCGGTTGCCAACGAACCCCGGCACGTCGTGCTTCACCAGGATCGGCCGCTTGCCGATGCGGCGGGAGACGTCCATCAGGAGCTTCGCCGTCGCGTGTGCCCTTTCCTTTGGTCACTTCGACCAGCGGAATCAGATGCGGCGGATTCCAGAAGTGTATGCCCACCACGGACTTAGGACGCATCGTTGTGCTCGCGATCTTCGTGATCGAGAGCCCCGATGTGTTCGACGCCAGGATCGCACGCTTCGGACAGAGCCCATCGAACTGGCGGAACAGCTTCTTCTTCAGCGCCATGTCTTCCGACACCGCCTCGACGAGCAGTTGCACGCCATCGCACGAGGTCTCAAGACACGTCATGG
>JAADGH010000155.1 GCA_013152475.1 Planctomycetota bacterium
CTTCGGCGATGGAGGAGGTGAAGTCCGCGACCTGGTCGATGGTCTTGACCACATTGGCGATGATGGCATTCAGGTCGGGAGGATTGTTCACTTGCTCCAATGTTCCGCCCGGCTTCAGGAAGGGGGCGTCTTTGCCGCCGAGGGAGATATCCATATACTTGTCTCCCAGAAAGCCGCCGAGAGTGATGGTGGCGACGGCATCCTTCTTGATCTTCCGAGCTTCCTCGATCTCCAGGACAATGTCTACGCCGGTATCGGTGAGGTCGATCGTCTTGACGCGCCCCACCTCCACCCCGGCGACCTGGACGGAGTTGCCCTCCTTCAGGCCGTTGGCGGTGGTGAAGTGCGCCTTTATGTCGTATGTGTTTTTCATCCAGGTCGATACGTCCTCGACGTAGAATGTCACAATGCCGAGTATGACCATCCCGAGAAAAAAGAACATTCCGACTTTTGATTCCACACTCATGATTTCCGCCTCCAATTGGCGTCGCGTTTTATAAATTCCCGAACCACCGGTTCGGAGCTGTTTTCGATTTCTCTGGGTGTCCCCACGGTCACAATTTTCCCGTCGTCGAGCATGGCCACCCGGTCGGCAATCGTCAGCGTCGAGATCATGTCGTGGGTCACCACGACGGATGTCATGTTCAACTGTTTTTTCATACTCACAATCAGGTCATCAATATTCTGCGACATCACCGGATCGAGCCCCGCTGTGGGCTCGTCGTAGAGCAAGACCTCCGGCTCCAGCGCGAGGGCGCGCGCCAGGCCGACACGCTTTTTCATGCCACCGCTGATCTCCGCCGGCATCAGGTCCTGCTTGCCATCCAGGCCAACCAGCGCCAGTTTTTCTTTGACAACGCTCTCGACTTCCTTCTCGCCGTGATGGCCCCCTTCGGTCAGGCCCAGGCCCACATTCTGGCCGACAGTCAGGGAGTTCAACAGGGCCGCGCCCTGGAAGAGCATCCCCACTCGTTTTCGGACGTGCCGCATTTCCTCCTCGTTCATTCGCGTGATGTCTTCACCCGCAATAAGGATATGGCCCTTATCGGGCTGCATCAGGCCGATGATGTGCTTGAGGAGGACGCTCTTGCCCGTTCCGCTTCGGCCGATGATAACAAATGTCTCGGCCCGTTTAATCTCCAAGTTGACGCCATCGAGCACATGATTGCCGCGGAGGGTCTTGACCAGGCCCTCGATGCGAATCTCGATTCCATCGTCCTTCTCGCTCACGACCACGCCATCCAGAACCGTGTGATGAAGAAGTTCGCCACAAAGATGCCGATGGTGGAATAGACCACGGCGTTTGTCGTCGCACGGCCCACGCCCTCGGCGCCGCCGGTGGTGGTCATGCCTTGGTGGCACGCCACGATGCTGATAATGCTCCCGAAGACCCCGGCCTTCACCAGCCCCTGGGCGATCTCCATGAAGTCCAGCGCCGACACGCAGCCCTTTCGATAGGCATCCACAGTCAGGCCGAAGTAGCTGCACGACACAATCCCGCCGCCGATCATTCCGATCACATCGGCGTAAACGATCAACACTGGCAGCATTGCCGTGCAGGCCAGGAATCGCGGCATGGCCAGATAGCGGACCGGGTTGATGCCGAGCACGCGGAGGGCGTCGATCTCCTCGGAAACCGCCATTGTGCCCAGCTCCGCCGCCATAGACGCCCCTACCCGCGCCGCCACCAGGAAGGCCACAAAGACGGGGATCAGCTCGCGAAGTAGCGCGAGGGCCACGGTGCTGGGCAAATACTTCGCTGTCGCGCCGAACTTCTGCAAGGCGTAACCCGTTTGCAGGGCCATGACCATGCCGATGAATACCGACATCAGCATGCCGATGGGCAGTGTGTCCCAGCCGACCCGGACCATCTGCTTCAAGACGCTCCGCGCGTTGAAGAGGGCGGACTTGCACCAGTAGAGCGATCGGGCAAAGAGTCCGATCATCTCGCCGAGGACCTGGAACAAGAGGAGAAGTCCTGTTCCGAATCGTTGGAAGGGCTGCGCCATCTGCTTTCTCAGAACTGAAATAGGCCCTTTCTCATCCCCGAGGGAGAGAGGGAGAACGTCGCGAGGTTGTTGTTTCCGCTGGCGTTCAGCTCGAACGCCACCTGAAGGACCCAGGCCGGCAGCTGACGGGTCAGGACCACTCGGGTCGCCTGGTTCGCATTCGCCCGATAGTCATATTGCTGCGAGACCTCTGCGCTCCACTTCTCGTTGAACACATACCCCGCACTGACGTAGGCCACGGAGCTGCCCCGGATATGGCGGCGAGGGTCAGTGTCCACGTATCGGTGCCCCGCGTAGAACCGCCACCGAGGGGAGTACTGGAACTGGAGGCCTACGTTGAATATATCCAGCTCGCCGGTACCCAGGTTGATCTCGTTGCCGATCGAATCGAAGGTGACTCGGTCCGTCGCGTGCCATGTAAGGTCCATCTCGATAAAGTCATGCCGCCGGGCGTTCTCGCCTGCATTGCCCAGGTACGAGGTGTGTTCGACGTCCATGTTGACCCAGTCCACAGTACGCTGGTTTCCGGCGGGCCCCCGCTTGGTCTGGAACCGGTTGCGGACGCCGACCACAAGGCGTTGAAGTTCGTCCAGTTGGTCGATCTCGTCGAAATGGATGAAGTTGCTCGGCCGTGGCTCCGCGCTGTAGACATTCATATACCGGACCTCAGGGGTCATGATGTGCCGAACCCGATTGACGTCCAGCAGCTTGCTCCGGAAGCCGTACACCCTCCAGAAGTTCGTGCTGGCCTCAGCGCCAAAGAACCCCGCCCCCCGGCTCGCGGAGCCGCCGTAGTTGTTCGTGTGGTCGTAGGCGGTTACCTCCGCCCCCACAAAGGGACTCAGGTTGGCAAACCCCACCCTCATCGGCATGCGGATCTCGCTGCGGCTGTCGAACCGCCACGTGCGCGGCGGGCTGTCAATCCCAAGGACGTTCGAGTAGCGAAGCCGTTGATTCGCCAGCGTGTTCGTCTGGGTAAAGTTCAGGTACGTGTTCCCGATGGGGATCGGCTCGCCGATGATATCGAAACGGGCTCGAGGCGTCTGCTCGACGGTGGTCTGGAAGCGGTTGATCCGGTGCTTCTCGGTGAGCGTAAGGCCCTTGTTGTCGTCGAGTTTCCGGAGATAGACCATCGTCTCCTGTTCTTTTCCGGTCTGGAATTCCTCCTCGAAGTACTCGCGGAGGAAGTTTCGGTCGCTCAGCCAGGAGACCTCGGCGTCGAGACGGAACCCTTTCGGCAGGAACTGGCGGTGCCGCCACAGCGTCCGGCCGCGATCATTCTCGGGCACGGGGATGGAGGGCCGGTCGAAGGTGGCCGTGTCGTGAATGTAGTAGGTGTTGAGGTATCCGAAGTAGTTGTCCCGCCGATACTCCGCATCCACACCGAACGCCGGGCCGCGCTTCGAGTAATAGTCCATATCCAGAGTCACGTCGCTCCAGTCGTTGCGGTAGATCCCGAAGTCGTAGAAGTCCCAGTCGGTCAATATGAAACTGCCGAGGTCTCTGGAGCTGCCGAATCGAACACTCTTGATGAACCAACTGTCGTCCTTGAGGTCCTTTGAGAGGAACGGCCAGTACATGACCGGCAGCTCGCCGACACGGAAGGTGTTGTGCGTGGCATTCACCACACGGCTGTCCTTCGACTGGATCAAGCGCATCTGCTGGGACTGAAACCGGAAATGGGGTCTGCCAAAGTCATCCGTGGTGACAAAGCCCTTCTCGGCATCGAACCGATCCTCGTCGATCTGGCGCACCTCCTTGCCGCCGAAGATGATCGGCAGGTCTTTCTCGTTGGCGTGCATTGTAATCCGCGCGTTCTCCAGCAGGCCCTTGTTTTCGATCCGGTTCTGGAAAACCTTCTCGGCCTGGAGCATATCCTGGTCCTGGTACAGGGTGACATCCCCCTCGGCATAGACCTCCCGGAAGGCGCCGGCCATGCCGCCCTTCTCGTTCTCGCTCGTGCTGAACCACAGCACGATACGGTCGGCGGAGATCTCATACTTCCCCCGAACGATGTTCACATTCCCCTTCAGGACCACCACGCGGGTGCCGTCCTTCTCCTCCCAGCTATCGAAGGAATCGGCCCGAATCTCCACGCCCTTATAGGGCTTGGGCTTGGGCGGCGTAATCACGTCGGGCGGGACCTTTTCCCCTGACATGTATTCGGGTTCGCCCAGCGAGACGACCTTCAGCGCCCGTTTGAGTAGCGGGCTCTCGCGCCGGTAGGCGTGGGTGAGGACCTCCCCGTTCAGCACCAGCCCGACATCCGATTCAAAGGAGCCCAAAAACTGCTCGCAACGCTTCACTTCTTCCCCAAGGATAGACGTCGCCGCGCTCTCGGCATACACACGGATCTTTGCACGGCCGGTCTTCTGGGCCTCCTGCTCGTTGAACCAGATCACCATCCGGTCGGCGGCGAGGATGATCTCGCCCTGCTCCACGCGGGCGTCACCACGAACCGTGAACACACGCGTGGGACCTTCAGGCCAGGTGTGAATGACATCGCCGGAGATCTTGAGCGAGGACTCGACGGCCTTCCGCCGGATTTCCTTCACGGACTGGGGCTTGTCCTGGGCCAGGCCGATTCCCACACAGACCAACAGCAGGACAATTGCTGTGGCGGTTCCGCGCATGAGATCAAACCTTTCCGGCGGCAAAGGAGGCCACCGTGTCCGCAACATGGTCGATTTCCTCTGGCGTCAGCTCGGGAAAGATGGGAAGCGCGAGAACTTCCTTGCACGCCTGCTCGGCTTCGGGCAGGTCTCCTTCCTTGTGGCCCTGGTCCTTAAAACAGCCCTGGAGATGGAGAGGCAGAGGGTAGTAGATCATGTGGCCGATCTCCGCCTCGTCGAGCGCTGCGATCAGACCGTCGCGATCCGGCGTCCGGATCACATACTGGTGATAGACAGGCGTATTGAAGCCCTCTACGTGCGGAGGCGTGACGTCATCCACCG
The DNA here is from genome assembly GCA_013152475.1 of Planctomycetota bacterium. Lineage (GTDB taxonomy): Bacteria > Planctomycetota > Brocadiia > JAADGH01 > JAADGH01 > JAADGH01. The sequence goes on from JAADGH010000155.1 coordinate 4,964, forward strand.
ACATCTTGGCATCGTACGCGGCCGCGATCTCGCGGCGGCGGTCGTTCCAGTCATCGAGGTGCTTCAGCTTCACACGCAATCCGGCCGCCTGGATGGCGTCGAGCCGGGCGTTGATGC
>JAADGH010000234.1 GCA_013152475.1 Planctomycetota bacterium
GCTCGGGGGCGGGCTTGGGCGGCGGCTCCGAGGGCGGCGGCTCCGAGGGTGGGGGTTCCGAAGGAGGAGGCGGCGGCGGAGTAGGCTGTTGCTCCGGCGTAGGAGACGGGGGCGGTGAGGGGATAAAGGCCGACTCTCCCGTGCTGGCGGTGGGGGCGACCTGTCCCGGCTCGGGAACGATCACGATCTGTCCGCAGCGCGGGCAGCGGGCCTGCGTGCCGGAGGGACGCCGCGTCCTCAGCGGCTTGCCGCAGGAGCACGTGAAACGAATCAAGTCTCCCTCGGGCGGCGCTGCCGGGGGCGGTTGCTGGGCAGCAGCTGGAGCGGGCTGCTGTTGTGGGGCCGACGGGGGAACGAGGAGCAACTGGCCGCACGTAGGACACTGCACCTGTGTGCCGGGCGGATCGTCGCTTGCCAGCATTGCTCCGCAAGTGCACTGGAATTCCATTCTTATCCTTCCTCAACTACAGGAACAGGTATGCTCTTGTTGCATGAGGGGCATAGGGTCTCAGAGCCACCGGGCTCGGGTGATTCGATGATCTCTCCGCACTCGCACTGGAACTGCGTGATCTTCGCGCCATCGGGGGGGGTGATCGCTTCACGACCGCAATTAAGGCACATGACACTCGACCCCACCCCCTCTTCGGAGCGCAGCATATCGCCGCACGAGCACTGGAAGTGGATGACGATCCTGGGCTTGTATGTCTCTTGCTGCGCAGTAGCCATATCTTCCTGGCTGTCCCCTGGCACCTCAAGAATCTGGCCGCATGCCGGGCACATGACCTGCGTTCCCGGCAGACGCCTGGAATGCAGCACCTGACCGCATGCACAATGGAACTTGATGGCCAGTTCCGCTTTGGCAGCCGGCTGCCGTACGGGGCGGGCGGCCGGGGGCACAAATTTCCTCTGGCCCTCGCCCGGCACGTTGACATGAAGGTCCTGTTTCGCCTCGGGGCGAGGCTTGATCGCCGGCGGAGGTCCGCTCGGGGTAGACGGCGGTTCGGGTTCGAGAGAGGGGAGTTCCGGCAATTCCACAGGCGGTGGCGCCAAGTCATTATCGAGAACCGGGACGGAATCGGGACCAGGCGCAGGGCCGGGGCCAAGCGCGGGACCGGAAGGCGCCAACTCTTCGCCATCGGGCGCCTCCGGCGCTGCCGGGGCCGGGGGAGGACTGGTCAGATCAACCACTCTCCCACAGGCCCTGCACTTGACCGATCCACTCCCGTCATCGGGCGGCAGCGGCGCTCCGCAGACACACTGCCTCTGAGCCGCACTCATGGGTCTGTACCTCCTTTGAGATGCCTTGGACAGACGGCCTTCACCGCTGATATTCTCTTAGGTTACACGGTTCTTTGCCGCTTGTCAATACCATTTCGGGTATTTTGTCTCGGAAAGGGACGGCCGATCAGGGGTCCTTGTATGCGCGCAGGGTTTCCTCACAGATCTCGCGCATTCGCTTTTTCAGCGCGGGCGGAGAGGTGATCTGGGCATGGTCGCCGAAGGGGAGGAGCCAGCGGACGAGCCACTCGAAGTGCACGGTGGTCAGGCGGAGGACAATCCCCCCGTCCTCCTGTTCGACAATCCTGCCCGGGGGGACATCCTCTTTGACCCACCGGGCAAGCTCGGCGTCGAAGCGAACCGCAACGTCCTGCCCTGGATGTTTGGGGATGTACATTTCTTCTCGTTCGTACCGGGAGAGGTCGAACCGCTTCGGGATTTTGTACGTGCTGTCGAGGACGCGGAGCGACTTGATCCGATCAACGCGGAAGGGAAGCTCCTTCTTCCGAAGGCGGCAGTAGGCCACCATATACCAGAACCCGTGGTGAAAAATCGTGCCGTAGGGGCGGACGGCCCGCGTGGTCATGGCGTCGCGCCCGGCGGTGTAGTACTCGATCTCGATTTCCCTGCGCGCCTGAAGGGCCCGCTCCACCTGCTGCAGCGTGCTCATCGGGTGGTCGAGAAACCCGATCCTGCCGTGAGCGGCGCGGACCTTTCTCTTCGTCTCGGAGGAGAGCACGCCGTCCAGCTTTGACAGCAGGCCCTTCGAAATGCCGGAGTCGGCCACTGAAGATAACATGACCTTCAGGGCCAGGGCTTCCTGCATCGTGAATCGAACGGGGCGTTTAAAGTGCTCGGCAAAGCGGATTCGGACGCTGTCGCCCTGGATGTGGACATCGATGTAGTCGTTCGGCAGATACGGGGGAACCCCGCACAGAAGGACTCGTTCGCTGAGGTCCTGCAGCAACTCCGATGGCCTGCACCCGACCACCTTGGCCAGCTCGCCAATCTTCACGTTGGGGTGCTGACGGATGTAGGGAATCATGGCGAGGATGCGATTCAATCGCCGGATCGTCTTGTCGGAGGCGTTTTTTTTCGCCATGCAGTCTCCTTGCCTCAGCGGCCGTACTTCTTTGCCACCGCCTCGATGCGCCGGCTCACCTGCTCGCGCAGCCACGGGGGAGAGACGACGACAGCGTGTTGGGCAAACGACAGGACCCAGCGGATGAACGGCTCGACCGCAGTGACCTGCATCGTTACATCACCCGAGCCGTCGTCGGCCTCCGAGAAGGCGTCTCCCGAGCCGATGGCGCCGGCGGCCATCCAGGCGGTGGTGCTGTCGAAGCGGACCTTCACCTCAATGGGCCTGCCGTCCTCGAGGAGCCAAGCGGGCTTGCCGATGTGGTCGCCGAGCCGGAAGTCGGGAGGGACCTCGAAGTCCGGGGCCTCTCGGTCTTCGTTCAGGATGCGTACGTCGCCCAGAATCCGGGCGATCTTGAACACCCGGATGTCCTTGCGGACAAGGCACCGTCCGACCAGGTACCACGCGCCATGGGTATGGCCGAGGCCGTAGGGATCGACCTCGCGGTCGGAGGTGCTGTCGCGCCCCATGGTATAGTAGCGGAAGCCCACGCGCTTGCAGGCCAGCATGGCGCGGAGAAGGAGATCGAGATTTTCGGACTGGCCCGATTCGGCCGATGTCCGCGCGCCTCGTCGGATGCCGCGTTCCTCGGCCTCGGCCCGGATCTCGAAGGGGGCGGGGAAGTCGATCTGGATCTTCTGGAGGGCGCTCTGGAGGGCTTCACTCAGGGGCCCTGCGTCGGCGGGCGATATCCGGGAGACGAGGTCGATGGCGGCCACGTCTTCGGGCATGATCTGGATCTTGGGCAGGTAGTAATCGGCCTTTTCGATGAAGTAGCCGGTATGCCCGAACGAATCGAGAGGGATGTACTCGATGGGGATGCCCAGGGCGCGGAGGAATTTTTTGTCGCGTTCGAAACGGCGTTCAAGGGCGTCGGGATCTGCGGCGTCATCGTATCCGATAACCTTGCCCTGTATCTCGGCCCAGGGTACAGGAACGGGTGACTTGAGCAGGAAAGAAGTCAGGTTCAGGATTCGTTCGGTTTTCGAGATACGGGCCATGTCGCTTGTGTGCGGCAGCGAAGCGCGCGGTTGATAAAACAGCGCCCGCCGGAACACGGGCGCCCGTCTTGGGTCCAACATAGTGACGCACGGCCGGGGCGACTCAGAGCTTGGGGCGAGTCGGCTCGATATAGAATATGGGAGTCATCTTGAGCGGATGGGTGCGCGAAAGCTCCTGCTTGGCGACCTCCCCCCACGGCGTGCCCTTGTAGTTCTGAATCACGCGGCTGAGCAGTTCTTTGGCCTTCTCCATCTCTCTGTTGCCGCGGCGGCCGGTCACGGCGTCGATGGCCTTGTTGTCGTAGTAGATGGCGAAGATGTTGAATTTCTGCCGCTTCTTGGGCTTTGGGAAGCCCTTTCGAAGGGCCTGACTGGCAACGTAGACGTACTCGCCCGCCTCGAATTTGATCTTGTGCAGCATGGCGAAGGTCAGGTCGTAGTTGGCCTGCCACCTCTTTTTCGCATACTTCTCATGGCGGCTCTTCGACTTCATCGGCTCCAGATCATCAATGGCCCGCTCGGCCAATTTGCGCAGGCCCTGGGCCTTCTTGGTGTATTCCTTGGTCTGCGCCTTCAGCCGTTCGAGCTGTGTGATCCAATGCGACGGCCGGGTGAGCGGATAGTCCTTGAAGAGCTTCGACATCGTCTTCCGCACGCGGCTCGCCTCGGTCCGCTTCTCATACACGTCTTTCGGGTCCCACTCCGGCCTGTATTCCTCCATCATCTCGTCGTCATACTTCGACGGCACGTCGCTCAGGATGTAGTAGGTGCCGCCCGTCTGGTGCGCCAACATGGACTGCACCCAGCAGCCGAAGCCGGAGGGGACGCCGTTGTAGGAGCGCTGGGCCACCCAGAACCAGTCCGGCGGGAAGTATTCATACTCACAGCTCTCCAGGCCGCGCTCGGCATCGCCCCACGGCCCCATGCGCTCGCCGTTCTTGTCGCGCAGCCACTCGCGCACCTGCGGAAGCTGAAAGCTCGCCTCCCGGCCGAACACGAACAGGCGTGCCTTGGCGGATATCATGGATTGGAGGGCCCCGTTCACGGCCTCCGTCTTCTTGACATCGCTCCCCTCCTCGTCCGTCACCAGCACCACAAACATCGGCTTCCGGAGAACGCCCAGGTTCTTCATCGTGAAGTTGATCGCCTCGATCACGTTCTCATCGCCCGTCGTGTCCAGCTTCACTTTGTCCGTCGCTTCCACCACCTTGTCCAGCTCCGCCGTCGGCTGGAGCCACATCGTCGGCTTCTCCCCATAGCTCACCACCGCCCACTTCA
>JAADGH010000032.1 GCA_013152475.1 Planctomycetota bacterium
GCTCGTCAACGTGGTCGAGGAGATGGCCATCGCCTCGGGCCTGCCGGTGCCGAAGATCTACCTCATCGAAGACTCGGCCCCGAACGCCTTTGCCACGGGCCGCACGCCCGAGACCGCCTGCGTGGCCATTACGCGGGGGCTGCTGGACAAGCTCAACCGCGACGAGCTCCAGGGCGTCATGGCGCACGAGATGTCCCACATCCAGAACCGCGACATCCTCTTCATGACCCTGGCCGGGATCATGCTCGGCGTCATTGTCCTGCTGGCCGACTTCTACCTCCGGCACATCTGGTGGACGGGCGGACGGCGCCGCAGCCGCAGCGGCCGGGGGGGAGGCGGCGCGCAGGCGATCATGATCGTCGTCGCCATCCTTCTCGCGATCCTTGCCCCGATCATGGCGCGGCTGCTCTACTTCGCCGTCTCGCGGAAGCGGGAATACCTCGCCGATGCCTCGGCCGCCGAGCTGACGCGCTACCCCGAGGGGCTGGCCTCGGCGCTGGAGAAGATCGCCGGAGATAAGGAGGTGCTGGAGGTGGCCAATCGCGCCACGGCGCCCATGTATATCGTCAACCCCATCAAGCCCTTCGAGGAGCGCGCGCGGCGCTTCTCGGGACTCACCTCGACCCACCCGCCGCTCAAGGATCGAGTGGCCGTTCTGCGATCCATGGCCGGGGGATATTCCCTCGCCGAGTATCAGAGCGCCTGGCAGCAAACGACCGGTACTCGACGGACTCTGATGTCGAAGCGGACCATCACGCAGGGAGTGCGGAAGGCCGATCCTGCCTGAGATGTCCCGAACGAGGGAACAGCCGTCTCCGCCTCTGGATTTACTTGGCGACTTGAAGTATACCCCTGTCCGCCGGTTCCAATGGCCGGGGAGCGAACCGCTCACCATGTGGGGATATATGAAAGACCTTTGTAAGGCACACGAAAACGGGGGACGACTCCGGCCCCTGCGCCGTCCCCCTGCCTCTGCGCGGCCCCTGCGCAGCGCGGTGTTTCGGTATGGTATCCCCACCGCAAAAGGCAATCAGGGGAACAATCTCAGGACATCATAAGTATACACCACGGATGCGTATTTGTCAAATAATTCGCATTCGCGACGTTCGCTCTGGTGCGCCGCGCGTGTCGAATGGTCCCCACTAATGATGGTACCCGCCGCCGTGATGGGAACTGTGGTCGCTGTGACTGTGGTGTCCGTGGTGGCGGCGATATTCGCGGCAGCCGGAAACTGCAGCGCCCGCAAGGCATACCATGACAGCGATGAGTATGAGCCGTCTCATGGAAATCACTCCTTTCTTGAGGAACCCCCGCCACAGTATTAGTGGCACTCCGGGTACGAAAGGGTCGGAAACCCCCTCGTTTGTGTTCCCCGATGGGCGGTGAGCCATTGAAAACTCCCGCCACAATGGGATACAATTGTGCCATGTCCGAAGAATTGAAAAAGGAACGGGGCATTCTGCATGGCATGCTTCGCGCGCCGTTTCGGCCCATGTCCCGGCGCGGGCAGTTAATCGCCCTGTCTATCGCCCTGTGCTGTGTGGCGCTGGTGCTCCTGGTCTGGCGGGGGGAGAGCTCGAAGACCCCCTTCTTCCGGTTTTTTCGATTGGCCGAGCTGAGTTCGCTCAACGCGCGCTTCCTGGCGCGCGGTCCGTTGAAGCCGTGCGACGATGTGGTTATCGTCGCGTTGGACGAGACGACGCTCGAGCACCTGGAGTCCTACCCGCTGCCGCGCGGTGTTTATGCGAAACTGGTGGACCGGCTGGTCGAGGCCGGGGCAAAGGTGATCGCATTCGACGTGATCTTCGCGGAACCGCAGAATAAAGAAGACCTCCAGCGCCTGGATGCCCTGATCGCGGAGTGGGAGGCGAAGCCGGAGCCGGAGCGAACAGCCGAAGAGAAGAAATATATCGCCGATCTCAAGAAGACGCGCGGCGAGATCGACGAGGACGGGAAGCTGGCTGCGGCGCTCGGCCGGGCGTTGAACAAGGGGGTGTGGGTCACTTGCGCTATCGATCTGGTGAACACCGGGGACGAAACCGCCCGTTTCAAGGGGCGCAAGATTACGAAGCAGGAGGAGCGCTTCCTGCACAACTTCATCTACCTTCTAAAAAAGCCGAAAAACAAGGAGGAACGGGAGGAGCTGCTGAAGGTCTATCCCCCCGTCGAAGCGGTGGGTGTGCTGCCGGTGATTCCGAAGATCGCGGAGAAGTGCGCCGGGCTGGCTTATGTGGATTTCACGCCCGATCAAGACGGCGTCTTGCGGTATGAGACGCTCTGCACGCGGTTCAACGGCAACTACTACATGCCGATCCCGATCATGGCGGCGTGGCATTTCCTGGTTCCCGATCTTGATTACAGCAAGCTGTGCATCGACTTCTCCAAAGAAGTTCAGATTGCGGACATTCACATTCCTGCCGATGCAAGAAATCGGATGTTGATTAACTACTGTGGCCGCAGCGGCACGTTTCCGACCTATCCTCTCTACGATGTCGTCACGGGCAAAGTGCCCGCCGAGAAATTCAAAGGCAAACTCGTTTTTATCGGCGCAACGGCGATGGGGACGGGGGACTTCATCGTGACACCGTTTTCCGCCCGCCTGCCGGGGGTCGAGAAACACGCCAGCGTGGTGGACAACATCCTGAAGCAGCGCTTCCTTACCCGCGGGCTTGCTGCGGCCACGACGGACATCGTGGCGATCGTGGTGGTCGGTCTGTTGATGGGCGGCCTGCTTCCCCTCCTTGCGCCGGTATCGGGCCTGGCCTTTACGCTGCTCCTGGTCACGGGATGGCTGGGGTTTGCGCACTACACCTTCTGCGTGTACGGTGTCTGGCACAACATGGTCTATCCCTCCCTGACCGTCTTTCTCTGCTTCGGCCTCATCACGCTGTATCGCTTCGCCGTGGAGGACAAGCAGCGGCGTAGGGTGAAGCACCTTTTCGAGCGATACTTGGACCCGGCCGTTGTGAGCGACATGCTGGAGAAGGCAGATCACATCAAACTTGGCGGCGATAGTATGGCCATCACGGTTCTCTTTTCCGATGTGGCGGGGTTCACCCGCATCTCTGAGAGGTTGACCTCGGCGGAACTCATCGACCTGCTGAACCGGTACTTCACGCCGCTCACCGATATCATTCTCAAGCACGGCGGGTTCATGAACAAATACCAGGGCGATGCGATTGTCGCCGCGTTTTGTGTGCCGATTGAGTCGGCGGACCATGCGGTGCGCGCCTGCTCTGCCGCGATTGACTGCCAGAAGCGGCTGGAGACGCTGAACAAGGAGTTTGAGGCCCAAGGGCTGCCTGCCATGCCGACGCGCATCGGGCTCAGCTCGGGTACCGCGACGGTGGGGAACATCGGCAGCGCGCAGCGGCTGGAGTACACCGTCATCGGCGACTCGATCAACCTGGGCCAGCGTCTGGAGGCGGCGAACAAGGAGTTCAGGACGAAGATCATGATCGGCGGGTACACATACCACGCCGCCAAAGAGCGCATCGCCGTACGCGACCTCGGGTTGATTGCCGTGGTCGGACGGGACCAGCCGGTGCATGTCTATGAGCTGCTCGACTATGCCGGCCAATTGTCCGAAGAACAGGAGAAGCTGGTGGCCGTCTTTGAGAAGGGGCTTGCCCTGTTCCATGAACGGAAGTGGGATGAGGCCGTCGAGGTGTTTAAGGAAGCGCTGACAATCGCACAGGATGACGGTCCGTCTAAGAAATTCATCGAGTGTTGCGACGAATTCAAGCAGAACCCCCCGCCCGAGGATTGGGACAGGTCTGTCGCCATGGAGGGCAAGTAGCCGCCGACGGATGGGACACGCAGTCGAAGCTGCCGAAAAGGCCGAGGCCCCGCACAGGCAGGGCCTCGGGATGTGGCGACCAATGGATCAACGACTCACGCGCGGCTATTTCTTGCCGCTCTTGTCCTCTTTCTTCTTCACATCGATACACCTCTTGCACGGCCGATAATTGGCCTTTTTCGCTTCTTCCACCGAAGCAAACGCGACCTTGTTCTCCTCCTTCATCTTCTTCACCGCTGCGCAGTCGGGCTTGTGATAGATCTTGGAGGTCTTGTTGCCGATAAACTTCGCGTCCTTGCACTCGTTCGCCATGCTCAACTGGCAGACAAACAGCGCCAACACAACGGCAAGCAACGTCTTCTTGGCTCCCGCCGACATCGTTCTTCTCCTTTTTCAAGAGGTCTTGCTCACGGAACTCCCCGCCCTCACGGCTTGATGCAGCAGACGATATTAGACGCCAGGGCCCAGGTCTTGTCAAGCCGATTTTTTCACAGGAGTTTCCCGATGGCAGGGCGCAGGGCTGTGGGAGACCTCTCAAACGGAAATGCTTGACGAAGCGCCCCAATGGTGGTAACATCAAGTAAACTCCTCATGCCGTCATCCGGCGAAGGGCTGTCGCATCGATGAGGCGTGTATCCTGGGCGGGCGATGGCTTGCCCCGGCGGGGGGGCCCAACTGGGCTCAATGGCTCAGCGCGACGAGTGAGGACGCAACATTGAATGACGAGGCCAGGACAAAGAACCAGCTCTCCGACGATCTGGCCACGCTACGGCAACGGATTGCTGAGCTCGAGATGCTGGAAACCGAGCGCAAGACCGTCCAGGAGGCGCTCCAGTACCGCATTGCCTTCGAGAATCTCACCACCACGATCTCCACCCGCTTCATCGACCTCCGCCCGGATGAGATCGATGACGGCATCAATGACGCCCTTCGGCAAATCGCCGAGTTTGTCGGCGCAGATCGGAGCTACGTCTTTCTGTTCCGCGAGGATGGGACGACACTGGACAATACGCATGAATGGTGCGCCGAGCATGTCCAGCCCCGACGGGCGACCCAGCAGGGACTTACCGCCGGTCACTTCCCATGGGCCTCGAAGAAGATCCTGGACAGGGAGGTCCTCCACGTGCCCTGTGTGGCCGACCTGCCCATCGAGGCCCAAGGACTCAAGGAGTTCAGTCTTGCCCTGGGGGTGAAATCGCTCGTCTGTGTCCCCATGGTCTACGAGAAATCCGTCATCGGCCTGCTGGGCTTTGACGCCATGCGGAGCGAAAAGGCTTGGCCCGACGACGACAGCATCGCCCTGCTGAAGATCGTCGGCCAGGTCTTCACGAGCGCCTTGGAGCGCAAACAGACTGAGCAGGCCCTCCACGAGTCGGAGGACAAATTCCGCGCGCTTGTTCACGAGTTGCCCGATGGCGTGTGCATTCACGAGAAGGGCAGAATCGCTTTCTCAAACGAATCGCACTGGACGATGCTGGGGTTCAATTCCGAAGAGGAAATTCTCGGGGCGGACGGCTTTGAGTTCATCGCGCCGGAGTATCGTGAAATCGTCCGGAGCCGCATCCACAAGCAACTCATCGGCGACGAGGCCCCAAGGCGATACGAGGTAAAGTCGCTGCGGCGTGACGGGTCTCGATTCCACAGCGAGCTCGTCGCCAGCAAGATGACCCTCCGAGGGCGTCCAGTCATGCTCATCATCCTGCGTGACATCTCCAACCGCAAACTGGCGGAGGAACGCATCCGGCGCACGGAGCGGGAAAAGGCCGCCATCCTCGACAGCATGTCGGAGCTTGTCCTGTATCACGACACCGACATGCGCATCGTCCAGGCCAACCGCGCGGCCGCCAAGTCCGCCGGAAAGACCCCTTCCCAGTTGGTGGGGCGGCGCTGCTACCACGTATGGCACGAACGGTCCGACCCCTGCGAACGATGCCCCGTCGAGAGGGCCCTCCAAACCGGCCATTTTCATGAGGCCGAGATCGGTTCCCCGGAGGGGCGGGTGTGGTTCGTCCGGGCCTACCCGATTCGCGACGCCGCCGGCGCGGTCGCGGGTGTTGTGGAAGTGGTGTTGGATATCACTGCCCGAAAGCGCGCCGAGAATGCCCTTGCCGCCGAGAAAGAGCGTCTCAGCGTTACGCTTCACAGCATCGGTGATGGGGTCATCACCACAGACACCGAGGGCAATGCGGTCCTCATCAACCGTGTCGCAGAGGCACTCACGGGATGGACCCAGGTGGAGGCCGAAGGCAAACCGCTGGCCGACATCTTCCGGGTGATCGATGAAAGGACCCGAACGCCCTGCCAAAATCCCGTGAAGCGAGTCATCGAGACGGGAACGCTTGTCGAGCTGCACCACCACACACGGCTTCTGGCGCGGGACGGCGCGGAGCGGCTGATCTCCTACACCAGCGCCCCGATCCGAGACGCCGGCAACCAGATCATCGGCGTGGTCCTCGTGTTCCGCGATATGACCGAGAAGCGAAAGATCGAGGAGGAGCTTCTCAAGGCCAGCAAGCTCGAATCCGTCGGCGTACTGGCCGGCGGCATCGCCCATGACTTCAACAATATCCTCACCGGCATCATCGGCAACCTCTCCCTGGCGAAGGTGGAGGCCGAGAAGGGATCGCGCATCGCCGATCGATTGAACGAGGCCGAGAAGGCCTCCCTGCGAGCGCGGGACCTGACCCGCCGTCTACTTACCTTTTCCCGCGGCGGCGCTCCCATCAAACAGACTACCACCATCCCCGACCTGCTCAGGGACTCCGCCTCCTTCGTTCTGGCCGGGTCCCGCCACCGGTGCGAGTTTGACATTCCACCCGACCTCTGGCCCATCGACGTGGACGAGGGACAGATCAGCCAGGTGATCAACAACGTCGTTATCAACGCCGACCAGTCCATGGCCGATCCCGGTGTGGTTTACATACGGGCGGAAAACATCACCGTGGGAGAGACTCCCGCGATCCCCGTCCGGCCCGGGCGATACGTGCGGATCAGCATCCGCGACCACGGCCTGGGCATTCCGGGAGAGCACTTGCCCAAGATATTCGATCCCTACTTCTCCACCAAGCAGCGCGGCAGCGGCCTCGGCTTGGCCACCGCCTATTCCATTGTCAATAATCACGACGGCTACATGACCGTGGAGTCCGAACTCAGCAAAGGCACCACGTTTTACATCTACCTCCCGGCCTCAGAAAAGCCTGCACCCCTTTGCCGGGAAGCCGAACCACAGGCGCACACCGGCGACGGGCGCATCCTGGTGGCCGATGATGAAGAGGTGGTTCGCAAAGTCGCCCGGCAAATGCTCAGCCGGATGGGCTACGATGTGGTGTGCGTGAAGGACGGCGCCGAGGCCGTGGACACCTATAAGAAGGCCAAGGCCGGAGGCAGCCCATTCGACGCGGTAATCATGGACTTGACCATCCCCGGCGGCATGGGCGGCAAGGAGGCCATGAAGGAGCTCCGCGGGATCGACCCCTCCGTGAAGGCCATCGTCGCCAGCGGTTACTCCAACGATCCGGTCATGGCCGACTACCGGCGGCACGGCTTCAGCGGCGTCGTCACCAAGCCGTTCCACCTCGCCGACCTCGGCCGTGCCCTGGACGGCGTCCGGGCCAAACGGTCCGAATAGCGAGCGCCTGAATCGCGTCTCCCGATAGTCGATTGTGCGAAGGTTCAATGACAAGACAGGCGGTGCTTACTTTCTGCATGACCGTGCTGAGTGGCTGGGCCGCGGCCGATCTCTATCCCGCCGAAATCTGCCGAAGCGTTGTTCTGCGATACACGATCCACAACCCCGGCTCGCAGACGGCGAGGGGCGTGAAGCTGTACTGTCTCATCCCGCAGAACGTAGGCAATCAGCAAGTCCTCAAGATCATCCACATGCCGCCGCCGGACCGGATCGAGACCGACCGTTGGGGACAGAAGATCGCCGTTCATTCCTATCCAACCATTCCCCCCAAGTCCTGCGCGCGTGCCAGAATGATTGTCTGGGCGCAGTGGGCGGACAAGCGCCTGGGCATCGATCCGGACAAGGTGCGGACGCGGGATGACATCCCGGACAATATCAAGGACCTTTACCTCTGCAACCGAACCAAGTATCGAATCACCGACCCCGCCATCCAGGAGATCGTCCGGGAGAAAACTGACCCGAAGCAGGGTGTGGTGGAGACGGCACGGCGCCTGCACCAGTTTGTCTGCGACCGGGTGCAGTATCAAATGGACGATCAATGGGACGATGCAGTGACGGTGCTGAAACGAGGCACGGGCTCCTGCTCGGAGTTCACATTTGCGTATATCGCCCTCTGCCGGGCCGCCGGCATCCCGGCCCGATATGTCGGTGGCACGCGCCAGAAGAGGGCCCGCGCCAGCGAGGTGGACCAGTGGAACCATCGCTGGCCGGAGGTCTACCTCCCGGGGGATGGGTGGGTGCCCGCCGACCGGAATCGGTTCGGGGTGTGGCCTCGGAATGCCCTTATCCTCGCCTGCGGCGACGGCGGCGACGATACGCCCCTCGGCTGGGACTACAAGTCCGGCTGCACCGTGCAGCAGGGCTATGTGCAGCAGCACTTCCGCGCCTACTGGACGGTGTCGCGCGGGACGGAGGCGGATGAGAAGGTGATGACGCTTGCCCGGGATTTCCAGAGCGGTTCGCGAGAAGCGAAAATTGCGGCCCTGGAGAATCTGAGCGCCCTGAGCTCGCGTTTCACCATCCCCTTTCTCGCCGATGGTCTCTATTCGAGGGACGAGCAGATTGTCGCCGCGGCGATCGACGGACTGAAAAAGAAAAAGGGCCGGCCCGTGGAGGTTGCCCTGATCGACGCCCTCGGCAAGACAGGGCATAGGAAAACGGACACGGCCATCGCCGCCGCCCTGCAGGAACTCACGGGAAAGAATTTCGCAAACGCACTGGGGTGGGCGAGTTGGCTCGATTCCCGAAAGCAGGTCCTGGGCGTTCGCATTCGCGCCTGGATCGACGGCCGGTCGAAGCTCGTCCTTACGCGCAATTCTGCCCGGTGGTTCCACTACGCCGGCATGCCCCCGGGTCTGGCGGGGGGGAAGAACGAACCGACGTTTCTGGAGAGCTTCGCCTGGAAGCCGCGCTGGGCCAAGAAGGAGCGCACTTACGGCGGCGAGACCCCATCCGCCCCGCTCCGCCTCAAGTGGCCCTACCCCGGCGATGACGCGGAGGTGTCGCTGGAGGTGGAGAAGTCCTGCGGTAATGCCCGCCTCCTCGACGAGGGCAAGGGCAAGATCGTCATCCTTTTCCAGAACACGCAGAGCCGGCCAGGCTGGTTCCAGGTGGTCCTCCATTTCGAGCGACCATAGGTGCTGGGCGAATCCCGGCACAAGGCCCCGGACAGAACGGTCCGACACCGGAAGCTCCTCATCCCCTTCGACTCTAACGGCTGCGCTGCGCACCTCTACGAGATCCAGGCAGCCGAAGGCCGAAAATCGGATGACTGAACGGCAGCCTTGCGGCAGGAGAGCCAGTTTTGCCGGGGCTTTTCAGGACTTTCCCCAGAATCTGAGCACGATCTGTCCCAACCCAAGTCACGGATTGAGTTTGCTCTGTTTGGTTCGCGGAACCCCAGTATTGTCATCTCTGACACCCCATGCGCTTTCAGAGATGACACCACGCGGGTCGTGGGGAAACTCCTGGTGGCGTTTTCACTTGACTTGGATGATCACATGCGCTAATATCCAAACTTTCGGTCCCACGGGAGACATGGTATGCTCAGGGAGGCGATCAACTTCAAGGATCAGCCCGATGAACGAGGGTATTTCGGCGAGTTCGGGGGCAAGTTCGCCCCGGAAACGCTGATGCCCGCCGTGGAGGAGTTGGTCCGGGAATACTATAGGGCCAAGGACGATCCGGAGTTCCAGAAGGAGCTCGCGTATTACCTACGGGAATACGCCGGTCGGCCCACCCCGCTCTACTTCGCCGAGCGGATCACCAAGGCCCTGGGCGGGGCGAAGGTTTACCTCAAGCGCGAGGACCTGGCCCATACCGGCGCACACAAGATCAACAACGCCCTGGGACAGGTGCTCCTGACGGTCCGCATGGGGAAGAAGCGGGTCATCGCTGAAACGGGTGCGGGGCAGCACGGCGTAGCGGTGGCCACGGCGGCGGCGCGCTTCGGCCTGGAGTGCGAGGTCTATATGGGCGAGGAGGACATGCGCCGGCAGGCCCTGAACGTCTTTCGCATGAAGCTCCTCGGGGCCAACGTGATCCCTGTCTCCTCGGGGTCGCGGACGCTCAAGGACGCCACGAACGAGGCCATGCGCGACTGGATGGCTTCGGTGCGGCACACCCACTATGTCATCGGGTCGGTGGTGGGCTTCCATCCCTTCCCCGTTATGGCGCGGGACTTCCAGTCGGTGATCGGCAAGGAATCCCGTGATCAAATCCAGGGGAAAGAAGGGCGGCTGCCGGATGTGATTGTCGCCTGTGTGGGTGGGGGGAGCAACGCGGCGGGTATCTTTTATCCGTTCATCGAGGACCGGCGCGTAAAGATGATCGGCGTCGAGGCCGCGGGGCGTGGTCTGAACACAACCAAACATGCGGCTTCCCTCGTGAAGGGCGAGGTCGGGGTGCTCCATGGCAGCAAGAGCTATGTGCTCCAGACCGACGAGG
This sequence comes from Planctomycetota bacterium, assembly GCA_013152475.1. Classification (GTDB taxonomy): domain Bacteria; phylum Planctomycetota; class Brocadiia; order JAADGH01; family JAADGH01; genus JAADGH01. The sequence continues at coordinate 10,434 of JAADGH010000032.1, forward strand.
GCCAGACGGCCGACGTGCATTCCGTCTCGGCGGGGCTCGACTACCCCGGCGTGGGCCCCGAGCACAGCTTTTGGAAGGAAACCGGCCGGGTGGAGTACGTGGCCGCCACCGATGAGGAGGCCCTGGACGCGTTCCGGTTCTGCGCCGAGATGGAAGGCATCATCCCGGCGCTGGAGTCGGCCCACGCTGTGGCGCACACGACGAAGATTGCCCCGCGAATGAAGGAAGACGAAATCATCATCATCAATCTTTCCGGCCGCGGTGACAAAGATTGCATGGAGGTCGCCCGGCTGGTCGAAGAGAAGTCTTGAGGGGTCCTGCTCATGGGTAACCGAATCGACGAGCGATTTGCCAAATTGCGCGCCAAAGGCAAGGCGGCGTTCATGCCCTTCCTGACGGCCGGGGACCCGAATTACGAGGCCACCGAGGCCCTGATTCTGGAGTGCGACAAGCGCGGGGCGGACCTGATCGAGCTGGGCATTCCCTTCTCCGATCCCATCGCCGACGGGCCGACGATCCAGGCCTCGTTCACCCGCGCCCTGAATGCGGGGGCGACGGTCCATCGCAGCTTCGACCTCGTTAGGCGTCTTCGCCAGTCGTGCGAGATACCGATTTTGTCGATGGTATCGTACACCATCGTATTCAAGCGGGGCGCCGCAGACTTCATCAAGGCGGCCCAAGAGGCAGGCATTGACGGCGCTATCATCCCGGACCTGCCTATTGAGGAGGGCGCTCCCATTGCGGAGATGGCCGAGGCGAAGGACTTCAAACTTGCATTTCTCGTGGCCCCCACAACGCCCATGGCGCGCCGGAAGAAGATTGTGGAGATGGCGACAGGATTCATCTACTGTGTCTCGGTGACAGGCATTACCGGGGCGCGGGACCATTTGCCGGACGATCTGGTGGACAACGTCGAGTCGATCAAGTCCCTTACCGACAAACCCGTCGCGGTTGGGTTCGGCGTATCGACCGGCGAGATGGCGAGGCTTGTGGCGGGGCACGCCGACGGAGTGATCGTGGGCAGTGCGATCGTGAAGAGGGCCCAGGAGAACCGAGACCTGCCGCCGAGGGAACTCGCTGAGAAGGTGGGGGAGTTTATTGATGGCTTGGTCGAAGGAACAAAGACCGTAGAGAAGGCGCAAACCTGATTTGGCTTGAAACGGGCGGGGTGTTGCACTAAGATCTTGTACCGTGTGGGTTTTTGTCGTTCTTGGGGGGGAGACGACCGAGGGCTTGATTGCCAATGGAGCACAACGCATCATCCCGTACTGTGATGCAAGAGCTGGAACGGTGTGCGTGTGAGCGCCTTGCCGGCTGGCCGAGCGAATGGCAGGGGTATCACTGGCCGGGATACACGTTGCAGCATACCTACCGGGTTCGAGACTTGGCATTGGTGATGGGGAGCCGGGAGGGGGGAGACACATTTGTCCTGGAAGCGGCGGGCCTGCTCCATGACATTGCCAAGCCCCAGGGCGATGATCATGCCGCTCGGGGCGCTCAGGAGGCCCAGAATATCCTGGCCGATCTCGGCATCGATCTCATCGAGCAGGAGGCAATCGCCTCGGCGGTCGAGACGCATGTAGGACTGGCGGGGGATCGGGACCCGATCGAGAACCGTATTCTCGCGGATGCGGACTATATCGACGCGAACTTCGGCCTCATCGCCGTGTGGCGATACATCACGATTCGGGGCCATCGGCGCGATCCGTTGGAGACGCAGACGCCGGAGATGGGGGCTTGGCTGGCAAAGCGCAGGCCGACGATCGACCAACTGAGCACACAGGGAGGGCGCGCTATCGCGGCGGCGAGGTATCAGCGGATGGTGGCGTTCTGTGACCGGCTGCGTGACGAACACAAGGCCGGCAAGGCGGGCGCGAGCATGTTTCTCTGGCAGATATTCACCGACGATGCCAGAGCGCTGGAGCGCCCCGACGTTCGCGTGTCGATAGAGAGGGCGCAGGAGGCGTGCGGCGCGGGGTGCGCCGAGGCCGTGCAGACGTTTGTGTCGGGGATCACTGCGGAGGTCGCCGGCCGACTGTAGAGGACCGGCCACCGGAGGAACGAATCTGCCATGGAGGTCACGTTCAGGGTTATCGTTGGCGCCGACAAGGGGAAGAGCTTCACGCTCCGCTCCGGCCGGTCGATTACCGTGGGGCGTAGCTCGGCATCGGATATCGAGCTCTCTGAACCGCGAATCTCCCGCATTCACTGCCAGCTTACGAACAACGGCGCCCGCGTCATCCTGACCGACCTTCGAAGCACAAACGGCACCTTCCTCAATGACAAGCGGGTCAAGAGCGCTCCACTGCAGACCGACGACAACATCCGGATCGGTTCCACGGTCATCGCCGTCGAGATCGAAGGGGCCGAAGAGACGGAGCGTCCCGCTGAGCGGCGCCAGGAGCCGGCCAGCGCCATCGATGAAAAACTGCTGAAATCGGAGTCGGAGCCAAAGGCCGAGGCCGCCGTCGCGGTGGAGGAAAAACCGGCGCCGAAACCGAAGAAGAAGGTGGTTGCGCTGCCCGAGGAGGGCCAAACCATCGCGGGCTGCAGGTTGATCACGAAGGTCCGCGAGTTCGACAACGAGATTACGTATCGCGGCTTGCAGCTTTCCATTGATCGGCCCGTGTTGATCAAGCTCCTGTCCACCTCGGCCAAGGCTTCGGAAGATGAGATCGAGCGGTTTATCGGCCCGGCCCGGTCGGCGGGCAAACTGAATCATCCCAATGTAGTGCAGGTCCATGACGCCGGCGCCGACGAGGGCGTCTACTACATCATCCAGGAGTTCGTCGAGGGAAAAACGATCAAGGAACTCACCAGCAAGGGCGGAAAGGGCGAGCCGTTGGCCGTGCCCTTGGCCGTGGAAATCGCCGCGCAGGTGGCCATCGCCCTGGAATATGCGCACCGCCAGAAGGTCATGCACGGCGATATCCGGCCGGAGAAGATCCTCATCCACCAGAGAGAAAAGAAAGAGGAAGAGCTGCGCACCGTTCGCTCCCTCGGCATCGTCCGGCTCATGGAGTTCGGCCCCGGCGGGTACCTCCTGGGCGGCGAGTCCGACGCCAAACGCCATCTCATGGGTCCCACGTCGCTGCACAACTACCGCGCCCCCGAGCAGATTCAGAAGAACAAGCCGATCGACCACCGGGCGGACATCTACTCCATCGGCGCCGTGTTGTTCCGCATGCTCACCGGGAAACCGCCGTTCATGTCCAACAAACCCGAGGAAGTCATCAACGCCATCCTGGAGACCCAGATCGAATCGCCGAAGGACTACAACCCCACGGTGCCTCAATCGGTCTGCCGCATCGTTGAGACCTCCATGGAGAAGGACCCCGACGACCGCTACCAGATGATGGAAGAGATGCTCGAAGAACTGAAGATGCTCACCGAGCTTGGGGCATGAGGAAACGCTCCCCTGCTTTTCTGTTCGTTCTCGTTTTTCTTTCCTCGTGCGGCGTTCAGCGCGACACGGAAACCGGCCTCCGGCAGACAACCATCCGCGTGGCCCACTTTGGGGGCATCCATTCCACCGAAATCTTCGACGAGATCGTCGGGGAATGGGACACGCAGCACCCGCACATCACGGTGAAGTTGGAGCGCACCGTCGGCAGCCAGTACCTGACCAAGCTCCTGACCGGCTATGCCTCCGGCAGCGCCCCCGATGTGTGCTGGGTGGAAAACCACCATATGCCGGCCCTCTTCGGCAAGGGCGCCCTCATGCCGCTCAACGACTTCATCGCCTCCGACCCGGCCATCGACATCAAGGAATACTGGCCCGAAGAGATCGAGCGTTTCACCGTCAATGGCAAGCTCTTCGCCCTCCCCAACGATACCGCTCCTGTGGCCTGCATCTATTACAACAAGTCCGCCTTCGACAAGGCCGGCCTGCCCTACCCGCAGGACGACTGGGACTGGAATGCGTTCCTCCATGCGGCCAAGAAGCTGACACTCCGCGATGAAGAGGGCCACGTGACCCAATACGGCTTCGCCGGCTGGGCGTGGCAGAGCTGGGTCTACTCCCGAGGCGGGCGGATGGTGGACGATGTGCAGAATCCCCGCAAGTGCGTCCTCGATTCCCCGGAGGCCATCGCCGGGCTGGAATTTTTCTTCGACCTGCGGCGGGAGCACCATGTCATGCCCGCCCCGACGGAGATGTCGGCCCTCGGCATGGCCGCCACACGGATGTTCAGCAGCGGTAAGGTGGCCATGTTCAATACCGGCATTTGGAACTCCTCCTTCTTCAACAAGATCAGGGATTTTGACTGGGACATCGCCATGTTTCCCAAGTACCCCGGCACCGACCACTCCCGCTTCGCCACCGGGGGCTCGGGATGGGGGGTCCTGAAGACCACCCGTCATCCGAAGGAGGCGTGGGAGGTGGTGAAGCTTATGGGCGGGGAGCGGATCCAAACCCGCCTCGCCGGCACGGGGAACTTCCAGCCGGCGATCATGCGCCTGGCCCGGAGCAAGGACATTTGGCTCAAGTGCCCCCCGAAACCGGCGAACAAGCAACTCCTGAACGAGGCGGTGGCATACGCCATTTACGATCCGTTCACCCCCAACTGGAACGAAATATCCGACATGGTGATCCAACCGGAGTTCGACAAGGTCTGGCTCGGCAGGCAGAGCGTGGAGGAGGCCGTAGCCCGTATTGTGCCCCGGTTCACGGCCCTGCTGGCCGAGGCCCGGGCCGACCGGCCCGATTCGTTCCGGCGTTGACAGACGAATGTTGTTCTGCCATTTCCTCCGAGCGGAACTTGACTAATGCCGAATTGTGTCTGATAATTATACAGGGAGAGTTTGCGCCCTATGGACGGTATGGGAGGGCAAATGGAGGATTTCTTAGGCGAGACGGAAGAGTACGATCTTGACGATCTCGACGCCTCGATGCGGAAGGTGGATGCCGCCGAGCAGTTCGCACGGGAGCTGTCCAGCAAGCTTCCCCAGGACTATGAGATTGTCGAGGAGATCGCCCGCGGGGGGATGGGCATCGTCTACAAGGCCATCCAGAAAAAACCCCGCCGCGTCGTCGCCCTCAAGGTCATGCGTCATGCCGCCTTTGCCTCCGAACAGGAGCGCAAGCGCTTTCTCCACGAAGCCGACGCCGCCGCCTGCCTGAACCACCCCGGTATCGTGCCGATCTACGAAGTGGGGGAACTGCCCGACAGCTACTACTTCACCATGGAATATATCCAAGGCCAGACCTTGGGTGAATACCTCAAGACGCACGATCTGTCTTTGGACGAGAAGCTGAATCTATTCACGCGCATCTGCGAGATCGTCACCCACGCCCACATGCACGGCGTGATCCATCGAGACATCAAGCCTCCCAATATCATGATCGGCGAGGAAGGGAAGCCCCACATCCTCGATTTCGGACTGGCCAAGCTGGTTAAGCCCGGTCCGGATGAGAGGCAGAGTTCCGTTACCGTCTCGGGGGTCGTGGTGGGGACGCTGGCCTACATGAGCCCCGAGCAGACCCTCGGCAAACCGGAGATGGTGGACACCCGGTCGGATGTGTATTCGCTGGGCGTGATCCTGTACTGGATGCTCACGGGCGCCATGCCGTACCCGGTGCATATGCCCGATCCCTTGGAGACCCTCCAGAACATCCGAGAGAGGGAGCCGATCCGGCCCACCGCGGTGATCACGGCGCTGCCCACCGACCTGGAGACGATCATCCTGACGGCGATTGCCAAGGAGAAGGAGCGGCGCTACCAGTCGGCCAACGACATGGCCCGGGACATTCGGCATTTCCAGGTGAATGAACCCATCGAGGCGCGGCCGGCAAGCGCCTGGTACAAGGTCCAGAAGGCCGTCCAGCGTCACAAGGCGGCGACGGCGACGCTCGTTGCCGCGCTGCTCATGATTGCCGCTGGCTTCTATCTCATTAACGCCGGTCGACAGGAGGCCGAGTATCAAAGAAAAATCGCCGAGGAGCAGCGCGCCAACGCCGAGGCCGCCCGCCGGCGCGAAGAGGAACAGCGACTGGCCGCCGAGCGCGCACGTGCGCGCGAGGAGGAGCAGCGCCGCGCCGCTGAACGGGCCCGTGTGAGGGAAGAGGAAGAGCGCCGCGCCGCCGAGGCGGCCAGGGCCCGAGCCGAAGACGAAGAGAAACGCGCCCGCTCCGCCGAGGCCCAGGCCAGGCGGCTCCTTACCCAAGCCGAGGCCGCGAAGAAAAAGCTGGAATGGGAGAGTTACATCAATGCGATCTCGGCGGCGCACGGCGAGATTCGCGGCTTGGCCTTCGACAAGGCCACAGCGGTCTTGGATAAGACCCCCAGGTCCATTCGCGGTTGGGAGTGGGGGCGGTTGCGTTATCTGTGCGAGCTGGACCTGTTGACGTTGCGCGGACACTCCGAAGCCGTCACGTCCGTTGCCTTCAGCCCCGATGGCAGATGGATCATCACCGGCAGCCAGAGCGAGACGGCCATCCTCTGGGACCTGGCCACCGGCAAGCCGATCCGCACCCTCCGAGGCCATACCCAGGCGGTGAACTGCGTCGCCGTCAGTCCGGACGGGGAGCGGGTCGCCACCGCCAGCAAGGACGGCGTCGCCAAAATCTGGCACGCCGAGACAGGATGGCAGATCGTCAGTCTGGCGGGGCATGCGGGCGCGCTGAGCTCGGTGGCTTTCGCCCCTGACGGCAAGCACATCGCCACGGGAAGCTATGACAGGACAGTCAAAATTTGGGACGCGGAGACGGGAGAGGAGCTCCGTTCCCTCGGCGACAAGACCTCTGCGATCAACTGTGTGGCCTATAGCCCCGACGGACGGCGAATTGCCGCCGGCAACTGGAACCACACGGTGTGCGTGTGGGATACAAATACGGGCAGCCAGGTCCTCACCCTCAAAGGCCACGCCGACGAGGTGCAATCGGTTGCCTTTAGCCATGACGGAAAACGCATTGCAACAGGGAGTTACGACAAGACGGCCAGACTTTGGGATGCCGATACCGGCGAACTGTTGGCCACGCTTGGCGGACACCTTGAGGCGGTCCATTGTGTGGCATTCAGCCCCGACGACAAGCGTCTTGTCACGGCGAGCTATGATCGGACAACGCGGGTCTGGGACGTGGCCTCCGGCAAGGAGTTGTCGACATTCCGGGGCCATTCCGGCGGCATCACCTCCGCCGCGTTCAGCCCGGATGGGAGGATGATCGTCACCGGCAGCCAGGACAAGACGGCGAAGATGTGGGACGCCCGGGGCCCGCGGGACATCCAGGTCCTGAAGGGCTATGCTGCCGAGGGGGACGCCATCTTCTTCAGTCCTGACGGAGGGCGGATTGTTGCCCCAAGTGATGACGGAGGGGCGGCGGTGTGGGACGTCAGAACCGGTCGAGTCTTGCTCCGCCTGACGGGGCACGCGGCCACCGTCACGTCCGCGGCCTTTGGACCCGAGGGAAAGCGGATCGTCACGGGGAGCTACGATAAGACGGCGAAGGTCTGGGATGCCGTCACGGGCGCCGAGCAGTTGACGCTGAGTGGTCACGGCGATGCCGTCTGCGCCGTGGCCTTTAGCCCCAATGGCAAATACATCGCCACGGGCAGCAAAGACCGAACGGCCCGGATATGGGACGCCGCGACCGGCCGGCATGTCGTGACCCTGAACGGGCACTCCATCGCGGTGAGTTGTCTGGCCTTCAGTCCGGACAGCGCATGGCTGATGACGGGGAACTGGAACCGCATGGCGAAGGGGTGGGATGTGCAACATGGACTGGACCGCGTACTCCTCAGGGGACACCTGAGTTGGATATTGTCCCTCGCGTTCAGTCCCGATGGCGCGCTGGTGGTCACGGGCAGTTATGATCGGACGGCAAAGGTGTGGAACGCCTGGACCGGCGAGGAGTTGCATACACTTCGGGGCCACACCAAAGAGGTGCGGTCCGTGGCGTTCAGCCCCGATGGTCGGCGAATCCTCACCGGTAGTGAAGATGGGTCGGCAAAGATTTGGGACGTCCAGACGGGGCGGGAGATTCTGGCTCTCAAGGGAGAGCTGGAGTCGATTCACGCCGTGGCGTTCAGCCCCGATGGGCTGCACGTAGCCCTGGCGGGGGGAGATGGAAGTATCCTCATCGTTCCGGCGATTGACTGGACCAAGCTCGACGACGAGCTGGCCGAGGAGAGGCAGGAACGATGGGAGGCCGTCTGGCGGCAGCAGAGGAAAGGAGCGAAATAATGGATATCTGTCGGCTCAAAAACCCGATTCAGGACTACGCCTGGGGCTCGCACACGGCGATCCCGGAGCTTCTGGGGCAGCCGAGTCCCTCAGAAACCCCTCAGGCGGAACTATGGATGGGGGCGCACCCGAAGGCGCCGTCGAAGGTGGAAGTCGGCGGCGAATGGAAGCCGCTGCCCGAGGTGATCGCAAGCGCGCCAAGGGAGATTCTCGGGGATCGCGTGGCGAAACGATTCGGCGGCAGACTGCCGTTTCTGTTCAAGATCCTGGCCGCCGCCCAGCCCCTGTCCATCCAGGCTCACCCAAACGTGGCGCAAGCGAGAGAAGGTTTTGCGCGGGAGAATGCCGAGGGCATCCCCCTGACGGCGCCGAATCGAAGCTATAAGGATGACAACCACAAACCGGAAATCATTTGCGCCCTGACGCCGTTCTGGGCGATGAATGGCTTTCGGAAAATTGATGAGATGGTCTGCCTGCTCAAGGACATCGGCCCCGCCGAGCTTGAGACAGAAATCGGCCAGCTCTCGGAGCATCGAAACCCCGATGGGCTGAAGGAGTTCTTCAGCACGCTGATGACCATGGACAAATCCCGACAGCAACAGGTCGTTGAGCAGGCGGTTGCCGCAGCCGAGAGAGGGGCGTCAGGGAACCCGATCTTCGAGTGGATGCTCAAGCTCAACGAGAAGTACCCGGGAGACATCGGCGTTCTGGGTCCGGTGCTGCTAAACCTGGTCAAGCTGGAACCGGGCCAGGCCATGTTCCTCCAGGCCGGGCAGTTGCACGCCTACCTGGGGGGGGTGGGCATCGAGCTGATGGCGAACTCGGACAACGTCCTGCGCGGGGGGTTGACCCCGAAGCACATTGATGTCCCGGAGCTTTTGAAGATCCTGAGATTCGCAGAGACAGGGGTTTCCATCCTCTCGCCGGAACGGCAGGACGGGGACCGGGCCTATCCCTCCGATGCCGAAGAATTCCGGTTGTCTGTTCTGGATATTGATGGAACGGCGCCTTACACCAGCGCGACCGACCGCAGCGTCGAGGTCATGATCTGCACGGGAGGGAAAGCATTCGTGAAGAACGAAGGATCCGGGAAGACGCTGACCGTCAAGAAGGGCACATCCCTCCTCGTCCCCGCTGCTGTGCGGCGATATTTGATCGAGGGCGAAGCGACGCTCTATAAGGCGTCTGTCCCATAAAAATCGGGCAGTACAGGAGAAGGATCACGGGGCGCCGACGGCCTGCCGGCCCTCCGTTGGTGTCTGTCAGAAATAGGCCTTCAGAATATCAAGGTTCTTCTTCGCCGATTCCTTTGCGTCATCTACGGCGGGGGTCTCAAGGGTGAGCCACCCGTCGTAGCCGACCTCCACGATCGTCTTGCAGATGGTGGGGAAGTCCAGCATGCCCTCGCCGAGCCCGACAACGGAGAACGGCCGCTCGCTGTCCGGCGGGTTCTCCTTCAGGTCCTTCATGTGGATGTGCGCCAGGTACTTCGTTCCGAGCGTCTTAATGGCTTCGACGGAGTCGGAGCCTGCGACCCGATTGTTGGCCACATCGAGGTAGACACGGATGTATGGCGAATCCGCCTTGTCCACAAGGGCCATGACCTCCTCGGGCGTACCCAAGCCCGGGCGGGCGCAGGGCTCGAGGGCGACTGTGATCTTGTGTTCCTCGGCCACGGGCTTGGCCTCCTGGAGAAACTCAAGCCAGCGGCCGACGGCGATGTCCGGCTCCTCGCCGGAGTTGTTGAGCGGCGTGAGGATGCACTCTGCGCCGATCTCTGCGCAGGCTTGGATGGTCTTCTTGAGCAGATCGAGACCCGTGTCGCGAAGGGCTTTGTCCGCCTCGGCGGGGCTGTATTTCCAGAAGCCTCCGATGCAGACACACGACGTGGCCACGCCGCATGCCTTCATTCGCTCCATGAGGGCCTTGCGTCCCTTCACGTCGAAGAGCGGGGTGCCTTCGTCGGGCGTGTTCGGGCCGACCTCAAGCTCCACGCCATCGAAGCCCAACTTCCCGGCCTCCTCGTGGGCCTCCTCAAATGTCGTCTTCAACATGCCAACACGTACGCCAAACTTCATCGCTGTTCCTCCAGTGAGGGTGTCCGAACAAGCAACACTGTACCCTATCCGAGCGATTGCTGCATTGCAAGCAAAAAAGCGCCGTGACCTGGCGCCGCATTTTTTCATTCTTTCCCCTCCACCCATCTGCTATCATTCTTGTATGCGGTTGATCGCCCACATTTGGAGGCCCAGAGAATGGCTCTGATACGCTGGAAACTGGCGGTGTTTTCCGCCCTCGTGGGAGTCGCGGTGGTGGGGGCCCCGGGATACCCGCAGGGGCTATCGCTGAAGACCGAGGCCCAACTGGGTCTTGAACTCTCGGAGAACGGTGTCCTGCGGAAGTTGGAGGTCGGCGGCGTGTCTCTGCTTCCTGCCGATATGGGCGATTTCTACCCGGTGAGCATCTGCGACGTGACGAAGGGCACGGAGTTTATCCCCGTAAAGGGGAAGACGACGTTCGATGGCGGCCAGGCAGTCGTGCAGCGAACGGTGCTCCCCGGCATGGCGCTCGATACCGTGGCGAGGTATGACGTCTTCAAGGGGCTCGTGCGTGTGACGCTCACCGTCCAGGATACGTCGGGCGCCGACCGCGGGCTGCTCGTGCGCTTCGCTCTCCCGATCCAGGCCGAAGGCTGGCAGTGGTGGGACGATCTGGAGACGTCGCGCAAGATCGGCCAGGGGCAGGTATACGAAAACTCGAAGGGCATCCGCGAGTTCGCCGCGCTGCCGGAGTGGGCCGACAAACCCGCCCTGAAGATGGGGCGACATGCCATCAACTTCTGCAATGTCATCACCGGCCCGGTGGGCCTCTGCTATGCCGTGCCGCTCGATCAGCCGCGCATCTTCCGCACGGGATACGATGCGAACCAGAAGCTGTTCTATATCGTCTACGATGTCGCCCTTGCGAAGGAAACCGTCCCGCCGAGCACGGCGGACTTCACCTTCTACCTCTACCCGTGCGACCCTGCGTGGGGGATGCGCAGCGCCCTGGATCAATACTACCGCCTCTTTCCCGGGTTCTTCACGAAGTACGTGAAGAAAGAAGGCATGTGGATGGCCTTCTCGAGGCTGTCGGATATCGACAACGCCAACGAGTTCCGCTTCGCCTTCCAGGAGGGCGCGCCCGAGCCGGCCTATGATGACAAGCTCGGCGTCTACAGCCTGACCTACTTCACCCACGCGGGCATGTTCGCCCGCATCCCCGGTTACAACCCGGAGACCGACCCCGAGCCGTCCTACGACCGGCAGCTTGCGGCCATGCGGGAAACATTTCGGAAGCGCACGGGCAGCGCTGAGATTTTCGATGCGTCCGCGCTGTACGATGCGCAAGGGAAGATGTCCATCAAGCGCACGGCGGTCTATGGGCACATCATTGCGCAATACAACCTCGACCCGGCGTTGGCGTACGGCAGGCACATGCTGGAGAAGATACCCAAGGTCTTCCAGAGCTATCGCGACAAGAAGGGCGGGGAGCTGGACGGTTTCTACTACGATGGCATCACGACCGGCATCAACTACCGTCGCGAGCATTT